>JAGWYS010000340.1 GCA_018969225.1 Gemmatimonadota bacterium | reverse complement strand
ACCAGCGCCCGCCGTCCGCCTGCGCGTCCCGCGACTCCCGTTCGCGCTGGTGGCATCGATCCTCCTGCCCATCGGCGCGTCCGCCCAGGCCGACTTCCGCGCGCTGCGCACCCCCGAGCCCATCACCCTGGACGGCCGCCTCACCGAACCGGCGTGGGCCCGGGCCGACTCCATCACCGACTTCCGCCAGCGCGATCCCCGCGAGGGGGCGCCCGCCTCCGAGCGCACGGTGGTGCGCCTGCTCGCCACGCCGGGGGGGCTGGCCGTGGGGTGGTGGTGCTACGACCGGGACCCCGCGCACATCGTGCGCTCGCAGCTCCGTCGCGACGCCGAGCTGCGCTCGGACGACTATGTCTCGTTGTCCGTGGACGGGCTGCACGACCGGCGCAGCGGCTTCTACTTCCGCACCAACGCCAACGGCGCCCTGTGGGACGGCGAGCACGTCACCTTCGAGCAGGGGAACGAGGAGTGGGACGGCGTCTGGGACGCGCGCGCCCGCGTCACCGCCGAGGGGTACGAGGTGGAGATGCTCATCCCGTGGGCCACGCTGCGCTACCCCAAGGTGGACAGCCTCTTCGGCCTGAACTTCCGCCGCTTCATGCCGCGCAAGAACGAGGAGGTGCTGTGGCGCGCGTGGAAGCGCACCGAGGGGTTTCGCTTCCTCGAGCGCGAGGGGATGGTGGCGGGTTTTGGCGGCCTGCCGGCGCGCCCGCGCGTGGAGCTCCGCCCGTACTCGCTGGGGGAGGCGCGCTTCCCCGAGCGGACCTTCCCAACCACCGGCGGGGACTCCGTGACGATCGCGGGGGTGGCCAAGGCCCAGGTGGGCGTGGACCTCAAGGTCCCGGTCACCAACACCTTCACCGCCGACCTCACCGTCAACCCCGACTTCGCGCAGGCCGAGGCCGACCGGCAGATCGTCAACCTCACGCGCTTCCCGCTCTTCTTCCCCGAGCAGCGCCCCTTCTTCACCGAGGGACAGGCCATCTTCGACTTCGGGCGCCCGCGGCAGACGCAGCTGTTCTACTCGCGGCGCGTGGGGCTGGGGCGCTCCGGCGTCCCCGATCCCATCCCCTTCGGCATCCGCATGCAGGGGCGCACCTTCAACCACCAGGTGGGGGCGCTGGCGGTGCGCACGGGCGGGGCCGCCCCCTCCACCAACGGGGCCCTGCGCGTGAAGCACGACGTGCTGGGGCGCGGCTTCGTGGGGGCCATGGCCACCTACGCTGACGCCCCCGGGCGTCCCCAGAGCGTGGCCGGCGGTGTGGACTTCAACCTCCCCTACATCGTCCAGGGGGGGCAGAACCTCCTGCTCATCGGGAATGCGGCGTGGAGCCGCGACTCGGCCGGGGCCGCGCCGGGGGCCCACTATCGCCTGATGGTGGACTATCCCAACGACAACGCCGACCTCGTGGTGCGCATGGACCGCGTGGAGGCGGGCTTCAATCCCGCGCTGGGGTTCGTGCAGCAGCGGGGGATCCACCGCCTGGGGGGGAGCACCGCCATCACCCCCCGTCCGCGGCAGCCGTCGGTGATTCGCCGCTACGAGGTCAACCTGCTGGAGTACGACGTGGTGTGGAACCTCGCCTGGCGGCTCTCCAACGC
Source organism: Gemmatimonadota bacterium (assembly GCA_018969225.1). Taxonomy (GTDB): domain Bacteria; phylum Gemmatimonadota; class Gemmatimonadetes; order Gemmatimonadales; family Gemmatimonadaceae; genus Gemmatimonas. The sequence continues at coordinate 539 of JAGWYS010000340.1, read as the reverse complement.
GTCGCTCGCCACCAAGCCGCTGGGGCTGCAGTTCCAGCGGGGCGACCGACTGGAGTTCGAGGTGCAGCGGCAGTTCGACGCCCCCACCGCCCCCTTCGGCATCTTTCCCGGCGCCTCCATCGCGCCGGGGCGCTACTGGTGGAACCGCGCCGAGGTGCAATACAGCGGCGCGGAGGCGCGCGCCGTCCGCTGGAACGCCACCGTGTCCGCCGGCGGGTTCTACAACGGGCGCTCCACCGAGGTGAGCACGGGGGTGCGCGTGCGTCGCTCCCCCCACCTGCTCACCACGCTGGACCTGGTGCGCACCGCGGTGGTGCTCCCCGCGACCGCCTTCACCGCCAACACGGTGCGCCTGCGCGGCGACTGGGCCTTCTCGCCGCGCCTCAACACCACGTTGTTTGCGCAATGGGACAACCAGTCCGATCGCGCATCGGTGAACGCCCGCCTTCGCTGGACGGTGAAGCCCGGGAGCGACCTGTACGTGGTGTGGAACAGCGCGTGGCCCACCGGGCTGGAGCGCCCCATCCCCTGGCTGCAGC
>JAGWYS010000339.1 GCA_018969225.1 Gemmatimonadota bacterium | reverse complement strand
GGCCCGCAGGGGCGCGCCATCTGGATCTACGAACTGGCCTCGGCCACCCTCACCCGCCTCACCACCGCGGGGAGCAACGTGCGCCCGGAGTGGAGCCCCGACGGCACGCGCGTGCTCTACCGGCAGGTGGGGCCGCGCAAGGGACTCTGGTGGCAGCCGGGCGACGGGAGCGGCGCGCCGGAGCTGCTGGTGGAGGTGCCGGGCGGCCCCAACGAGGGGGTCATCTCCCCGGACGGGCGCACCCTCATGTACCGCACCGACGAGGGGACCGGGGACCAGCAGGTCCTCAGCATGCCGCTGGACAAGTCGGTCCCGCCCACGCCGCTGCTCACCAAGGGGGTGAACTGGGCGCCGCGCTTCTCCCCCGACGGGCGGTGGATTGCCTACAGCGCCGACGAGTCAGGGACGGCCGAGGTGTACGTGCGCCCCTTCCCGGGCGCCGGCGGGCGCGTGCAGGTGTCCAACAACGGCGGCAGCGAGCCGGTGTGGTCGCGCGACGGGCGCACGCTGTTCTACCGCCAGGGGGAGGCCGTCGTGGCCGCCCGGGTGACCACGGCGCCCGCCTTCGCGGTGCGGGAGCGCCGGACGCTGTTCTCCGGCCCCTACGACCAGTCGGGGCCCCACGCCAACTACGACGTGGCCCCCGACGGGCGGCACCTGCTCATGCTCAGGGCCAGGGAGGGGAGCGGCCAGGGGGTGCTGGTGCTCAACTGGGCCGCCGAGGTGCGGGCGCGGCTGCGGGGGCCGTAGGGAGGGGCTGGTGGGACCCGAGCGCCGCGTGTGCGGCCACGCACCGCCAGCGGTGGCGGCACTCGGCTAGACGGGGTCGCGCCACCCCTCGGCGCGAGCCAGGAGGGCGCGGACCCCCAGCGTCTCCGCGTGCGCGATCAGGGCCGCGCGATCCATGGGCACCAGGGCCCGCTCGAGCATCCGGTGGATGTCCCGCAGGTGCCGGTCCCCGCCGCCCATCGCCGCGTACTGGAGCTTGCGGACCATCACGTACTCAGGGGGCGCGATCGCCACCGCCTGCCCCTCCACCGTGATCAGCCGGCGGGCGGCCAGCCCCCACGCGTTCAACGGGTCCTCGCCGGCCACGTACACATCGGCGCGCAGCGCGGACGGGCCGTGCACCACGTTGAAGTGCCCGTGCACGCGGCGCCCCGCCTCGATCTCGAGCACCTCCACGGGGGGAACGTAGGTGTCGACGCCGGCCAGCGCGGCGGCCACGCGCGCCGCGTCCGCCGGGTGCATCGCCACCACCAGGTCGAGGTCGTTCGTCAGCCGCGGCTCGCCGTACACGATCGCGGCGGCGCCCCCCGTGATCATGTAGGGCAGCCCCAGCCGGTGAAATGGCAGGGCGAAGCGGGCGAGGAGCTCCGGCACCATCCCGACCCCTAGCCGGACGCCCGGCGGAACTGGGCGCGCACCTCCGCCTGCACCTGCGCCTCCGTCCACTCCGGGCGGAACGCGCGCAAACCTGCCGCGGCCAGTGCCCACGCGGTGGCGCGCAACTCCATGGCCACCTGAAGGTGGCGGGTGGCCACCTCGGACAGGCGGTCGGGGCACAGGTCGGACATGCCCACAATCTACCGAGTCGAGCGAGGGGTGCGCCGGCCCACCTCGGAGGGGCCCCCGCGGCGCCCCGGGGGCAGTGCGGCGGGGTGGATTCACGCAGGTCCCTCCCTCAGCCCGTGACCGACATGCCATCCCGCCTGGCCGCCGCCCTCGCCGGCCGCTACCGCGTCGAGCGCGAGCTGGGCGCCGGCGGGATGGCCACGGAGTCGCGCACGACCTGCGCCACGAGCGCGACGTGGCCATCAAGGTGCTGCACCCGGACCTGGGGGCGGCGCTGGGCGGCGAGCGGTTCCTGGCGGAGATCCGCACCACCGCGCGCCTGCAGCACCCGCACATCCTGCCGCTGCTGGACTCGGGCGCGGCCGACGGGCTGCTGTACTACGTCATGCCCTGCGTCACCGGTGAAACGCTGCGCGCGCGCCTCACCCGCGAGGGGCAGCTGCCGGTGGCCGATGCCGTGCGGCTGGCCCGCGAGGTGGCCGCGGCGCTCGACTTCGCGCATCGGCAGGGGGTGGTGCACCGCGACATCAAGCCCGAGAACATCCTGCTGCAGGACGGCAGCGCCCT
>JAGWYS010000338.1 GCA_018969225.1 Gemmatimonadota bacterium | reverse complement strand
GGGCGCGACTTCATCGCCGGGCGCCCCAGCGCGCTGGTGCTGGGGGACAACCTGTTCTACGGCCAGGCCATGCCCATCGTGCTGCGACGCGTGGGGCAGGAGCCGCAGGGGGCCACGGTGTTTGCGTACCATGTGGCCAACCCGCAGGCCTACGGCGTGGTGACCTTTGACGGCACGGGGCGGGCGGTGGCCATCGAGGAGAAGCCGGCCACCCCCACCTCCAACTGGGCGGTCACGGGGCTGTACTTCTACGACCCGCAGGTGGTGGAGATTGCCGCCACGCTGGCCCCCTCCCCCCGCGGCGAGCTGGAGATCACCGACGTCAACCGCGCCTACCTGGAGCGCGGCCAGCTGCGCGTGGAACGGCTGGGGCGCGGGTCGGCGTGGCTGGACACCGGCACCCCGGAGACGCTGCTGCAGGCAGGGCAGTTCGTGCAGGTGGTGGAGGAGCGGCAGGGGCTCAAGATCGGCGCCCCCGAGGAGGTGGCCTGGCGCATGGGGTTCATTGACCGCGACCAGCTGCGCACGCTGGGGGGGCGCCTGGGGAAAAGCGCCTATGGCCAGTACCTGGTGCGCTTGTCCGAGGAGGGGGAGCTCGATGGCTGACCGCATGCGTTCGCTGCTGATCACCGGGGGCGCCGGGTTCATCGGCAGCCACTTCACGCACCACTGGACGGGGGCGCACCCCGGCGACCGGGTGGTGGTGCTGGACGCCCTCACCTACGCCGGACGCCGCGACCTGCTGGCCCCGCTGGAGGCGCGCGGCGCCATCACCTTCGTGCATGGCGACATCCTGGACGGGGCGCTGGTGGCGCGGCTGCTGGCCGACCACGCCGTGGACACGGTGGTGCACTTTGCCGCCGAGTCGCACGTGGACCGGAGCATCGTGGACCCCATGGCGTTCGTGCGCACGAACGTGCTGGGGACGCAGGTGCTGCTGGACGCGTGCCGGGCGGCGTGGCGGGTGGACGGCCGGTGGCGCGACGGCGTGCGATTCCATCATGTGAGCACCGACGAGGTGTTCGGGGCGCTGCGCCCCGACGACCCGCCCTTCCGCGAAACCACCCCCTACGCCCCCAACTCGCCGTACTCGGCCAGCAAGGCGGGGAGCGACCTGCTGGTGCGCGCGGCCATTCACACCCACGGGATGCCGGCCACGCTCAGCTGGTGCTCCAACAACTACGGCCCGTGGCAGGTGGCGGAGAAGCTGATCCCGCTGATGATCACCCACGCGCTGCACGGCAAGCCGCTGCCGGTGTACGGCGACGGGCAGCAGGTGCGCGACTGGCTGCACGTGCGCGACCACTGCGCGGCGGTGGCCGCCATCGTGCGGGGCGCCGAGCCAGGGGAAGGGTTCGTGGTGGGGGGGCGCTCGGAGGTGGTGAACCTCCACCTGGTGCGCCAGCTGTGCGCGCTGGTGGACGAGGCCTTTGCCGCGGACCCGGCGCTGGCGGCGCGCTACCCGGAGTGCCCGGCGGCGCGCGGGGGGCGGTGCGACTCGCTCATCGCCTTCGTCACCGACCGCCCGGGGCACGACCGGCGGTACGCGATTGACCCGGCGCACATCGAGGCGCGGCTGGGGTTCCGCCCGAGGCACACCCTGGAGTCGGGGTTGCGGGAGACGGTGGGGTACTACCTGGGGGTGGGGGGGTCAGGCGGCGGCGCCTGACACCGCCACCGCCTCGCCAGCCAGCTCGGCCATCGCGTCGGTGACGGCGTCCACCACGGCCTCCGCCTGTGCCATGGCCAGGTGCGGTCCCATGGGGAGGCTCAGCACCTCGGCCGCTAGCGCGGCGGCCAACGGCTGGCTGGCCGCCGCCGCGGTGGTGCCGCGGTATGCCTCCTGGGCGTGGGGGGGGATGGGGTAATGGATCACCGTCCCCACCCCGCGGGCGTGCAGCGCCTGCTGCAGCCGGTCGCGGTGGGGGGTGCGCACCACGTACAGGTGCCATGCGGGGGCGGCCCAATCAGGCACATGCGGCAGGGTGAGCCCGCTGTCCGCCAGCCGCGCCTGGTACAGCGCCGCCACGGCGCTCCGGCGGCGGTTCCACTCGTCCAGTCGCGCCAGCTTGACCCGCAGGATGGCCGCCTGGATGGGGTCGAGGCGGCTGTTCACCCCCGACACCTCGTTGCGGTACTTGACCCGCGACCCGTAGTTGCG
>JAGWYS010000093.1 GCA_018969225.1 Gemmatimonadota bacterium | reverse complement strand
CATCAGCGCCGGACGCATCCAGCGCCTCCAGATACCGGGGGTACCCGATGCGGGGACGCTCATGGCGCCCGGTCCCGGGCCGCGCGATAGGTGTCGAGGTAGCGTTCGGCAACGGCCGATGGCGCGAAGCGCTCCACCATGGCGGCGCGGGCCACCCCGCCCCGCCGTCGCCCCTCCTCGGGGGATTCGAGCACGTGGCCAAGGGCGTCGGCAAGGGCGTCGATGTCGCCGGGCGGCACGAGCACGCCGCCATCGGCCGGACGCACCACGTCCGGCAACCCGCCATCCGCATAGGCCACCACCGGGGTGCCGGAGAGCTGGGCCTCGACGGCCACCAGCCCAAGCCCCTCTCCGCGAGAGGGCATCGCCACCACGGCCGCCCGCCGATAGCAGTCGGCCAGCGCCTGCGGTGGCAGCATCCCCAGCCATCGGATGCGATCACCGAGGCCCAGGGCCTCAGCACGGGCCTTCAGCCGCCCTTCCTCTGGGCCTTCGCCCGCGAGCGACAGCGTGGCCTGTGCCAACGGCTTGCGCGCCAGCGCCTCAAGCAGATCGGCAGGGCCCTTCTGGACGTTCAGGCGTCCCACGAACAGGATGCCCGACCGGGGATGCCCCGGGTCTCCCGGCGGAAACCCGTTGACATCCACTGGCATCGGGGCGACCGAGACGGGCAGGTCCGGGGCAATCGACCGCACCGCGTCCTTCAGCCAGGCGGACACCGTGGTGCGGGCCGCCGCCTGCCGCAGCACGCTGCGCATGAGCGGGTGGACGGGGCGCACCCCCTGCGCAAGTCGCACATCGGACCCGTGCATGGTGATCACCAGGGGCACGCCGGCTCGCCGCGGGAGCCCCCAGAGGGCTAGCCCCGAGGGGAACCACCAGTGCGCGTGCAGCACGTCCACGTGTTCACCCGCCGCCGCCGCCGCCACGAGGTGCCCCTTGGTGGCTTTGCGCAGGGCACGCAGCAGCCCGACGAGGGCGGCGCACCCTCCCCACGACCCACGCACCGCCTCCGCCATGGTCCCGGAATGGGCCAGCGTCATCCGTCCCGGCGGGGCGTACCGCACCCGTTCAATCGAGACCCCCTCCAGCACCTCGCGATCGGCGAGTCCGTCCCCGCCGGGGGCAATGACGTGGACCTGCTGCCCCGACGCCTGAAGTGCCACGCCCAGGCGGAGGACGAAGGACCCGGCGGCATCCCCGGGGTGCCTGGGGATGTTGTGCGTGACGAAGAGGACCCGCAGCCGAGGTGGGCGCATCGGCCCGGCTCAGCCGCCCCGGCCGGTGCGCTCCGCCGCAGCCAGCTCGTCGAGCTCCCGCCGCATTTCGCGTACCTCGGCGCGCTGCTGTGCGACCTGCTCGCCCAGGAGGCCGGTGGCAAAGAACACCGACCCCAGGACAAGGGCCGTCTGCACGATGGTCCAGACCCAGCGCTGTCCCTGGCCGGTCACCAGGAGCCACGCGAACGCCCCAACGCCAGCCAGAAGTCCGATGGCGAAGAGTCCGACGCCCAGCATGCCGAAAGCCAGGAGGGGCTTCTGCCCGAAGCGGAGCTCGAACCATACCGCCACCATGTCCAGCACGCCCACCGGGATGCGGGAGAGGCCGAACTTGGATCGCCCCGCGTGGCGCGGGTACAGGGGCACCGGCACCTCGGTGACCGTGAAGCCCTGGGCGGCCGCGAGGACGATCATGTAGCGGTGGAAGTCGGGGCGCATGGGGAGCGCGGCCATGACGTCCCGCCGGTACGCCTTCACATTGTTGAGGTCGCGCACCGGCACGTGAAAGAGCGCCCGACTCAGCCGGTTGTAGATCCGCGACACGAAGGCCTTCTCGTACACGCCCTGCTTGTAGCCCGTGACCATGTCCGACTCGTCGGCAAGGATCGGGGCGACGAGGCGGGGAATGTCCTCCGGCTTGAACTGCAAGTCGGCCGGGTAGAACACCAGCACGCGCCCCTCGGCGTGCAGGTACCCGGTGCGCAGCGCCTCGGCGATGCCGCGCTGGATCCGGTGGCGCACGGGGCGAAGGAACGGATGCTGCGCGCGCAGCTCCTGCAGCAGCGCCCAGGTGCCGTCGGTGGAGCCGTCGTCCACGACGATCACCTCGTAGGCCGGCGCCTCCCGGGCGATCATCTCCGCGCAGAGCGTCAGGAACAGCGGCAGGTTCCCGGCCTCATCCTTGGCCGGGACCAGCACGCTCACGTCCGCCGGGCGCGGCTCAGACACGCTTGCGCATGCGAGCGGGGAGCACGCCGAGCTGGTCCCGGTACTTGGCCACGGTGCGCCGGGCGATCTGGACACCGGTCTGCTGGAGGATTTCCACGATGGCCTGGTCGGTGAGCGGGTTGTGGGGATCCTCGCCGCCGACGAGCTTCTCGATCTGGTCCTTGATGCCCCGGGCCGAGACGTCGTCGCCGTCGGAGGTGGAGAGCCCAGACGAGAAGAAGAACTTCAGGGGGAGGACCCCGCGCGGGGTCTGGGCGAATTTCTCGTTGGTGACGCGGCTGACCGTGGACTCGTGCATCCCCACGGCCTCCGCCACCTCCCGCAGCGTGAGGGGGCGAAGCGCCTGCACGCCGCGCTCGAGGAACTCGCGCTGGCGGTCCACGATGTAGTGCATGACCTTGAGCATCGTCTGCCGGCGCTGTTCGATCGCCTGCACCATCCAGTTGGCGGAGTTCATCTTGCTGGCGATGAACTCCTTGCTCTCGGCGTCGAAGCGCTTCTTGTCGCGCACCAGCTCCTGGTAGGAGCGTGACAGGCGCAGCCGCGGCAGGTTGGCGTCGTTGAGGAAGACATGGTAGGCCCCGTCCACCTTCTCCACAACCAGGTCGGGGATGATGTAGTCGTCCCCCCCGCCGCCGAAGCGGAGGCCGGGCTTGGGGTCGAGCTTGGCGACCTCGTCGGCGGCGCTCTGCACCGCCTGCGGGCTGATGCCGAACCGCTTGGACAGCTCGCTCCAGCGATGGGCGATGAGCTCCTCGAACGCCTCGGCCACTAGCCGGTATGCCAACCCGCCCGCCTGCCCCGCCGCCCGCAGCTGCAGCAGGAGGCACTCGCGGACGTCACGCGCGCCCACGCCGGGGGGATCGAGGTCCTGGATGATGGCGAGCATCGCCTCGATCTCGGCCATCGGGTAGAGCGGCAGGACCCCTTCGTACCCGCGCGCGGCGGCCTCCCGGGCCAGCACCTCGTTGACCCCGTCGCGGATCTCCTCAAGGGTGCAGGAGAGCCGCCCGTCGTCGGCGATGTTGCCGATGAACTCCTCGGCCAGGAACGCCTGGCGCGGCGTCAGGTCGAGCAGGGCCAGCTGCTCCGCCAGATGGTCGGACAGGTGGCGGGAGAGCACCGTGACCGGCTCGTGCCACTCCTTCTCCTCGTGCTCCTCGCGCACCCCGCCCGTCTCGAAGCCGTCCAGGAGGACCGCCTCCCAGTCCACGTCATCATCGCCGGTCTTCTCCGGCTCGGCCTCGGCCACCGGTTCCGGCTCTGCCAGATCCTGCGGCTCGGCCACCTCCTCCGCCTCCCCCTCGTCCTCCTCAGGCTCGATCAGCTCCAGGAACGGGTTGGTGAGGAGTTCCTGCTTGAGGTGCTGCTGCAGGTCCAGCAGGGGCATGTACAGGAGATCCATCGCCTGGTACAGGCGCGGATTGACCTTGAGTTCCTGTCGGAGCCCCGCCTGCTGCTGCAGCCCGGTCTTCATGTGATCTCGTCCCCCCCATCGGTTTCGGCAAAGCGCGCGCGGAGGCGGGCCGTCAGGGTGGGCCCCAGGTAGATCTCCGCCACGGTGTCGTCGAAGACCAGTTCACGAACTGTACCGGAAACCTTGACCTGCCCGTCGAACATGATGTACGCCCGATCGACGATGTCGAGGGTCTGTTCGACGTTGTGGTCACTGATGAGCACGCCGATGCCACGATGGCGGAGCCCTGCCACGATCGTCTGGATGTCGTGGACGGCGATGGGGTCCACGCCGGCGAAGGGCTCGTCCAGCATCATGAAGCGGGGTTCGGTGACGAGCGCCCGGGTGATCTCGAGGCGCCGTCGCTCCCCCCCGGACAGCTGATACGCGCGGGACCGCCGGAGGTGCTTGATGCCGAGCTCATCCAGCAGCACCTCCAGCCGGGCGGCGCGCTCAGCGCCCGACAGCGGCAGCGTCTCCAGGATGGCGAGGATGTTCTCCTCGACGGTGAGCTTGCGGAACACCGACGGCTCCTGCGCGAGGTAGCCAACCCCCTGCCGCGCCCGCTGATACATGGGCATGGCCGTGATGTCCCGGCCGTCGAGCGCGATGGCGCCGGTCTGCGGGGCGATCAGCCCGACCAGCATGTAGAAGGTGGTCGTCTTCCCCGCCCCGTTGGGGCCCAGCAGGCCGACGATCTCCCCCTGGGCCACCTGCAGCGCCACGTCATTCACCACCCGACGGCCGCGGTACACCTTCACCAGCCCCGATGCGGAAAGCACCGAGGCGGCAGCCGGCCGGGGTGCACCATTGGCAGTCCGGCGAGCAGGCGCGCCGACGGTGCGGAGCGCCGCGGCCAGTTCGGCGCGGCGGGCATCGTCGAAGCCGTGAAGGAGGGGCTGCAGGTGCAGGCGCGCATCCGGGGTCAGCGCGCCGTCCGCCGGCTGCGTGAGCAGCCCAGCCGTTTCCAGCCGCGGCAGCACCGCCGCCAAGTGGCTGCGGAGCTCATCCAGCGGAACGGACGCCACCTCGGGGTGCCAATCGCGATAGCGATTGACCAGCAAGTGATACGGGACCCCTCCCGCGCCATCGGCCACGGAGAGGGCCGCCGCCAGCACCTGCGCCATGGGGCGATCGCCGTTGATCCGGCTGCTCACCGCCGACCAGACGTCGTGGAGCGCCACATCCGGTGCCGCCGGTTCCAGCGCGGACTCCGGGGGCGACTCCGGAATGGACTCCGGCGCGGCATGCGCCACCTCGAGCTTGGATTCGTCCTCGCCGGGGGCGGGCGCGTCGTCAGTCATGGATGGCGGCGAATGCGGGAACGCCACGCGCTCGGCGCTCCCATGGGTAGCGGACAGGCCTCAAGGCGAGCGAGGACGGAGCACGCCGACGTGGCGGGAGACCGGCGGCCGCGTTCATGTCAGGCACGAGCGCGCCCCCACCCAGCGGGGTCGGTGGGCGTCCCGCGGCGGGAGCGCCCTGTCCCCCGCTTCGACGGCGTCCCCGTGAGGCGGTGGTGTCGGCAACGGAATCCGGCGCCGGCTCCAGGAACAGCCCCGAAGCGGCGGAATCCACACGCACCCGGCGCACAGTGCCACTGTCAAACTCGACCAGGATGCGGCGACCGCGCGCATAGGTGATGTTGGGCGGCCGCGTACGCCCCTCCCGGGAGGCGGTCTGCAGGAGGGAACTGGCGGAGCCAATCGCCTGGATCTCCCGGATCACCACCCGCGAGGTGTCGCGCGCCTGTCCCGTGCCGGGTGCGGCGTCCCGGCTGGCGGCCGTAGAGTCGAACCACGCGTACAGGCTGTCCCCGCGCAGCAGGTCGGGGTCCTCGGTGACCATCTGAAGGGTGTCCGGCTTGCTGCGGGCCGCAGCCCCGCCCACGGCGCGCATCTCCCGCACCCGCTGGCCCGGAAGGCGGATGTGCAGGGAGTCCGCTTCCATCTCCTGGGTGCCCGTCAGCGCCCGGGAGCGCCCGTCGCCAGACGCGAACGCCTCGTCCAGTTGCTGGTCGGCGAGTCGGAGGTCGATACGTTCCGATTCCAGCCGAACGTCCTTGCTGACCGCCGTCCCCTTGTGCAGCGCGGTCACCCGCGTGAGTCGGCGCTCCGTGGTGAAGAGGTCGATGGTGTCGCCCGTCAGGGTGAACGCCTGCGCGGTGTCCAGGTTGCGGATGCGCGCGCCGCGAATGAGGCGCGCCCGTTCGGACGAGGCGTCGAACCGGGCGGAATCGGCGGTCCCGCTGATCTGTTCCCGGGTGATGACGACGTCGCCCCACGCGATGGCCAAGGTATCTCCGCGCTGCTCCAGCGTGTTGGCCGTGACTTCGATGGGCGGTGCCGGTCGCCCCGTACTGTCCACGTCCACCAGGCGCGCCACCGGTCGTCCCGGGGCCACCAGGCGCGACGGCGAGCCATCCGCACCCTCCCGATAGTACTCCAGCGTGTTGGAGGTGAGGGTGCTTCCCGAGCGCAACTGGGTAGCCACCACGTTCCCCGACGCGAACAGCCGGCCTTCCCGCGTGAAGTAGGTGGCGTTGGTGGCGGTGAGGCGCAGCTTGCCGGGTTCCTCGTACGACACGTTGCCGTACAGGTTGACGACACCCGCCGCCTGGAACTGCTCCGCGCTGTCCGCTTTGAGGCGGTTCTTCTCCCCCTGGCAATGGCCGATGAACCCTCCGCCGATGAAGGTGTTCGCGACGGTTTCCGACAGCCGGCTGTACACCAGGCGGGTTTCCGGGGGGGACTCGTCGAAGTCGAGCACGCAGTCGCGCGTGGCGGCGGGGCGCTTCTTGGGTGGCGCCTTGCGCGCGCGCGCGGTATCGGCGCGGAGGCTGTCCGTAGGCAGGCTGTCGGCGCGAGCCCCCGCACGCCGCGCGCTGTCCGCCGCGGCACTGTCCGCGGTAGGGCGAACCCCGAGGCGCTGCGAGTCCGCCGCGGTCATCGGCCGCTGATCGGCCTTGGACGGTGCGGCGGCCGGCGGAACCACGGCCGGAGGGGCGCTTCCCGGCGCAGGCGCGCGCCCCCGGGCACAGGCGGCAGCCACGGCCACCAGCAGGGCCACGCCCCAACGGCCCCGGCGACGGGGCCTGCGGTTCACTTGCGCCGCGCCCATGGTCACCGGGTGGGGACCTTGACCGGGGCAACGCCCTTGCAGTTGCGCATGCAGCGGAAGTTGGTGAGGCGCGGATCGGATTCGAAGCCAATCCCGGAAATCTGCCGGCGAGGCTCGGTGAGGACGAAGGCGCTGTCGGAGAAGACCTGGTTGCGGGCCTGGTCATACACGAGTTGCGGCGAGGTCAGGCGCTTGCCGTCCTCCCGCACGATCACCACGTCTCCCCGCGCCTCCAGGCGGGAGAGACGGGCGTTGTACGTCCCCTGCCGGGAGGTGAGCACCCCATCCTTGACGCCCGACCCGGTGTGGAACGTCACATGGACGCGGAGCAGCTCAAGACGGGTGCCTTCCTCGTAGACAAGGGCGCTGTCGGCGAGGAGCACCCCCCGGTTCACGCCGCGGTCCTGCATGATGGTCCGCAACCCGAAGATCAGCTGGTCGGCGGAATCCGGGATGACAGGCACCGCGGCGCGCGGCGCCTTGCGCGCCTTGGCGCCGCCGGGGCACCGCGCGCCCACCGCCACCAGGAGCAGCAATGGCAGCCATCCCCATCGGCGCCATCCCAGGCGGCGAAACGCGGCCAAACCGCTCATGCGACCCCCGCGCGCAGCAGGTCGTGCAAATGCACGACGCCCACCAGGCGGTCGTCCGCGTCCACGACAGGCATGGCCATGACCCCCGCCGTCTCCATCCGATGCAGCACAGCGCTCCCGAGTTCGAGGTCGCGGGCCATGCGCGGGGTGCGCGACATGACCTGCCTGACCGGCACGGCCAGGATGTCGGCATCACGTTCCATCAGGCGCGTAAGGTCCCCGGCCGTCACCACCCCCTGTACCCGCCCTCCCTCCGCCACGATCCCGATGCCGCGACGCTCGGCGAGCGCCACCACGGCCTCCCGCATGGTCGCCGTCACGGACAGCGTGGGGAGGTCGTGCGTTTCCATCACGTCGCGCACTCGGGTCAGCAGGCGGCGCCCGAGGGCGCCACCCGGGTGCAATCGGGCAAAGTCCTCGGCCCGGAACCCCTTCTCCTGGAGCAAGGCCACGGCAAGGGCATCCCCCAGCGCGAGAGTGACCGTGGTGCTCGTGGTGGGGGCGAGGTCGTGCGGGCACGCCTCCTCCCGCCGACCGAGCGGCAGCACCACGTCGGCATGGCGGGCCAGCCGGGAGGCCGGCTCCGCGGTCATGGCGATGAGGCGGACCCCCATCCGCACCAGCGCCTCCAGGAGCCCCAGCAGCTCCTCGCTCTCCCCGCTCTTGGAGATGAGCATCGCCACGTCGTCGCGCCCGACGATGCCCAGGTCACCGTGCAGCCCCTCGACCGGATGGAGGAAAGCGGCCGGGGTGCCGGTGCTGGTGAAGGTGGCCGCCATCTTCCTGCCGATCAGCCCCGACTTGCCGACGCCCGCGATGATCACGCGGCCCCGGCAGTCGCGCAGCAACTCCACGGCCCGTGCAAAGGCGTCGTCCAGCGCGTCCGCCGTGGCACGGAGCGCGTCGGCCTCCAGCGTCAGCACCTGGCGGCCCGTGGCAACCACCGACGACACGTTCATGCCTCGGCGCCCCCAGCCCCGATGCCCCGGGGCTCTTCGGCGCGCTCGCGCACATACCGGGCGACCGCGTCGTCCCACTCCCCCCGGGCCCGCAGGAGCGCCTCCGCAAACTCGCGCACGGCCCCATGCCCGCCGCGGGCCGACAGACGCACCGTGCACGCCGCCGCGACGTCGGCCACGGCGTTCCCCACCGCCACGGGGAGACCCACCGCCCGTAACACCGCGAGATCCGGGAGGTCGTCTCCGACGAAGGCCACCTCGTCGAGGGACATCCCGCGCTCGTCCGCGAGGCGGCGCAAGGCCGGCAGCTTGCGGGCCTGCGGGTCCTGGACCACGGCATCGATTTGCAGCTCCCTGGCGCGCCACGCCACGGACTCGGATACCCGCCCCGTGATGATGGCGACGGCAAGGCCGCACGCCCGCAGGAGCTGGATCCCCAGGCCGTCCTGGATGTCGTAGCGCTTCAGCTCGAAGGGCACCGCCTCCCCGGGGGCGTTGGCCGCCCCGAGGTAGATGCCCCCGTCGGTGAGCACCCCATCGACGTCCAGGCCGACCATGCGCACCCGGCGGGCAAGCGTCGGGTCGATCACGGTCGGCGCACCCGGTCCCACACATCCACCACGCGGGCCATCAGCGCGGGCAGTTCGTCCAGGGGCAGCATGTTGGGGCCGTCGCTTGGGGCGCGATCGGGGGAGGGATGCGTCTCCAGGAAGAGCCCGTGCGCCCCGGCCGCCACCGCCGCCAGGGTCAAGGGCGGGATGAACTCCCGCGCCCCGCCGCTGGCGCCGCCGCTTCCCAGTCCGGGGCGCTGGACCGCATGGGTGCCGTCGAAGATGACCGGGACCTCACACGCGGCCGCCAGCCGGGCAAACGCCCGCATGTCCACCACCAAGTCGCCGTAGCCGAAGAACGTCCCGCGTTCGGTGACCGCGACGGGGACCTGCGCGTGCCCGGCCAGCGCCGCCCCCATCTCCACCTTGCGGACTGCGCCGCGCATCCCCTCCGGATGCATCCACTGCCCCTTCTTCACGTTCACCGCACGCCCCGTCGCACCGGCGGCCACCAGGAGGTCCGTTTGCCGGCAGAGGAAGGCCGGCACCTGCAGCACGTCCACCACCTCCGCCGCCGCAGCGCACTGTCCCGCCTCGTGCACATCCGTCAGGATGGGGAGGCCGCTGGCGGCCCGCACCCGCGCGAGGGCCGCCAATCCCGCTTCCAGTCCGGGGCCGCGCACGCCGTCGAGGTTGGAGCGATTGGCCTTGTCGAAGCTCGCCTTGTAGATGACCCCGCCGGGCACGTGCTCGGCCAGGCGCGCCAGCGCCTCGGCCACGCGGAGGTTCAACCCGTCATCCTCCAGCTGGCATGGGCCGGCAATCAGGAACAGGTGCTCCGTCCCCCACGTCGTGGTGGCCATCCCGGTCACCCGTCCGCGTCGCGCTGGCGGCGGCGCGCATCGGCCGCCGCGACGAACCCTGCGAAGAGCGGGTGCGGGCGCAACGGACGCGACTGCAATTCCGGATGGAACTGGCACCCCACGAACCACGGATGCCCCGGCAACTCGATCATCTCGACCAGCGAGCCGTCGGGGGAGAGGCCGCTGAGGCGCATCCCGTGCTCCATGAAGCCGTCGCGATACCGGTTGGACACCTCGTACCGGTGCCGGTGCCGCTCGCTCACCTCCGGCTGCCCGTAGAGGGCGGCGGCGAGCGTGCCCGGCTGCAGCCGGCAGGGGTACGCCCCCAGCCGCATGGTGCCCCCCATGTCGGTGATATCGCGCTGCGACTCGAGCAGCGAGATCACCGGATCGGCGCACTCCGGGGCGAATTCGCTGGAGTGGCTCTCCCCCAGCCCCATCACGTGGCGCGCGAACTCAATGATGGCCACCTGCATCCCCAGGCAGATCCCGAAGAAGGGGATCCCCAGCTCGCGGGCGGCGCGGATCGCCTCGACCATCCCCTCCACCCCGCGGACGCCGAAGCCGCCGGGGACGAGCAATCCGTGGAACCCCTCCAGCAGCATCCGCGCGCGGTCGCGGTCGGTGAAATGGTCGCTGGAGGTCCACGCCAGCTCCACGCCGACCTCGTTGGCAATGCCCCCGTGGATCAGCGCCTCCTGCACGCTCTTATAGCTGTCCACGTAGTCCGTGTACTTGCCCACCACGCAGATCCGCACGCGGTGCGCGGGGTGCGTGATGCGCCCCACCATCGTGCGCCACCGCCCGAGGTCCGGTGCGGGCGCCTCGAGCCGCAGCCGCTCCATCACCCGCGCGGCAAACCCCTGCTGCTCGAAGGCCAGCGGGATCTGGTAGATGGTGGGCACGTCGGCGCTCTCGATGACGGCGCCGAAGTCCACGTTGCAGAAGAGGGCGATCTTCCGCTTCACCTCGTCGGCCAGCGGGCGCTCGCTGCGGCAGATGAGGAAGTCGGGCTGGATCCCGATCTCCATCAGCTCGCGCACGGAGTGCTGCGTGGGCTTGGTCTTGACCTCGCCCGCCGCGGCGATCCAGGGCACCAGCGTGAGGTGCACGAAGAGGGCGTTCTCCTTCCCCACTTCGCGGCGGAACTGCCGGATGGCCTCCAGGAAGGGGAGCGATTCGATGTCGCCCACCGTCCCGCCGATCTCGACCAGCACCACGTCGTTGCCGGGGGCGATGCGTCGGACGGCCGCCTTGATCTCGTCGGTGATGTGCGGGATGACCTGCACGGTGGAGCCGAGGTACTCGCCGCGCCGCTCCTTCGTGATGACGTTGGAGTAGATCCGCCCGGTGGTGATGTTGTTGGCCTGCGACAGCGGGCGATCGAGGAAGCGCTCGTAGTGCCCCAGGTCCAGGTCCGTCTCGGCCCCGTCATCGGTGACGAACACCTCGCCGTGCTGGAACGGGGACATCGTGCCCGGATCCACGTTGAGGTAGGGATCGAGCTTCATCATCGTGACCCGGAAGCCGCGCTCCACCAGCAGGCGCCCGAGGGAGGCCGCGGCGATCCCCTTGCCCAGCGACGACACCACGCCGCCGGTGACGAAGATGTACTTCGGGGATGCGGACTGGCCTGCGGCGTTGGGCGGAGAGGACATCGTGGCGATCCGGGATGGGCGAGGCACGTCAGGTGCGTGGGGAGGAGGCGGACGCCGTGCCGACCGCCGCGTCGGCGGGCCAGCGGGCATTGGCCGCGCGAAGGTCGTCTTCCGTGTCGATGCCGGGGGCGGCCGGCGGGGCATGGGCCACGCCGATGGCGAGCCCGTGCGCGAGGGGGCGCAACTGCTCCAGCCGTTCCACCAGCTCAAGCGGGTGGGGCGGCCACGCGACCCACTGCGCCAGCGCGGCGGGGGTGTATGCGTAGACGCCCACGTGCTGGCGGCAGAGCCCGTCGCGGAGCGACGCATCGGCGACGTCGCGCAGCCACGGGATCGGCGCCCGCGAAAAATAGAGGGCCTGCCCGGCGTCGGTGCAGGTCACCTTCACCACATCCGGACGACCGAGGTGCTCGGGATCGAGCGGCGCCGCCGCGGTGCCAATGGGAGCGTTCCCGCGACGGACCACCGCGACCGCGCCGGCCAGAGCCTCGCCGGACACGAAGGGCTCGTCCCCCTGCACGTTGAGCACCACGTCGGCGCCGGCGAACTGCGGGTGCCGGGCCACTTCCGCCACCCGGTCGGTCCCACTGGGGTGCCCCTCGGCGGTGCGGACCGCGGGAACGCCATGCTCCGCGCAGGCCGCCAGCACCTCGTCCGCGTCGGTGGCCACCACGCACCGGTCCGCGACACCTAGCGCGACCACCCGCTGGTGGACGCGCACCACCAACGGGAGCCCCCCCAGAAGGCGCAACGGCTTGCGGGGGAGGCGCGTGGCGCCGAGACGGGCCGGGATCACGGCCAGTATCGACATGGTCCGCGCCGGGCAGGCAGGTTCCTAGCAAGATTCACGCCAGTTAAGATAGGGAGGCGGCACGTCAATCGCAAACCGCAGCGCGGCGCGCATCGGCGGTGTCCAGTAGATCTGCTTCCCCGACTTCACGACGATGCCCACTTGGTGGTGGTTCGGCTTCAACGCGCTGGTGCTCCTCCTGCTCGCGCTCGACCTGGGGGTCTTCAACCGGCGCGCCCATGCCGTGGGGATGCGGGAGGCGCTTGGGTGGAGCGCGCTCTGGGTGTCGTTGGCCGCCGCCTTCGGGGTGTGGGTGGGGGCCGCGATGGGGCGGCAGGCGATGCTGGAGTTCTACTCCGGCTACCTGATCGAACAGGCCTTGTCCGTGGACAACCTGTTCGTCTTCATCCTCATCTTCGGCTACTTCCGCATCCCGGGGGCGCTGCAGCATCGGGTGCTCTTCTGGGGGATCCTCGGGGCGTTGCTGATGCGCGGCATCATGATCGGGGCCGGCGCGCTACTCCTCGCCCGCTTCCACTGGATCATCTACCTGTTCGGGGGCTTCCTCCTGGTCACCGGCATCCGCATGGCCTTCGGGGGGGAGTCGCAGGTGGAGCCCGAGGCCAATCCCGTGATCCGGTTGCTGCGGCGCCTCCTGCCCATCTCGGCGCAGTTCCACGGTGAGCGCTTCTTCATCCGGGACACGGCCCCGGACGGGCGGTCCCGCCTCGTGGCCACGCCGCTCTTCGTCGTGCTCGCGCTCGTCGAGACCACCGACATCGTCTTCGCCGTGGACTCGATTCCCGCCGTGTTCGGGGTGACGCGCGATCCGTTCCTGGTCTACACCTCCAACGTGTTCGCGATCCTGGGCCTCCGCTCGCTGTACTTCGTGCTGGCGGGCGTGATCGGCACCTTCCACCTCCTCAAGTACGGGCTGGCCATCGTGCTGGCCTTCGTCGGGGGGAAGATGCTGCTGTCAGGATACGGTCATGTCCCCACGGGGGTCTCGCTGGCCATCGTGGCCGGCGTGCTCGTCGCGAGCGTGGTGCTGTCGCTCGTGATCCCCGGGAAGGAGGTGCCGCCGGTCCAGCCCGCGCCGGAGGAGGACCGCTCAGCCCCGTGACGCCCAGGCGCGCGCCAGACGCAGGAAATTGGCCAGCAGGGCGTGCCCGCGTTCGGTGAGAATCGACTCCGGATGGAATTGCACCCCCCAGACCGGGTGCGCGCGGTGCGCCAGCGCGTGGACCTCGTCCGGGTCGTCGTCGGCCACCGCCGTCACCTGGAGCGCGTCGGGGAACGAGGCGCGGTCCACCACCAGCGAATGGTACCGCATCACCCGGAGCGGAGAGGGGAGGCCGTCGAACAGTCCGGTGCCGTCATGCACGACCCCGGACGGCTTCCCGTGCATGATGC
>JAGWYS010000092.1 GCA_018969225.1 Gemmatimonadota bacterium | reverse complement strand
GGGGTGCTGCGCATCGCCACCGCGGCCGACGCCGACGCCCTCATCCCTCCCATGGTGGGCACCCTGCAGGGAAAGATGGTGGTGGACCAGCTGTTCGACCACCTGGCCGAACCGGTTGCCCCGCTGCAGACCGTGGGCGATGCCGGGTTCCGCCCCCAGCTGGCCACCGGGTGGACGTGGGCCCCCGACTCCTTGTCGGTGGCCTTCACCATCAACCCCGCCGCCCGCTGGCACGACGGCACCCCCGTGACGGCCCGGGACGTGGCCCTATCCTTCACCCTCTTCACCGACCCGGTGGTGGCGTCCCCCCACGCCTCCAATTTCGCTGGCATCGACTCGGTTGTCATCCGGGATTCCCTCACCGCCGTGGTGTGGTGGGCGCGCCGCCACCCGGAGCAGTTCTTCCAGGTCGCGTACAACCTGGCCATCCTCCCGGCCCACCTGCTGGCAGGGGCCGATCGTGCTGCGCTGGGCAGCACCCCCTTTGCCAGCGCCCCCGTGGGATCGGGGCGCTTCCGCTTCGAGCGGTGGAACCGGGGGAGCGATCTCGTGCTCCGCGCCGACAGCACCAACTATCGCGGCCGGCCGGCGGTGGACCGGGTGGTGTGGCTGGTGGCCCCCGACCCCACGGCGGCGGGCGCCCGGTTGCGCGCCGGGGAAGGGGATGTGCTGGATCAGGTACGCGGAGAGCTCTATCGGCAGCTGCGCGCCGACTCGGCGTTCCAGCTGGTGGACTACGGGTCGCTGCAGTACGCCACCCTGCTGGTCAACCACGACCGCCCGCTCTTTGCCGTCCGGGCGCTGCGGGTGGCGCTCACGCAGGCGCTGGATCGGGCGGCGATGGTGGCCAACGCGCTGGAGTCCCTGGGGTCAGTGGCGCTGGGGCCCGTCCCCCGCGCGGAGCCCACCGCCGACGCGGCCATGCGGCAGTTGGCGTACGACACCGCCGCCGCCGCCCGCGCGCTGGACAGCCTGGGGTGGCGCCGCGCCGCGACCGGGGGGCCTCGGGCGCGCAAGGGCCGTCCGCTGGCCTTTGCCATTCTGGTCCCCGCCTCCAGCGCCACGCGCCAGCGGCTGGCCGTGCTGCTGCAGGAGCAGTTCCGCCAAGCGGGGGTGACGGTCACGGTGGACGCCGTGGACCCCGCCACCTTTGGCAAGCGGCTGGGCGACGGGGACTTCGACACCGCGCTCCACCTGTGGCAGGCCGACCCCTCGCCCGTGGGGCTGCGGCAGGCGTGGGGATCGCCGAAGGGCACCGAGATCGGCGCCAACTTCTCGCGCTATCGCAACCCCGGCGTGGACGCGCTGGTGGACAGCGCGGCCGCCACCTTCGATGCGGCGCGCCGCACGGCGCTGTTCCGGCGGGCCTACCAGGCCATGGTGGACGACGCGGCGGGGATCTGGCTCTACGAGCCCCGCAACCTGCTGGCCGTGCGCCGCACCGTCACCCCGGCAGGGGTGCGCGCCGACGCCTGGTGGAGTGGCCTCGCGGGGTGGCGCATGGCGGGCGGGCAGTAGCCCCGCGACGGCGCCATGCGGGTGCGGCTTGTCCCCCCCCTGCTCCACCTGGCGGCGGTCACCTGGCTGTCGCTGACCGTGGGCTTCGTGGGGCTGCACCTGGTCCCCGGCTCGCCGGTGGAGGTGATGGTGGAGAAAGGTGCGCGCGACGCGGCCACCCGCACCGCCCTGCGGGCGCGCTACGGGTTGGATCGGCCGCTGGCGGAGCAGTACGGGCGCTACCTGCTGCGAACCGCGCAGGGAGAGCTGGGGACCTCGCTGGCCACCGGGGCGCCGGTGGCCCCGGCGCTGCGGGACGCGGTGGGGCGCACCCTCCTGCTTTCGGGGGCCGGGGTGCTGGGGGCGCTGCTGGTGGGGACCATGGTGGGGGCGGTGGCTGGCTGGCGGCCGCAGGCGCGTCTCGCCCAGGCGGCGCACCAGCTGCTGCTGGCGGGGTACGCGATCCCCGAGTTCCTGGTGGCGTTGGGATTCCTGTGGCTGTTGGCGCTCCACGCGCGATGGCTGCCGGTGGGGGGGCTGGAAGACCCCATCGTGGCGCTCACGGGGACCGCGTGGGAACGGTGGCGCGACCGCCTGTACCACCTGCTCCTCCCGGCCCTCACCTTGGCCACGGGGTGGGCCGCCGCCTTCGCCCGCCAGCAGCAGGGCGCGGTGGCGGCCCGGCGCACGGCGCTGGCGGTGCGGGCGGCCCGGGCCCGCGGGCTGGGGGAGGGGCGCCTCTTTTTCAACCACCTGCTGCGCCCCACGCTGGCCACGCCGGCCACCCTGCTGGCGGTGCTGGCCCCCGCGCTGGCGGGGGGGGCGCTGGTGGTGGAGACCGTGTTCGCGTGGCCCGGGGTGGGGACGCTGCTGGTGCGCGCCATCCAGGCGCGCGACTACCCGGTGGCCAGCGCCGCCGCCATGGCCACCGGGTGCGTAGTGGCAGTGATCACGCTGGTGATGGAGTGGGGGGCGCTGCTCCTCGACCCGCAGGGGCGGCCGCAGGATGGGGACGGCGCATGAGCCGTCCCGCGACGCCCCTCAAGGGAAGGCACATCCCCGTGGCGCTGCTAGTGCTGGGGGGGATGGCCGCGGGGGCGGTGCTGGCGCCATGGCTCGCCCCCTACGATCCCGCGCTGCAATTTGACCTGGTGCGGCTGCGCAACGCTCCCCCCAGCGGCGCCCACTGGCTGGGCACCGACCCCTTCGCCCGCGACCTCCTGTCGCGGCTGCTCTTTGGCGCGCGCACCTCGCTGCTGGTGGGAGGGGTGGCTGCGGCCGTGGGCATGGGCGTGGGAGTGGCAGGGGGGACGCTGGCCGCCTTCCTCCCCCCCATGGCGGAACGGCTGCTGCTGGGGGCGTGCGACGTCCTGCGCACCATGCCGCGGCTGCTCTGGTACCTGCTGGTGGTGCTGGTGACAGGGGCGCTGTCGCCGCTCCCCTTGGCGCTGGTGATCGGCGTGTCGGCGGCCCCGGCCATCACGCGCCTGGTGCACGGCGAGGCGCGGCGCCTGCGGCGGCGCCCCTTCATGGAGGCGGCGCTGGCGCTGGGGATCCCCGCGGGGCGGCGGGTGCGCCTCCACCTGTTACCGCACCTGCGCCCAACCGTCCTCGCCACAGGTGTCCTGCTGCTGGCCGACGCGATGGCGCTGGAAGCGGGGCTGAGCTTCGTGGGGCTGGGGGTGCGTCCGCCCCAGGCCAGCTGGGGGAGCATGGTGCAGGACGGGATTCCGGTGCTGGAATCGGCATGGTGGGTGGCGGCAGTCCCCGGGGCGGCGCTGGTGCTGGCCGTGGGGTGCGCGGCGCGCGTGGCCGACGCCCTCCCGGCCCGCGGCGAGGCGTGGCGGTGACGCGCACCGAGGAGCTGGTCGCTCTGGCGCAGCAGCAGGAGCGCGAGGGGCGGTGGGGTGCGGCCCGCGCCCTCTTCGAGGAGGCCATCCGCTCGGCCACGCCTGCGGAGGGCGCGCGCTTCACCGACCTGATGCGGTGGGTGGGGCGGTGCCTGGCGAACGAGGGGGATGCCGCCGGCGCCTTGGACGCGCTGGAAGCGGCGCTGGCGATTGCCGAGCAGTGGGGTAATACCCTGGCAGCCGGGCACGCCCTCAACGTGCAGGCGCTGATCGCGTGGCAGCGCGGCGACATGGACGAGGCGGAGCGGGTGTGGCTGCTGGCGCGCCAGCGGGCGCTGCAGGCGGGGGACGCCCGGCTGGCCGGCATGACGGCGGCCAACCTGGGCGTGTTGGCCAACATCCGCGGCGACTACGGGGAGGCCGAGCAGCACTACCGCGCAGCCATCTCCAGCCACCGCACGCAGGGGCTGGAGCACGAGGCCACGCTGGCCCTCAACAATTTGGGGCTGCTGTTCACGCACCTGGAGCGGTGGACAGACGCGGAGGCGATCTTCCGTGAGGGGCTGGCCATCTGCGAGCGCACCGGCGAGACGGTGCAGCGCACCCAGATGGAAATCAACCTGGCCGACCTCTGGCTGGCGCGCGGCGAGCACGCGCAGGCGCAGGCAATGGTACAGGGCGCGCTGGAGCGCGCCAGCCGGGCGGGGGACGCCGCCGCCATCGGCCGCGCCACCCGCATCGTGGGGGCCATCGCCAGCGACCTGGGGCGCCACGAGGAGGCCGAGCGCCACTTCGCCCGCGCCGACGAGGTGGCGCTGGCCCGCGGCGACGTGCTGCAGCAGGCGGAGATCGCCCGCGACCGCGCCACGCTGGCGCGGCGCATGGGGCGCAACCGCGAGGTGCTGCAGCAGCTCAACCGCGCGCGCGCGCTGTTCACGCAGCTGCGCGCCCGCCCCGGGCTGGCCGACGTGGGGGAAAAAGTCGGGCAGCTGGAGCAGGAGTTCGTGCACGTGGCGCGGCGGTGGGGCGAGTCCATCGAGGCCAAGGATCGCTACACGCAGGGCCACTGCCAGCGCGTGGCCGACCTGGCGTGCGCCATCGCGGCGCACAGCGGCATGGACGAGGCCACCCTGTTCTGGTTCCGCATCGGCGCACTGCTGCACGACGTGGGGAAGATCGTGATCCCCGCCGAGGTGCTGAACAAGCCCGGGCGGCTGGACGAGGGCGAGTGGGAGCT
Organism: Gemmatimonadota bacterium; assembly: GCA_018969225.1. GTDB lineage: Bacteria > Gemmatimonadota > Gemmatimonadetes > Gemmatimonadales > Gemmatimonadaceae > Gemmatimonas. The sequence goes on along the minus strand of JAGWYS010000092.1, from coordinate 9,180 downwards.
GATGCGCAGCCACACCACCGCCGGGGCGTCCATGCTGGCGGACATCGACTTCCCGTGGGACGTGCGCCCCATGATCGTGTCGCACCACGAGCGGTGGGACGGCACCGGCTACCCGCACGGGCTGGCCGGGGAGGCGATCCCGGTGGTGGCGCGCATGCTCACCGTGGCCGACGTGTACGACGCGCTCACTTCGGTGCGCAGCTACAAGCGCGCGCTCACGCACGACGAGGCGATGACCATCATGCGCTCCGACGTGGGGCGCGTGTTCGACCCGCTGGTGTTCTCCTGGTTCGAGGCGTGCGTGGTGGGGTGGCTGGACCGGCAGGCGGCGCCGGGCGGTCGGCCGGTGACGCCACTGTCGGTGGCGGCGCTGGGGGTCACCGCGGAGGCGGACGGGGCGGAACCCCGGGTGCGGGAGGCGCTGGGCGCCGAGGTGGACGAGCTCACGCAGCTCCCCACGCGCCGAGCCTTCCGCGAGGCGGCCGCCCACATCCTCGAGGCGCGGCGCACCACCGGGCGCCCCGTGTCGGTGCTGGTGGTGGACATCGACCGGTTCACGCTGATCAACGACACGTTCGGCCACGCGACGGGGGACGCGGCGCTGCGGCTGGTGGCGCAGCGCCTGCGGGAGCTGCTGCGCCCGGTGGACTTCGCGGCGCGGTACGCGGGGGACGAGTTCGTGGTGCTGCTGCCGGGGACCCGGCTGGTGGACGCCTGCCTGGTGGCCGAGCGGCTGCGCGAGGCGGTGGCGGCGCTGGTGGTGGATGCGGGCCCGGGGCACCCCACCTGCCGCGTCACCGTGTCCATCGGGGCGGCCAGCGCGCCGCTGCACGGCGACACGCTGGACGCCATCTTCGGCGCGGCCGACAGCGCGCTGTACGGCGCCAAGCGCGCCGGGCGCAACGCGGTCACCTCGGCGGGGCGCGCGGGGGGCGGGCGGCACGAGCTGCTTCTTGACACCTTCGTGGGGCGCGAGGCCGAGGGGCGGCAGCTGCGCGACCTGCTGGCGCTGGCGGTCGAGGGGCGCGCGCAGCTGGTGGCGCTGGTGGGGGAAACGGGGGTGGGGAAGTCGGCGCTGTTGCGCCAGTTGGGCCCCGACCTGGGGATGCGCGCCGGGGCCATGTTGACGGGGCAGTGCCGCGAGGCCGCCGTGGAGTTGCCCTACGGTCCGTGGGCCGACGTGGTGCTGGCCGCGCACCGGGCCGGGCTGGTGCCGCCGCGCCCCTGGCGCGAACTGTCGCACCTGGTCCCCGAGGTGGCCGCGACCGCTGCCGGGGCGGCAGCGGGATCGACGCGCGCGCTGCTGGGGGAGCTGGCGGAGTTCCTGCGCCTGGCCAGCACCGGGCGACCGCTGCTGGTGGTGCTGGACGACATGCAGTGGGCCGACCCGGCCAGCTGGGACGCGCTGGAGTTCGTGACCAACGCGCTGGCGTCGCAGCCGCTGCTGCTGTGCCTCACGGTGCGGGCGGAGCTGCGCACCCCCGAGTGCGACGCACGGCTGCGGCGGCTGTCGCGCTCCGAGCGCTTCACGTCGCTGCCGCTGCCGCGGCTGGCGCGCGAGGAGGTGGCCGAGTGGCTGCGCGCCGCGCTGGCGGGGACGCCGCCGTCGGGGAGCCTGGTGGAGCTGGTGATGGCGCAGTCGGAGGGAAACGCCTTCTTCGTGGTGGAGACGCTGCGGGGGCTGGAGGAGGCGGGGCGGCTGCACTGGAGCCCGGACGGCTGGCAGTTCGAGGAGGCCGAGGGGGGGGTGCCGCTCCCCGCGGTGAACGACCTGCTGGCGCGGCGGCTGGAAGGGCTGTCGCGCGAGGCGCGCCACATCCTGGCGCTGGCCGCGGTGCTGGGGCGCGAGTTCGACCCCGAGGTGCTGGTGGCCGCGCACGAAGGGGCCGAGGCGCAGGTGCAGGACGCGCTGGACGAGGGGCTGGCCGCGGCCGTGCTGGAGTCGGTGCCCCGGGCGCGCCAGGCGCTGTGCTTCACGCACGCGCGCCTGGTGGAGCTGCTCACGGGCTCGGTCAATCCGCTGCGGCTGCGCCGCCTGCACGAGCGCGCGGCGCGCGCGCTGGAGGCGGTGCCGTCGCACGACGCCGGCGCGCTGGCGTCGCACTTCGACCAGGCGGGAATGGGGCGCGACGCCTACCGCACGGCGCTGGAGGCGGGGCGCCAGGCGCAGGGGCTGTACGCCTACGACGTGGCGGTGGAGCGGTACCGCATCGCGCGCCGTCATGCCGACGGGGTGGCGGAGGTGGCCGGGATCGAGTGGCTGCTGGCACAGGTGGAGGAGCTGGCGGGCCACCCCGCCGAGGCGGAGGCGCACTGCGAGCTGCTGCTGGCCTACGGCACGGGCGCGGAAGCCATCGGGGTGGCGCGGGCGGCGCGGCGCATGCGTGAGCGGTTGCGGCTGCAGCGCGGGGTGCCGGCCGCGGAGGTGGCGGCGACGCTGGAGGCGCTGCGCGCCGGGGCCCAGGAGGCGGACGATCGCGCGGAGCTGGCGGCGGTGCTGGTGGCACTGTCCACGGTGCAGCAGCGGCTGGGGGCGCAGGACGAGGCCGAGCGGCTGGCGCGCGAGGCAGTGACGCTGGCCGACGAGCTGGGGGCCCCTGACCTGCAGGCCGAGGCGGTGATGCGGCTGGGGTCGGTGCTGCTGGTGACCAGCCCCACCTCGGCGGTCCCGCTGTACCGGCGGGCGCTGGACCTCGCCGCCCGCACCGGCGACCGCCCGGGGCAGGTGCGGTGCCACATCAACGTGGGGATCGCGTCGGACCGCTCGGGCAACCACCCCGCCGCCGAGGTGTCGTACCACACGGCCATCGCCATGGCCACCGACATCCGCGCGGGGGAGCTGGCGGGGGTGGCGTCCATCAACCTGGGCGTGCTGCAGATGAAGACCGGGCGCTTCGAGCCGGCGCGGGCCCGCTTTGACGACGCGCTGGCGGCCTTCGGCGCGGGAGGACAGGAACGTCTCCGCCTGGCCGCGCTGTACAACCTGGCGCTGCTGGCGCATGCGCGGCGCGACGCCGCGGGCGCGCTGGAGCTGTACGACGCCTCCGCCATGCTGGCCGCCTCGCTGGACCAGCTGGATGTGGAGGTGGGCGCCACGGCAGGGGCCGGGCTGGCCGAGCTGGAGCTGCGCTCGGGGCACGGGGCCCGGGAGCAGTGGACGCGCGCGCGCGACCGCCTGGGGGAGCGCGCCGCCTGGTTCCAGGGGCGCGAGCTGTGGGAAGCGCTGTCGCTGCGCCTGGCGGCGGCGGACGTACCCCCTGGCACGGCCGAGGGGGCGCTGGTGGAGGCGGTGCGCCGCGTGGAGCAGCACGACCCGTACGCCGCGCTGTGGCTGGGGGCCGAGTGCAGCGCCCTGTTCGTTGGCGCCACCCCCGAGGGGATCGAGACCCGGGAGCGGCTGCTGGTGCAGGCCCGCGCGCTGGGGTACGCCCCGCTGGTGGCGCGGCTGACGGAGCAAGTGGCAGGGGATCCGGCCCCCGGCGGCAAGCCGGGGCGGTTCCTCTACCGCGTGGCGTAGCCCGGCCTCACGGCGAGGCCGGGATCGGTCGCGCGGCCCGGCGGGCGGCCAGCTCGGCCTGCTGGTCGTCCCCCACCGGTCCCACGCCGAAGTAGCGCGCCTCGGGGCGCCAGAAGTACCACCCGCTCACGCTGGCCGCCGGGAGCATCGCGCGCGTCTCGGTCAGGCGCATCCCGGCGCGCGCCGGGGCATCCAGCAGCGCGAACAGCACGTCCTTCTCGGCGTGGGTGGGGCACGCGGGGTACCCCGGTGCCGGGCGGATCCCCTGATACTGCTCGGCGATGAGCCCGTCGTTGTCCAGCACCTCCGCGGGGGCGTACCCCCACCACGTGCGCCGCGCCTGCGCGTGCGCCCACTCCGCCATCGCCTCGGCGAGGCGGTCGGCCAGCGCCTTCACCAGGATGGCCGAGTAGTCGTCGTGCGCCGCCTCGAACTCGGCGGCCATGGCGTCCACGCCGTGCCCGGCGGTCACCGCGAAGGCGCCCACGTAGTCCATCACGCCGCGGCCCACCGGGGCCACGTAGTCCCCCAGGCAATAGTTCGGGCGCCCGTCCCCCTTCTTGTCCAGCTGCTGCCGCTCCATCACCAGCCGCGTCACCTCGGCGGTGCCCGACGCGTCCGCATACAGCACGATGTCGTCGCCGTCGGCCTGCGCGGGCCAGAACCCCACCGCCGCGCGCGCCTCCAGCCGCCCCTCGCGCACGATCCGCTCCAGCATCGCCTGCGCGTCGGCCCACAGGGGGCGCGCCGAGGCGCCCACCACGGGGTCGTCCAGGATGGCGGGATAGCTCCCGGCCAGCTCCCACGCCTGGAAGAAGGGGGTCCAGTCGATGTACGGCACCAGCTCGGCCAGCGGCACCGGCCCCATGGTGCGCGCCCCCGTGAACGTCGGCACCGGCACGGGGCGCGTGTAGTCCACCGGCACCGGGTTGGCGCGCGCCGCCGCCAGCGGCACCAGCCGCGCCTCGCCATCACGCCCGGCGCGCGCCGCGCGCAGCGCCGCGTACTCCGCGCGCACCTCAGTGGCGTACGCCGCGCCCCGCTCCGCGCTCAGCAGCGCGCTGGTCACCCCCACCGCCCGCGAGGCGTCCAGCACATGCACCACCGGCCCCGCGTACGCCGGCTCGATCTTGAGGGCGGTGTGCGCCTTGCTGGTGGTGGCCCCGCCGATGAGCAGCGGGATGGTGAACCCCTCGCGCGCCATCTCGGCCGCCACGAAGGTCATCTCCTCCAGCGACGGCGTGATGAGCCCGGACAATCCGATGGCGTCGGCCCCCACCTCGCGGGCGCGCTGCAGGATGGTGGCGCAGGGGACCATGACCCCCAGGTCCACCACCTCGTAGCCGTTGCACTGCAGCACCACGCCCACGATGTTCTTGCCGATGTCGTGCACGTCGCCCTTGACGGTGGCCAGCAGCACGCGGCCCGCCGAGCGGGCGCCGGCGGCCTTCTCGGCCTCGATGTACGGCACCAGGTGCGCCACCGCCTTCTTCATCACGCGCGCGCTCTTCACCACCTGCGGCAGGAACAGCTTCCCGGCCGCAAACAGGTCGCCCACGGTGTTCATCCCCGCCATCAGCGGCCCCTCGATCACCTCGATGGGGCGCGCGGCCTCCAGGCGGGCCGCCTCGGTGTCCTCCACCACCCACGCGTCGATGCCGTGCACCAGGGCGTGCGCCAGGCGCTCGGCCACCGGCGCCTGCCGCCACGCCAGGTCGGCCTCCGCGCCCTTCTCCCGCCCCTTCGCCTGCGCGGCCACCTCCATCAGCCGCTCGGTGGCGTCGGCGCGCCGGTTGCGCACCAGGTCCTCCACCCGCTCGCGCAGCTCGGCGGGGATGTCCTCGTAGGGCACCAGCTGCCCCGCGTTGACGATCCCCATGTCCATCCCGGCGCGCACCGCGTGGTACAGGAACACGGCGTGGATCGCCTCGCGCAGCGGATTGTTGCCGCGGAAGGCGAAGGACACGTTGCTCACCCCGCCGGAGACCTTGGCGTGCGGGAGCGTGGCCTTGATGGCGCGCGTCGCCTCGAAGTAGTCCAGCGCGTACGGCGCGTGCTCCTCGATGCCGGTGCCGATGGCGAAGATGTTGGGGTCGAAGATGATGTCCTCGGGGGGGACCCCCTCCGCCACCAGCAGCCGGTAGGCGCGCGTGCAGATGGCCACCTTGCGCTCGGCCGTGTCGGCCTGCCCCTGCTCGTCGAACGCCATCACGATCATCGCCGCGCCGTAGCGCCGCACGAGGCGCGCCTGCCGCAGAAACTCCCCCTCCCCCTCCTTGAGGGAGATGGAGTTGACGATCCCCTTCCCCTGCAGGCACTGCAGCCCCTTCTCCAGCACGCTCCACTTGCTGGAGTCCACCATCACCGGCACCCGCGCGATGTCCGGCTCCGACGCCACCAGGTTGAGGAAGGTCACCATCGCCGCCTCGGCGTCGAGGAGCCCCTCGTCCATGTTCACGTCGATGAGCTGCGCGCCGTTCTCCACCTGCTGGCGCGCCACCTCCAGCGCCTCGGCGTAGCGCCCCTCCCGGATGAGCGTCGCGAAGCGCGCCGACCCGGTGACGTTGGTGCGCTCCCCCACGTTCACGAAGTTCGTGTCGGGGCCCACGGTCATGGGCTCGAGCCCGCTCAGCCGCAGCCGCGGCACGTGCGCCGGCACCGCGCGCGGGGCCACGCCGCGCACGGCCTCGGCGATGGCCGCGATGTGCGCCGGCGTGGTGCCGCAACAGCCGCCCACGACGTTCAGCAGCCCGCTGCGCGCCCACTCGCCGATGTGCGCCGCCATCTGCTCCGGCGACTCGTCGTAGCCGCCGAAGGCGTTGGGGAGCCCGGCGTTGGGGTGGGCCGACACGTGCGTGTCCGCCTGCCGCGACAGCTCAGCCACGTGCGCCCGCAGCTGCTGCGCCCCCAGCGCGCAGTTGAGGCCGATCGACAGCGGGCGCGCGTGCATCACCGACACCCAGAACGCCTCCGCCGTCTGCCCCGACAGCGTGCGCCCGCTGGCGTCGGTGATGGTCCCGGAGATCATCACCGGGAGCGCCACCCCGGTGCGCTCGGCCTCCGCCGCCACAGCGTAGAGCGCCGCCTTGGCGTTGAGGGTGTCGAAGATGGTCTCCACGAGCAGCAGGTCGGCGCCGCCGTCCACCAGCCCGCGCACCGCCTCGGCGTAGGCGTCCACCAGCCGCGCCCAGGTGACGTTGCGCGCCCCGGGGTTCTCCACCTCGGGGGAGATGGACGCGGTGCGGTTGGTGGGGCCCAGCACCCCCGCCACGTAGCGCGGGCGCGCCGGGTCCGCCGCCTCGAACTCGTCGGCCACCCGGCGCGCCAAGGCCGCGCCGGCGACGTTCAGCTCGTAGGCCAGCGCCTCCATGCCGTAGTCGGCCATGGAGATGGTGTTGGCGTTGAAGGTGTTGGTCTCCAGCAGGTCGGCGCCGGCCGCCAGGTACTGCCGGTGGACGTCGGCCACCACGTCCGGCTGGGTGAGCACCAGCAGGTCGTTGTTCCCCTTGAGGTCGCGCGGCCAGTCGGCAAAGCGCGCGCCCCGGAAATCGGCCTCCCCCAGCCGGTGCCGCTGCAGCATGGTGCCCATGGCGCCGTCCAGCACCAGGATGCGCCGGGCGAGAAGATCGGGGAGGGCCGCGAGGCGCCGGGCCCGGGCGTTCACATCGGGGGGTGAGTAGGCCATATGTTTAGGGAATCTATGTCAACCACGACTGCCCTCCCACTGGCGGAGCCCGCCGCGTCCGCCGCCGCTCCCGCCGCCCCCCCTGCCCCGTCCCCCCGGGGTGCCCTCCTGGCGCGCCTCGTGGACCCCGCCCAGGTGGTGCTGGCCGACGGCGCCATGGGGACCATGCTGTACGCCCGCGGGGTGTTCATCAACCAGTGCTACGACGAGCTGGTGCTGCGCGCCCCCGACCTGGTGCGGGAGATCCACGCTGCCTACGCCAAGGCGGGGGCCGAGCTGCTGGAGACCAACAGCTTCGGCGCCAACCGGATCAAGCTGGCGCCCTACGGGCTGGACGGGCAGGTGGCCGCCATCAACCGCCGCGCCGCCGAGCTGGCGCGCGAGGCCGCGGGCGAGCGGCGGCTGGTGGGGGGCGCCGTCGGACCGCTGGGGGTGCGCCTCGAGCCCTACGGCCCCACCTCGCGCGAGGAGGCGCGCGCGGCCTTCCGCGAGCAGATGGCCGCGCTCAAGGCCGGGGGCGCGGACTGCTTCGTGCTGGAGACCTTTGCCGACCTGGAAGAGCTGGAACAGGCCATCCTGGCCGCGCGCGACACCGACCCGGCCATGCCGGTGATCGCGCACGCCACCATCGGCCCCGAACAGCGCACCGCGTATGGCGCGGCCCCCGAGGACATCGCGCGGGCGCTGGACAAGTGGGGCGCCGACGTGATCGGGCTCAACTGCTCGGTGGGGCCGCAGACCATCCTGGAGGCCATCGAGCGGATGGCCGCGGTGACCACCCGCAAGCTGTCGGCGCAGCCCAACGCCGGGATGCCGCGCGAGGTGGGGGGGCGGTCCATGTACATGGCCAGCCCGGAATACATGGCCACCTACGCGCGCCACCTGGTGCAGGGGGGCGCCAAGCTGGTGGGGGGGTGCTGCGGCACCACCCCCGAGCACATCAAGGCCATGGCCGAGGGGATCCGGCCGCTGGCGCCGCGCACGGTGGTGGTGAACGACCCCGCCCCGGCGGCGTCCGCCGCGGCCGCCCCGGTCGGGGTGGAACCGATGCCGCTGGCCCAACGCTCGCGGCTGGGGGCCAAGCTGGCCGCCGGGCAGTTCGTCACCTCGGTGGAGATCGTGCCGCCGCGCGGCGTGGACACCACGCGACTGGCGCAGGACGCGCAGGCGCTGGCCAAGGCGGGAGTGGACGCCATCAACGTCCCCGACGGCCCGCGCGCGCAGAGCCGCATGGGGGCCATCGCGACGAGCCTGGTGATCGAGCGCCACGGCATCGAGGCGGTGACGCACTACTGCTGCCGCGACCGCAACCTGCTGGGGATGCTCAGCGACCTGCTGGGGGCCTCGGCGCTGGGGCTGCGCAACATGCTGCTCATCACCGGCGACCCGCCGAAGATGGGTCCCTACCCGGACGCCACGGCGGTGTTCGACATCGACGCCATCGGGCTCACCAACCTGGTGCGACAGCTCAACCGCGGGCTCGACCCGGGGGGCAACCCCATCGGCACGCCCACGTCGTTCGTGATCGGCGTGGGGGTGAACCCCGCGGCCATCGACCCGGCGCACGAGAAGCGCCGCTTCGCGTGGAAGGTGGAAGCCGGGGCGGAGTACGCCATCACGCAGCCGGTGTTCGACCCGGCGCAGCTGGAGGCGTTCCTGGCGTCCATCGAGGACACGCGGATCCCCGTGGTGGCCGGGATCTGGCCGCTGGTGTCGGCGCGGAACGCGGAGTTCCTGGCCAACGAGGTCCCCGGCGTGACCGTGCCGCGCGAGGTGCTGGAGCGGATGCGGCGCGCGAGCGACAAGGGGAAGGAGCACGCGGTGGCCGAGGGGATCGCGATCGCGCGGGAGATGCTGGCGCGGGTGCGGGGCGCCGTGCAGGGGGTGCAAGTGAGCGCGCCGTTCGGGCGGATTGAGCTGGCGCTTGAGGTGTTTGGGGGGTAGGGAGTTGGGAGTTGGGAGTTGGGAGTTGGGAGTT
>JAGWYS010000091.1 GCA_018969225.1 Gemmatimonadota bacterium | reverse complement strand
CCGCAGCTGGCGGGCGCGCCGGCGGCCGCGGCCGACTCGGCGGCGCCCGTGGCGGTGCCCGTGTACGCCTTCTCCCGCGAGCGGATCGCCAAGGCGTACCCGCACGTGGTGCCGACCACGCCGCTCCCGGCGGGGGTGTCCTTCGACGAGGGGACGCTGGCCGCGGGGGACGCGGCGCGCGGCGAGCAGCTGTACAGCCGCTCCTCCTGCATCGGCTGCCACGTGATCGCCGGCAACCGGATGAGCATGGGGCAGGTGGGGCCCACCCTCACGCACGTGGCCACGCGGCACACCATCGCCGGCGGGCTGTACCCCAACGACGCCAAGCACCTGGCGTACTGGATCAAGAGCGCCCCGCACCTCAAGCCCGGCTCGCTGATGCCGACGATGGGGAAGGGGCTGACGGACCCGGTGCGCAAGAACGTGGTCACCGCGGGCGGGCTCACCGACGCGGAGATCGCCGACATCGTGGCCTACCTGCAGGCCCTCCGGTAACCCTCCCCGCCACCGCCTGACCCCGACACCGATGGCAACCGTCGCCGCCGCGCCCCCGTACGCGGGCGCCCCCGCCGCCACCCCCGAGGCCACCGGCCTCTGGTCGTGGCTCACCACCGTGGACCACAAGCGCATCGGCGCGCTGTACCTGGTCTCCGGGCTGGCCTTCTTCGTCATCGGCGGCCTCGAGGCCGCCCTCCTCCGGTGGCAGCTGGCCACCCCCAACGGCCAGGTCCTCTCGGCCGAGCTGTACAACCAGCTGTTCACGATGCACGGCACGACGATGATCTTCCTCGCCGTCATGCCGCTCTCGGCCGCCTTCTTCAACTTCCTGATCCCGCTGCAGATCGGGGCGCGCGACGTGGCCTTCCCGCGCCTCAACGCCTTCAGCTACTGGGTCTACCTCCTCGGCGGCGTCTTCATCACCGTCCCCATCTTCTTCGGGCTCGCGCCCGACGGCGGCTGGTTCGGCTACGCCCCGCTCAGCACCAAGGCGTTCTCGCCGCAGCACAACATGGACTTCTGGGTGCTCGGCCTGCAGATCCTGGGCATCTCGTCGCTGGCCGCGGCCTTCAACTTCATCACCACGATCATCAACATGCGGGCGCCCGGCATGACGCTCATGCGCATGCCGATCTTCACGTGGATGTCGTTCGTGGTGCAGTTCCTCGTGGCGCTGGCCTTCCCGGTCATCACCATCGCGCTGGTGTTCCTGCAGTTCGACCGCTTCTTCGGCACCAACTTCTACACCATCGCCAAGGGCGCCGACCCGCTCCTCTGGCAGCACCTCTTCTGGGTGTTCGGCCACCCCGAGGTGTACATCCTGATCCTCCCGGCCTTCGGCCTGGTGTCCGAGGTCCTCCCCACCTTCTCCCGCAAGCCGCTCTTCGGCTACCCGGTGATGGTGTACTCGGGGATCCTCATCGGCTTCCTCGGCTTCGGGGTGTGGGCGCACCACATGTTCTCGGTGGGCATGGGCCCCATCGCCGACGCGGTCTTCTCGCTGGCCACGATGCTGATCGCCATCCCCACGGGGGTGAAGATCTTCAACTGGGTGGCCACCATGTGGGGCGGGCAGCTCCGCTTCACCGTGGCCATGAAGTTCGCCGTGGCGCTGGTCGCGATGTTCACCATCGGCGGCATCTCCGGCGTGATGCACGCCTCGCCGCCGGCCGACCTGCAGCAGACCGACACGTACTTCGTCGTCGCGCACTTCCACTACGTGCTCTTCGGCGGCTCCATCTTCGGCCTCTTCGCCGGCGTCTACTTCTACTTCCCCAAGGTCGTCGGCCGCTTCCTCTCCGAGCGCCTGGGCAACTGGCACTTCTGGATCACGTTCGTCGGGATGAACCTCACCTTCTTCCCGATGCACTTCAGCGGCCTCTACGGCATGCCGCGGCGCATCTACTCGTACGACGCCGGGCAGGGCTTCGACCTCTTCAACCTGGCCTCGTCCGCCGGCACCGTGGTGCTGATGATCGGCACCGCCCTCGGCCTCTGGAACATCTGGCGGAGCTGGTCCCGCGGCGAGCGGGCCTCCAGCAACCCGTGGGGCGCGGCCACGCTCGAGTGGGCGATGCCCTCGCCGCCGCCCGACTACAACTTCGCCACGCTCCCGCAGGTGACCTCGCGCTACCCCCTCTGGAACACCGCCGGGGGTGACACGCTGGTGCACGAGACCACCGCCGCCGAGGAGGCGGGGCGCCGCATCCCCTCCAGCGCGGAGCTGGGGATCGTGATGCCCAACCCCTCCATCTGGCCCCTCGTCTGCGCCGCCGGCATCGTCGTGATGTTCTGCGGGCTCCTCTTCATGGACGACAGCGTCCCCACCGCCATCTCCATCATGATCGGCGGCGCCGCCTGGTGGATCGGGGCGCTGTACAAGTGGCTGCTGACCCCCCTCGAGGACCATCACTAGATGACCGCCACCACGGCCCCCGTCGCCGCCGACGCCCACGCGCACGGCGGCGGCCACCACACCACCCTCGGGCTCGACAACCGGAAGATCGCGATCTGGACCTTCATCGGGTCCGAGTGCATGCTGTTCGCGTCGCTGATCTCCACGTACCTCATCTACAAGGGGCGCAGCCCCGAGGGGCCGTACCCGCACACCGCGTGGACCAACCCGGCCACCGGCGAGGTGTTCAAGCCCATCCTGAACATCCCCGTCACCTCGGCCTCCACCTTCGTCCTGCTCATGTCCTCGCTGGCCATGGTGCTGGCGCTGGCGGCGGTGCAGAACCGGGACGTCCCCAAGCACACCCTGGGCGACCGGATCCTCGGCTCCTCCAAGCTGTGGCTCTGGGCCACCTGCCTCCTCGGCATCGGCTTCCTCGGCTTCCAGGCCTACGAGTTCACCTCGTTCATCCACGAGGGGCTCTCCATCCGCACCAACCTGTTCGGGTCCAGCTTCTTCACCCTGACGGGGTTCCACGGCGCCCACGTGACCGCCGGCGTCCTCTGGCTCTTCACGCTCCTCGCCATCGACTACAAGCGCGGCCTCGGCCCCCAGGACGCCCTCCTGGTGGACATCGCCGCCCTGTACTGGCACTTCGTCGACGTGGTCTGGATCGTGATCTTCACCCTCGTCTACCTCATCCAGTGAGGCGCTGATGGCCGACCACAGCCACGCAACCAGCCACGCCCACGGCGCCGACGGCGCGCACCACCCCACCTGGTCCACCTACTGGAAGGTCGCCCTCTTCCTCACCGTCATCACGGTGGTCGAGGTGTGGGCCTACTACATCCCGGCGCTGGTGGAGAGCGCGATCTTCGTCCCGGCGCTGCTGATCATGTCCGCGGTCAAGTTCGTCACCGTGGTCATGTTCTACATGCACCTCAAGTACGACCACAAGCTCTTCCGGGCGCTGTTCACCGGGCCGCTCATCCTGGCGACGCTCACGCTCATCGGGCTGCTGTTCCTCTTCTCCAAGCTCGTCGTCCGGCTCGGGCTCGGCGGCTGATCCCGCGGGCGTCGTCCCGCGGGGCTGGTCCCGCGGGCCCCGACGCACCGACTGCGCCGCCCGCCACGGGGTGGCCGCCCTCCCATCCGGGGGGCGGCCACCCCGTCGCCGTTCCGCTAGATTGCCCGCATCCGGCGCGCCCGCCCCCGTGGCGGACAGCGCGCCCGCCGTCCGCCCCCTCCGGCCTCCGCGCGATGCTGCTGCTCCTGCACCCCGTCGCTGCGCTCTCCTGGCGCACCTTCACGGTCCACCCCAGCACCGCCATCGGCATCGCCGCCCTCGGCGCCGCCTGGGCGCTCGCCGCCCGCCGCCTCCCCGACGCCCGCCCCACCCCGGGACAGGCCGCCGCCTTCCTCCACGGCCTCCTGCTCCTTTTCGTCACGCTGAACGGTCCGCTCCACGACCTGAGCGACGTCTACCTGTTCAGCGCGCACATGGTGCAGCACCTCATCCTCACCCTGGCCGTCCCGCCGCTCCTCATCCTCGGGACCCCGGGGGCGATGCTGCGCCCCCTCCTGCGCCGCCCCGCGATCGCCGCGCTCGCGCGGCGCGTCACCACCGTGGGGGCCTGCTTCGCGCTCTTCAACGTGGTGCTGGCCGCCTGGCACCTCCCGCCGCTCTACAACCTCGCCCTCGCCCACCACCCGGTCCACATCGTCCAGCACCTCACCTTCCTGGCGGCGTCGGTGCTCATGTGGTGGCCCCTCCTCTCGCCGCTCCCCGAGCTCCCCCGCGCCTCCTACCCGGCGCAGATGCTGTACTGCTTCCTCATGGTGATTCCCATGTCGGTGGTGTCCATCTACATCGCCATGGCGGACACCCTGCTGTACCCGGCCTACGCCACCGCCCCGCGCGTGTGGGGGATCGCCCCCATGGAAGACCAGCAGTACGGCGGCCTCATCATGTGGATCCCCGGCGGCGTCTTCTTCTACGCGGTGATGACGGTGGTGTTCTTCAAGTGGTCCGCCCGCGGCGGCGACGACACCGCCTCGGCGCAGGTGGACTGGGTCCCCACGGCGTCATGACCTCCGTGCCGGCCGCCGCACGCCCCGCGCCCCGCGCCGGCGACGCCAGCGTCGCCCCGGGGCGCCTGGCGGCGCTGGATGCGTTCCGCGGCCTCACCGTGGCCGGCATGCTGCTGGTCAACAACCCGGGGAGCTGGGGGGCCATCTATCCGCCGCTGGAGCATGCGCGCTGGCACGGCTGGACCCCCACCGACCTGATCTTCCCGTTCTTCCTGTTCATCGTCGGCATCACCACCACCCTGTCGCTCGACGCGCGCCGCGCGCGCGGGGACGCGCCCGCCGCGCTCCGCCGGCAGGTGGTGCGGCGCGCCGCCGTCATCTTCGGCTGCGGGCTGGCCCTCGCGGCCTTCCCCTTCTTCACGTGGACCGACCTGCCGGGGAACCCCGACCCGTCGTTCCTCGACCGGGTGGTGTGGCGCGTCACCCACCTGCGCGTCCTCGGCGTCCTCCAGCGCATCGCGCTGGCCTACCTGGCCGGCGCCCTCGTGGCGCTGGCGGCCGACTCCCGCCGCATCGTGGCGCTCATCGCCACGCTGCTGCTGGGGTACTGGGGCCTCCAGACGCTGGTGCCCGTTCCCGGGGTTGGCCAGCCCGGGTGGGCCCTGCTGGACCAACCGGACGCGCTCCTCAGCGCGTGGCTCGACCGCACCCTCCTGGGCACTGACCACCTGTGGTCCGGGAGCAAGACCTGGGACCCCGAAGGGCTGCTCAGCACCCTCCCGGCCATCGGCACCCAGCTGCTGGGGGTGCTGGCCGGACGCTGGATCGCCCAGGGTGCGCGCCCCCTGAGCGAGCGGATCGCCGGGCTGTTCGCCGTGGGCGCGCTGGTGGCGGTGGCTGGTGCCATGTGGGGGTGGGTGTTCCCCATCAACAAGGCCCTTTGGACCAGCTCCTACGTGCTGTTCACCGGCGGGATGGCCGCCATGGCGCTGGCCACCTGCCTCTGGGTGATGGACGTGCAGGGGTGGCGCCGCTGGGCCTTCCCCTTCCTGGTGTACGGCACCAACCCGCTCCTCGCCTTCGTGGGGTCCGGGGTGATGGCGCGTCTGCTCGGCTCGCTGATCACCGTCCCCGCCGCCGACGGCACCCGCCAGTCGCTGCAGGCGTTCCTCCACGCGCAGCTGCTGGCCAGCTGGCTGCCGCCGCGCCCCGCCTCGCTGGCCTACGCCCTGTCCTTCGTGGCGGCGTGGTTCCTGCTGCTGTGGTGGGCGTGGCGGCGCGGCTTCGTGCTCAAGGCCTGATGCCGCGAGGCACAGCGGCCGATCCTTTGGGCAGACGGGGAACAGGGGAGCGCATCATGACGGGCACGCGGCAGGAACCTGGGCAGGGAACGCGCGGTGCGGGGGTGCTGGCGGCGCTGGCCGTCCTCGGGACGCTCCTGGGGGCGTCGCTGGCCGGGGCATCTCCGGCGATGGCCGCCCCCGCCGGGGCCGCTTCTTCGGGGGCCGCCCCGGCGCTGCGAAGCCCTCGCGACGAGGCCAGCCACGCCGTCCCCGCCCCGCCGCCGCGACGCAAGCCCGCGCCGCCCCAATCGCGCCGTCCCCGTCGCGCCAGCCGCGCGCCCGCGTCCGCGCCGCTTCGGTATCGCATGCCGCGCGGGGTCGCCGCCCTCGCCGACGACCTGCGCGACCTCCTGAGCGGGCACACGCGCGGCGGACGGTGGGGGGCCCTGGTGGTCAGCCTGTCGCGCGGGGACACCCTCTTCACGCACGAGGCCGACCAGCAGATGCAGCCGGCCAGCACCATGAAGCTGTTCACGGCGGCCCTCGCCCTCGATGCGCTGGGCCCCCACCACAGCTTCCGCACCGAGGTGCTGCGCGATGGGGTGCTGGACGGCCAGGGGATCGTGCGCGGCAACCTCATCCTCCGCGGGGAGGGGGATCCGTCGCTGTCCCCCCGGTTCGTGCGCGGCGGGCTCGACGGCCCCATGGCGCTGATGGCCGAGCTGACGGCAGGCGCGGGGGTCCGCCGGGTGACCGGCGACCTCATCGCCGACGCCAGCGCCTTCGAGCGGCGCGGCATCCCCGAGGGGTGGCTCAGCCGCTACGCCGGGGCCAGCTACGCCGCCCCCTTCTCGGCGCTTTCGCTCAACGACAACCTGGTGGTGGTGCGCGTGACCCCTGGCGCCCCGGGCACCCCCCCGCAGGTGGCCTTCGAGCCCGCCACCGAGGGGCTGGAGGTGGTCAACACCGCGCGCACGGTGGCGGGACGCGGCGGGCGGCTGGTGGTGCACGGCACGTCGGACCATCACATCCTGGTGGCCGGCACCATCGGCGCGGCCAGCGCGCCGCGGCGCACGGTGGTGGTGGCCGGAAGCCCGCCGCGGTTTGCCGCCGGCGCCTTCCGCGCGGCGCTGGCCGCCCGGGGGATCGTGGTGGACGGGACGATCCGGGTGGGGCAGGGCTCGCCGCTGGCGACGCCGGTGGCCACGCTTGCCTCCCCGCCGCTGGAGCGGCTGGTCGCCGTGATGAACCGCGAGAGCGTCAACCTCTATGCGGAGCAGCTGTGGCGCGCCGCCGCCCGCGGCAAGGGCGGCGAGGGGGAGGGATCCGCCAGCACCGCCGACCAGGCGCTGCAGCAGTTCCTGGAGCGTCGGGTGGGGACCCCCCGGGGCACCGTGCGCGCCGCCGACGGGAGCGGCCTGTCCGTGCTGGATCGCGTCACGCCGCGCGCGCTGGTGCAGCTGCTGGGGCACGCCCACGCGGCCCCGTGGGGGACCGCCTTCCACGCGTCGCTGCCGGTGGCGGGCGAGTCCGA
This sequence comes from Gemmatimonadota bacterium, assembly GCA_018969225.1. GTDB lineage: Bacteria > Gemmatimonadota > Gemmatimonadetes > Gemmatimonadales > Gemmatimonadaceae > Gemmatimonas. The sequence continues at coordinate 6,590 of JAGWYS010000091.1, read as the reverse complement.
GCTGCTGCGCCGCCGCATGCGCGCCACCCCGGCGCAGGGGAACCTGCACGCCAAGACCGGCACCACCAGCGTGGTGGTGGGGCTGTCGGGATACGTCACGGCCGAGGATGGCGAAGTGCTGGCCTTCGCGTTCCTGTACAACGGCTCCGACCTGTCCCGCGCCCGCGAGACGATCGACGCCATGGGCCCCACGATGGCGTCCTTCTCCCGGTAGGCCGCCGCCCCGGCGCATGCGCGCCGGGGCGCCTCCCGCTACCGCCCGCCCTTTCGCCGGCGCAGCGCTCCGGTGGGGAGGGGGCGGCGCACCGCGCGCGCGCCCGGCAGCGGGTCCAGCGTGCCGGCCACCGGGGTCGGATCCCTGTCGGTGGCGGTGATGGGGGTGCCGCTGGTGCCCCGCACCACCGTGCTGTTGTACCCCACCGCCACGCCGCTCCCCGCCACCCCGGGCACCCCACTGATGCTCCAGAGCAGGTCGGTGGTCCCCGAGGCCATGGCCCCCCAGCGGGTGCCGTCGAAGCGCAGCAGCGTGCCGCGGTCGCCCACGGCATAGAGGTCCGCCTGCCCCGGCCCCCAGACGGCGGCCAGCGCGGCGCTGGTGCCCATGGACAGCGTGCTCCACGATCCGCCGTCCAGTCGGAAGGCCACCCCGGTGACCCCGTCCGCGGCGGCCCCCACCACCCAGTGGCGCCCGGGCCCGGTGCTCCAGCTGCCGGCCAGCGTGGCGCTGGTGGGGGCGGTGAGGGCGTTCCACGCGGTTCCCCGCAGCTCCTGCACCGTCCCCTGCTCGCCGGTCACCAGCGTCTCGGTGGCCGCGGTCCCCCACACCGACCAGAGGGGGGCAGCGACCGACTGCACCAGCTGCCACGCCGTGCCGTTGAACACCAGCACCTCACCGGCGGAGGTGGTGGCCACCACGTTGGTGGGGCCACTCCCCCACAGCGCGCTCACGGCGCCGGTCCCGGGGAAGGGGAGCGTGCTCCACGCGGTGCCGTTCCAGCGCAGCATCGCGCCGTCGGCCCCCGCCGCGAAGGCGGTGGTGGCGTTGGCGGCCCACACGGTGAACAGCGTCCCCGTGACGGGGGTGGCCTCGCGGGACCAGGTGGTGCCATTCCACCGGTAGATCGACCCGAAGTCGCCCACGGCCCACGCGGTGGTGGCGTTCACCGCCCACACATCCTGGAGGTCGGGGGCCATGTTGAGCGTGGTGGCCGAGCCGCCGGTGCCGCGCATCACCAGCCCCCGCTGTCCCCCCGTCCACGGCGTGCCGGCGGCGTCCAGCGCCACGCTGAACAGGCGGGGGGCGTACGGGGTGGCCACCTTGGCCAGCACGGTGCTGTCCAGCTGGGCGAGCCCGTCATCCCCCACCACGAAGCGGCGCCCGCCGTTGGCCGCGCTCCCGGTGATCCCGAAGAAGCTCCCGGCGAAGCCGCCGGCCGACAGCGCGCTCCACGCCGTGCCGTTCCAGCGCAGGAGCGTCCCGGCCTCCCCCACGACCACCACGTTGTTCGCGCCCACGCCGTGCACGCCGGTGAGGTGCTCGGTGGAGGGGACGGCCACGCCGCCCCACGTGGTGCCGGTGCGCCGCCGCACCACGCCGCCGTTGCCCACGGCCACCACCACGTTGTCGCCGCTCCACACGGCGTTGAGCGTGGCGGTCGTGCCGCTGGCCTCGCCGCTCCACACGCCGCCCGTCAGCCGCAGCACCGTCCCCTGCGCGCCCACCGCCCACGCCTCGGCGGCATTCTCCACGAACACCGCGGTGAGGGTGCGGACGGTGCCCGAGGCCATCGCGGTCCACGCGCCGCCGCTCCAGCGCGCGATGACGCCGTTGGTGCCCACCGCCAGCAGCTGCGACGCCGTGGAGCCGTGCAGCGCCAGGAAGCGGGTGCCGGTGCCGAAGGCGCTCGCGTCGGCGGAGCGCGCCCACGCGCTGCCGTTCCACCGGAAGATGTCGCCGTCGCCGTTGATGGCGAAGGCGGTGGTGGCGTCCACCGGCAGCACGCCGAGGATGTCCTCCACCAGGGGACCCGCCAGGCGGGACGCGCTCCACGCCGTGGCCAGCGGCGCCCGGACGGCCACGGTGACCGTGTCGCGCCGCATGGGGTCGGCCTGCGAGGCGGCGGTGACCAGCGTGGTGCCGGCGGCGAGGGCGGTGACCACCCCCTGCGCGCTGACGGTGGCCACCGACGGGGTGGCGGAGCTCCAGGTGACGGCGGTGCTCACCCCGGGGTCGGCGCTCACCGACCCCGCCAGTGACAGGGTGGCGCCCGGGACGAGCCCCACGACCCGCGGCGCGATCGTCACCACGATCGGGCGCGGGTTGACCGTGATGGCGCTGCTGGCGCGACGTGTGGTGTCGGCGTTGGCCAGCGCGGTGACGGACGCGGTGCCCGGGCCGATCGCGGTGACGAGGCCGGTGGCGGAGACGGTGGCCACGGCGGGGGCGCTGCTGCGCCAGGTCACGGTGGTGGCCAGCCCGGCGTCAGCCGTCACGGCGGCCGTCAGCTGCTGGGTGACGCCAGAGAAGAGCGAGACGGCGGTCGGCGTCACCGTGACCGCGCGCACGGCGGCCGCCACGACGACGTTGACGGAGGCGCGCACGGTGGTGTCGGCTGTGCTGATGGCCGTGACCACCGTCGTCCCCAGCGACACCCCGGCGACCAGGCCGGTGGCGGAGACGGTGGCGACGGCGGGCGCGCTGCTGCGCCACGTCACCGTGGTGACGAGCCCGGGGTCGGCCACCACGGTGGCCGTCAGCTGCTGGGTGGTGCCGGTGGCCAGGGTGACCGCGGCGGGAGCCACGGCGATCGACCGGACCAGCGACGCCACCGTGACGGCCATGGAGGCGCGGACCGTGGTGTCCGCCGCGGCGAGCGCCGTGATGAGGGCGGTGCCCAACGACACGCCGGTGACCACGCCGGTGGCAGAGACGGTGGCGGCGGCCGGGGTGCTGCTGCGCCAGATGAGCGTCGTGGACTCCCCGGGATCCAGCTGGACGGCGGCGGTCACCGCCTGCGTGGCGCCCACGCTGATGGTGGCGGTGAGGGGGGACAGGGTGATGCTGCGCGCCGCGCGCACGGTGACGCCCAGGGTGCCGCTGACCGACGGGGCCGCGGTGGAGGTGGCGCGGATGGTGGCGGTGCCCGGGGCCACGGCGCTGACCACGCCGTCGGCGGACACGGTGGCGACGGCCGGGGATTCCGAGCTCCAGGTGACGGCGGTGGTGGCCCCGCCGCCGGCGTCCACGCTGGCGGTGAACGGTTGCCGGTCGCCCACGCGCATGGACGCGGCCCCCACGACGGTGACGCTGCGCACGGTGGGGGACGGCGACGGAGGGGTGACCGTGCCGTCGCCCCCGCCGCAGGCGGCGAGCAGCGCGGCGGTGAGGAGGGGGCGGGCGGAGTGGACGGAGCGCACCGGCATCCACCAGCTGGCGCGCCGCATCGCGGGCCGAGGCGCGGGCACGCTAGCGCACCTCGGGGACCGCCCGGGGCGCGGTCATCGCGGCCGGGTCGAGGATGGCGTCCAGCTGCTGGCGCGTGAGGAGCGCCCGCTCCAGCGCCAGCTCGGCCACGCCGCGCCCGGTGGCGAGCGCCTCCTTGGCGATCTCCCCGGCGGCCTGGTAGCCGATGACCGGGACCAGCGCGGTGACGAGCCCGATGGAATGTTCCACGAAGTACCGCATCCGGTCGGCGTTGGCGGTGATCCCGGTGACGCACCGCTCGCGGAGCACGGCGCAGGCGTTGCGCAGCATGTCGAGCGAGCGGAGGAGCCGGTAGGCGATGACCGGCTCGAAGGCGTTGAGCTGCAGCTGGCCGGCCTCGGCGGCGAGGGTGACGGTGATGTCCCCCCCGATGACGTCGAAGCACACCTGATTGACCACCTCGGGGATGACCGGGTTGACCTTCCCGGGCATGATGGAGGAGCCGGGCTGCATGGGGGGCAGGTTGATCTCGCCGAAGCCGGCGCGCGGCCCGGAGGAGAGGAGGCGCAGGTCGTTGCAGGTCTTGGAGAGCTTGGTGGCGGTGCGCTTGAGGACGCCCGAGAGCTGCACGAAGGCGCCGGTGTCGCTGGTGGCCTCGACGAGGTCGGGGGCGGTGACCACGGGGACCCCCGAGACCTCGGCCAGGTGGTGCGCGGCGAGGGCCGCGTACCCCGGCGGGGCGTTGATCCCGGTGCCGATGGCGGTGGCGCCCAGGTTGATCTCGCGGATGAGGAGCTGCGCCTCCCCCAGCCGGTCCACGTCCTCCCGCAGGGTGTGCGCGAAGGCGGCGAACTCCTGCCCCAGCGTCATGGGGACGGCGTCCTGCATCTGCGTGCGCCCCATCTTGAGCAGCGGGGCGAACTCGGCGCCCTTGGCCTCGAAGGCGTCGGCCAGCCGCCCCAGCTCGTCGCGGAAGCCGGCCAGGCTGCGGTGCAGCGCAAGGCGGACGGCCGTGGGGTAGACGTCGTTGGTGGACTGGCTGAGGTTGACGTGGTCGTTGGGGGAGACCACGTGGTACGCGCCGCGCGCCTCGCTGAGCAGCTCGAGGGCGCGGTTGGCGATGACCTCGTTGGCGTTCATGTTGGTGGAGGTGCCCGCGCCCCCCTGGATGACGTCCACCAGGAAATGCTCGTGGTGGCGCCCTTCGCGCAGCTCGCGGGCGGCGCGCAGGATGGCGCCGGCCTGCGGCTCGGGGAGCAGCCCCAGCCCCTTGTTGGCGAGAGCGGCGGCCTCCTTGACCGCGGCGAGCGCCTCGATGAGCACGGGGAACTCGCGGAGCGGGATGCCGGTGATGGGGAAGTTCTCGAGGGCGCGGAGCGTCTGGATGCCGTAGAGCGCCTCGGCGGGGACGTCCCGCGTGCCGAGGAGGTCGCGTTCGGGGCGGGTGCGGTGGCCGCCGAAGCCGAGCGCCCGCCCACGTCCCACGAGGGTGGCGTCGGCGCGGCGCAGGCGCGCGGAGATGGCGCGAGCCGCGCGCGCCACCAGCGCGGCATACAGGGCCGGCGCCTCGCGGATGATGTCGTCCAGCTGGGTGCGCGTCATCACCATGGCGGTGCCGGGCTGGAGGGTGCGCGCCGAGGTGCCGTGCGGCGCGTCGTCGAGGAGGAGCCCCTCCCCCACCGCCTCCCCCGGCCCCAGAGTGACCAGCCGCGTGTGGCGCCCGTCGCCGTGCTTCTCGATGGCCACGGCGCCGTCCACCAGGATCGCGAACCGCTGCCGGGGCTCCCCCTCGCTGAAGAGCAGGTCGTCGGGGGCGAGCATCCGGGGGGTGACGTGGCGCGCCAGCTTCCAGAGGTGGGCCTCGGTGAAGCCCTCGAGGAACGCGGTGCCGCGCAGGGCTTCGGCGATGTCGGCCGGAGTGATCATGATGGCAGGGGAAGGGGTCGCACCACGGACAGATACTGGCGCCCGGGGGAAACAGGCGCCAGCCTACACGCACCCGGCGGGCCGCGCGCGCCCGCCTACACGCACCCTCCGGGCCGCGCGCGCCCGCCCCGTTCCCCCGTTTCCGGAGCCGTTCCGTGTCCGTGTCCCGCCGCGACTTCGTCGAGCGCGCCGCCCTGCTGGCGGCGGCCGGCTTCGTGCCCCGGCCGTTCCCACCGGCCGCCGCGCCGGCACCGCGCCCCGCCGGCTTCCGCGGGCGTCCCGTGGTGGTGGCGTCGGCCAACGGGCTGCGCGGCGTGCAGGTGGCCTACGACCGGATCCTCGCCGGGGAGGACCCGCTGGATGCCGTGATTGCCGGGGTGAACATCCAGGAGCTCGACCCCGACGACCAGTCGGTGGGGCTGGGGGGGCTCCCCAACGAGGAGGGGGTCGTGCAGCTGGACGCGTCGTGCATGCACGGCCCCACGAAGCGCGCGGGCGCGGTGGCGTCGCTGGAGGGGATCGCCACCCCGTCGCTGGTGGCCAAGGCGGTGATGGACTACACCGACCACGTGATGCTGGTGGGGCCGGGGGCCGGGAAGTTCGCGCGCGCGATGGGGTTCAAGGAACAGAACCTGCTCACCGAGAAGTCGCGCCAGGACTGGATGCGCTGGAAGGCGCGCCTCAACCCGAACGACTTCTGGCTGGACCACGACGACGACCTCAAGATCAAGTTCACCACCGGCACCATCAACATGAACGCGGTGACGGCCGCGGGGGACGTGGCGTCGGTGACGACCACCAGCGGGATGGCGTACAAGATCCCCGGGCGGATCGGCGACTCGCCGATCGTGGGGGCGGGGCAGTACTGCGACAACCTGGTGGGGGCTGCGGGGAGCACCGGGCGCGGCGAGGCCAACATCAAGACCTGCGCGTCGTTCCTGGCGGTGGAGTTCATGCGGCAGGGGCTGGCGCCGCGCGACGCGCTGCTGCGAACGCTGGAGCGGGTGGTGGCGATGACCGAGCCGCGGCTGCTGCGCCCCGACGGGCGCCCGAAGTTCGACCTGGAGTTCTACGCCATCGCCAAGGACGGCCGCTACGCCGGGGCCACGCTGTACGCGGGGGGGCGCTTCGCCGTGTGCGACGAGCGGGGCGCGCGGCTGGAGGAGGCGGCGCACCTGTTCCCGCGGTAGCCCTCGCGTCGCCCCGCGGGAGGCCCCCGGCGCCGAGGGCGGTTATCTTT
>JAGWYS010000337.1 GCA_018969225.1 Gemmatimonadota bacterium | reverse complement strand
TGGGGGACCCGCGCGCGAAGTAGAGGTAGCCGGCCTGCCCGGTGGTCTCCTGCGACGACTGGTCGTGCGACAGGATGGAGGGATAGGTGACCCACGGCACCCCCGTGGTGTTGCCGGTGTACGGGTCCGCCGTGGCCCACAGCAGCGCGGGCGTGTCCCACACGATGCCGTCGGCCGAGGTGGTGGTGTGGAAGCCGATGCGACTCTGGAACACCGCGAGGTAGCGCCCCAGCGCCAGGTTGTAGCTCACGGCCGCCCCGAACGCGTAGATGGTGGTGGGGCCGTTCGGGGGCGGTTGGCCGATCACCGGGGTGCCCACGCCCGTCAGCCCCGGTTGGGTGAAGCCGCCGTTGGCGTACTTGAACCAGGCGCCCGGTTCACCGTCCGACTCGACCGCCGCGCGGGCGAGATAGAGCACATCCGCGCGCCCGTACGGCGCCGCGCGCAGCTGCTCCAGGAACAGCATGTACAGGTACCGGCCATCGCGACTGCGGAACACGGTGGGCATGTTGACCCCCCACATGTCGTAGGCGCAGCCGGTGGGTCGGGGCGCGCTGCTGCCAATCACCTGGCCGCGCCGCTGCCACGTCACGCCGCCGTCCGTGGAGCGGGCCACCCCGATCCCGGCCAGGAAAGGGAATGGGCCGCCGCAGGGCTGCGACTCGGCGTGGTAGAAGTTGAGCAGCGTGGTGCCGTCGGCCGCGGTGATCACCGCGTTGGCCCCGGTGTAATTGCTGTCGAACCCCGCGCGGCTGGGAACCAGCCCGGGGACCACGCGACCCCCTTGCAGTGGAAAGGGGACCAGCGAGTCGAAGCTGGGGCCGCGCATCTGCACGGCGGCGACACTGTTGGTGAACCACACGCGGACTTCATTGCCCACGCGGCGGAAGGAGAGCGGGCCGTCGGGGAAGTTGATCAGCCCCCACGGATTCGCGTTGGTGAACACCGCCTCCTCGGGCCCGTACAGCACCACCTCGTATGGCGGGGTCGCCTGCGCCTGAACGTCACGGGCGGCCGTGGCGGCGAGGATGCAGGCCGCCACCAGGCGCGCGGCACGCGGGTGAAACCGGAACCCGGATCCCCGCCACCGGTCTCCGTGCAGGACGAGCCTTCGCAGGACATGGCGCATGATGATGGCGCAACCTCCGCATTGGGTGGTCAGATCGGCGCATGCACGCGGGGAAGCCCCAAGGGGATTGGGACCCCTCCCCGAATCTTGGCACCAAGATGGCCGCGATGCATCATGGTCTCGCGGTTGGCGCGCGACGATCCGTGCGCGGCGGGTCGGTCCCGCGGGCACCGGTGGCGGGATGCGTCCCGTGCCATGGCGGCACGGCCGGCAGCCATTCGATCACATCCGAGTCTTTCGCGTGATTGACGATGCAATGATGACGCAACGACGATGCGATGATCCTGCAATGATGATCGCGAAATCCGTCAGGCCGCTGGCATCCATAGCGGATGCCGTCCCGTCTTCCGAAGTAGCGCCACGGTGGCCCCCCGACGCCCCACGAATGACGGATCGCTGACGCGGCAGGCTGAGCGAGAGTGATCAACCCGCACGGGGGGCATCGCCACTCCCCGCCGCGGACGGACCAGCCCACCCTCGTGTTCATTCCCTTGCCAATCGTACTCCGATTCGAGTACGCTTTGCCTCGGCGTTCGGCGTCGTGACCGCTCCCCGCCTGTACCGCCCACCGGGGTTCCGACGGGCCAGGGCGCTCGCGCTCACCCTGCTGGCGGACGGGGACATCCAGCACGTCATCGTCATCAGCGCGCATCCGGGATGACCCCGGTGGCGCTCCCCAACCATCCCGGAGGGCCCATGGCCAAGCTGAAGATCTGGCGCGCGGGGGAGCGTTCCGAAGCCCTCTGTGAACGGTGCCGTGGGTGGCGCGACACGGAGTTCCAGTACCGCACCGTGCCGCTCGCGGCCTCGCGCAAGCGGGTGGACGACGTGCTGGTGGGGGTGTGCCTCGCGTGCGACGGCATCGCCAGCATCCCCCAGCAGTCGGCCGCTCGGCTGCGCGCGATCGCCGCGGCGGCGGGCGCGTAGGGCACCCTCGCTAGAAAATCCGCAGCGAGAAATACCGCTTCGGGTTCTTCTTCACGTCCGCCACCAGCCCCCGCAGCTCCGCCAGCAGCGAGTCCCCCTGCTGGTACAGCCGCGGGTCGTTCACCAGCAGCCCAAGCGTCCCGCCGCCAGCGTTCACCTT
>JAGWYS010000090.1 GCA_018969225.1 Gemmatimonadota bacterium | reverse complement strand
CACGTGGTTCACATGGTCGTTGGCGTCGATGTCGGCCGGCTGGATGGCCAGGGGGAGGGTGAAGTGGGGCACGGCCGTGGCGCGGGGAGGAAACGGCGGCGCGGGGGTTGTGGCCCGGCCGGATGACGGTGGAAGTTAACGCCATGTCCACCGCCCCCCCGTCCCGCCGGCGCGGCGCGCCCGCCCACGCCATCACCTTCTTCGGCATGTCGGGCGTGGGGAAGACCACGCTGTCCAGCATGCTCCAGCGCCACGAGTGGTTCCACTACTCGGCGGACTACCGCATCGGCACGCGGTACATGGGCGAGCACATCGTGGACAACTTCAAGCGGGAGGCGATGAAGGTCCCCTTCCTGCGCGCGCTCCTCCGGTCTGATTCCATCTACATCCGGTCCAACATCACCTTCGAGAACCTCAGCCCGCTCTCCACCTACCTGGGGACGCCGGGGAACCCCGCGCTCGGGGGACTGTCCATCGGCGAATACCGGCGGCGGCAGGCGCAGCACCGCGCCGCCGAGATCCGGGCGCTGCTGGACGTGCCCGAGTTCATCGGGCGCGCGCGCGACATCTACGGCTACCGGCACTTCGTGTGCGACGCCGGCGGAAGCCTGTGCGAAGTGGTGGATCCCGCCGACCCCGCCGACCCGGTGCTGGCCTGCCTGGCCGAACACACGCTGCTGGTGTACCTGCGGGGGACCCCGGCGCATGAGGCGATGCTGGTGGACCGATTCCGGCAGCACCCCAAGCCGATGTACTACAACCCGGGATTCCTGGACGCCAAGTGGCGCGAGTTCAAGGCGCTGCAGGGGGTGGACGACGACGACGCGGTGATCCCCGAGGACTTCGCCGTGTGGGGATTCGCCCAGTTGCTCGCCCACCGTGTGCCGCTGTACGAGGCCATCGCCCAGCGCCACGGGGTGGTGCTGGACATGGAGGAGGTGGCGGCGATCGGCACCGAGGAGGCGCTGCTGGAGCGGCTGCGCCCGCACCTGGAGGCGCGCCGGTGAGCGCCACACCCGCCCCCGCCGCGGCCGTGTCGCTCTCCCCGGCCTCCCGCCTCCGGTCGATCGTGGGCGGCACCATCGGCAACCTGGTGGAGTGGTACGACTGGTACGTCTACTCCGCGTTCTCGCTGTACTTCGCGGGGAGCTTCTTCCCCGCCGAGGATCCCACCAGCCAGCTGCTCAGCGCGGCGGCGGTGTTTGCCGTGGGGTTCCTGATGCGCCCCATCGGCGGCTGGCTGCTGGGGCGCCACGCCGACCGCCATGGGCGCAAGTCGGCGCTCACGCTGTCGGTGCTGCTCATGTGCGGCGGGTCGCTGCTCATCGCCTGCACCCCGGGATACGAGGCCATCGGCGTGGGGGCCCCCGCCCTGCTGGTGCTGGCGCGCCTGCTGCAGGGGCTCAGCGTGGGTGGCGAGTACGGCGCCAGCGCCACGTACCTCAGCGAGATGGCGGGGCAGGAGCACCGCGGGTTCTGGTCCAGCTTCCAGTACGTCACGCTCATCCTGGGGCAGCTGTTGGCGCTGGCGGTGCTGCTGGTGCTGCAGCAGTGGCTCACCGAGGCGGAGCTGCAGGCCTGGGGGTGGCGCATCCCCTTCGGCATTGGCGCGGCGGCGGCGGTGGTGGCGGTGTCCATGCGGCGGGGGCTGGAGGAGACGGCCGACTTCCACCGGGCGTCCGCCGAGGCGGGGGGCACCGCACCGGGGGCCCCGCCGCGCGCGTCGGTGCGCGCGCTGTTGGCGCACCCGCGGGCCGTGCTGACCGTGGTGGGGCTCACCGCCGGCGGCACCGTGGCGTTCTACACGTTCACCACTTACGCGCAGAAGTTCCTGGTCAACACGGTGGGGTTCTCCAAGGTGGAGGCCACCCGCATCAACGCCGCGTCGCTGCTGGTGTACATGTGCCTGCAGCCGCTGGTGGGTGCGCTCTCCGACCGCGTGGGGCGCCGCCCCGTGCTGATGGCGTTCGGCGTGCTGGGGACGCTGGGCACCTACCCGCTGTTCCTGGCGCTGGAGGGGGCGCAGACCTTCGGCGAGGCGCTGGGGCTGCTGGTGCTGGCGCTGACGGCGCTGAGCGGGTACACGGCCATCAACGCGGTGGTCAAGGCGGAGCTGTTCCCGGCGGGCGTCCGCGCGCTGGGGGTGGGGCTGCCGTACGCGGTGACGGTGTCGCTGCTGGCCGGCACGGCGGAGTACGTGGCGCTCTGGTTCAAGCAGGCCGGGCACGAGGCGTGGTTCTACGGCTACGTGACGGCGTGCATCGCCGCCTCGCTGCTGGTGTACGCCACCATGCCCGAGACGCGCGACCTCGGGCACCTGCGCGACTAGCGGACGCGCGCCCCGCTCAGCTCCCGGGGCGCCACACCGCGTCGGCGCTGGCGTTCCAGGTGGCGTCCAGCGCATTGACCACCACGCCATCCACCGCGGCCGCCCCGGTGGGGGCGGTCACCGCCACCGTCCGCAGCGTGGCCGGGTACACCCGCTGGCGCCACGTGGTGCCGTCGCGCCAGCGCACCAGCCACCGCACCGCCGCCTCCCCCGCGGCGGGGGTGATGGCCACCGACAGCGCCGTGCCCGTGTTGGTCACGGCCACCGTGGGGGCCGGCGGCGCGGCGGCGTCCAGCCAGGGCGTGGCCGGAGGGATGGCCGGGGTGGCGTAGACGCCCCCGCCCAGCAAGGTGGTGAGCCCGGCGCGGTCGGTGCGCACCGCCGTGGCGTTGTACAGCAGCCCGCCGGTCACCCCGGCGCCGGCCAGCGCCGTGCTGCGGGTGGCCATGATCTGGTTGGCGATCTCGCTGGCCGCATAGGCGCTGGAAGTGCCGTCGGCCACACGGTAGGCCGCCATCCCCGGCCACAGGTGCCGCTTGAGGGTGTTCTGCTCCGCCCACCACCCCAGCAGCCCCGCAAAGGGCTGCCCGGTGGAGGCCAGCGACCAGTACAGCTGCGGGGCCAGGTAGTCCACCCAACCGCGCTGCAGCCACAGCCGCGAATCGGCGTAGATGGAGGTGAAGGCGTCGAGCCCCGTGACCCCCGGCGGATTGCCGGGGCGCCAGATCCCGAAGGGGCTGATGCCCACCCGCATCACCGGGCTGACGCCGCGCACGGTCGCCTGGAGCCGCTCCACGAACCGATTGATGTTGTCCCGGCGCCAGTCGTTGCGCACCAGCGTCCCGCCCCCCGCCCGATAGGCCGCGTACCCCGCGCTGTCGGGGAAGTCAAAGGTGGGGCAGCGCGTGTCCGGGTACGGATAGAAGAAGTCGTCCAGGTGCACCGCGTCGATGGCGTAGCGCCGCGCCACGTCGGTCACCACGTCCAGCGCCTGCCGCTGCACCGCTTCCTCGGCCGGGTCGAACCACCAGCTGGTGCAGGCGCGCCGCAGCAGGTCGGGGCGTCGCCGCGCGAAGTGGGTGGGGGCGAACGTCAGGCTGTCGGAGAGGTTCCCCGCCCGGAACGGGTTGAACCACGCGTGCAGCTCCAGCCCGCGCGCCCGGGTCATCTCGCTGATGTACTCCAGCGGATCGTAGCCCGGATCCCCCCCGGGGGTGCCGGTGAGCACGCGCGCCCACGGCTCGAGCGCGGAGCGGTACAGCGCGTCCCCCACCGACCGCACCTGCAGGAGCACGGCGTTGGCCCCGGCCGCCTGCACCGCGTCCAGCAGCGCGGCAATCTCCGCCTGCTGCTGCCCCGCGGTGAGCCCCGACCGCGTGGGCCAGTCGATGTTCCCCACCGTGGCAATCCAGACGCCGCGAAACTCGCGGGTGATCGGAGGCACGGTGAAGGCCACGGGGGTGGGGGGCGGGGGGGAGGGGGCGGGACCCGTGATGGTGGGGTCCCCGCCGCCGCCGCACGCCACCGCGCCCAGAAGGGTCGCCCCGAGGGCGAGGGCGCGCGCCATGGTAGCCAGTCGCTGGTGCATTCCGTAGCTTCGCCGCACGCGTCCCCGTCCGGAAGGCCATCCCTCACGCCCCTTCCCCGCCCATGCGCCACGCTGCCCCCCGGTTTCCCCGCGCGTCTCGCGCCGCATGCCACCTGGCGGTGGCGGCGCTCCTCCCCCTCCGCGCCCTCGCGGCCCAGGAGGGGGGCGCCACCCCCCAGGCGGCGCGCGCCGGATTCAGTGTGGCACGCCTGGCGCGCCTCGACTCCCTGCTCGACGCGACGGCGCGTGCGCGCCAGATCGGCGGGGCCGTGGCGCTGGTGCTGCGCGACAACCAGGTGGTGTACCAGCGGGCCGTGGGGTGGCGCGATCGCGAGGCGGCGCGGCCGATGACCCCCGACGCGGTCTTCCGGATCGCCTCGCAGACCAAGGCGCTCACCAGCGCGGCCATCCTCATGCTGGTGGACGAGGGGAAGCTCACGCTGGGGACGCCGATCAGCCGCTACTTCGCCGGCTACGCGCGCCCGATGGTGGCGGTGCGCGGCGACAGCGGCGCGGCGCCGGTCCCCGCGCGGCGCGCCATCACCGTGCGCGACCTGCTGACCCACACCGCCGGGATCTCCTACGGCACGGACGCGCACGTGGCCGAGCAGTATCGCGCGCTGGGGCTGGGACCGGCGGCCGGGTACGGCTGGTACACCGCCGACAAGGACGAGGCGGTGTGCGAGACGATGGACCGGCTGGCCACGCTGCCGCTGGTGGCGCAGCCGGGCGAGGCGTTCGTGTACGGCTACAACACCGACCTGCTGGGGTGCATCGTGGAGCGGGTGTCGGGGATGGCGCTGGACGCCTTCCTGCGCACGCGCCTCACCGCCCCGCTGGGGATGACCGACACGCATTTCTTCCTGCCGCCGGCGCAGCGGGAGCGGCTGGTGGCGGTGTACGCCAGCAGCGGCGACACCGTGGTGCGCGCCCCCGAGGGCGCGCGCGGGCAGGGGCACTACGTGGATGGGCCGCGCCGCAACTTCGCCGGGGGCGCGGGGCTGGTGGCCACCGCACGCGACTACGCCCGCTTCCTGCAGATGATCGCGGCGGGCGGACAGTGGGCCGGGCGTCGGTACCTGTCAGACCACGCGGTGGCGCTCATGCGCACCAATCAGGTGGGGACGCTCCACGGCACCGGGGTGGGTTTCGGGCTGGGGTTCGAGACGGTGGAGCAGTACGGCGCCGCCGACCTGGCCTCGCGCGGAGCCTACGGCTGGGGGGGCGCCTACAGCACCAGCTACCGGGTCGATCCCGCCGAGGGGCTCATCCTCGTGTTCATGATCAACCAGCTCCCCAACAACAAGGACGTCGCCAACCGCTTCCAAACGCTGGTCTACGCGGCGCTGGAGCAGGCGCGCGCCACCGGGCGCTAGGGGCGCCATGCGGCTCGGCGTCGACCTGGGGGGGACCAAGATCGAGGGGATGGCGCTCGCCCCCGACGGGTCGATGCTGGCGCGGCACCGGGTGCCCACGCCGCGCGACTACGGTGGCACCGTGGAGGCGATCGCCGCGCTGGTGCGCGCGCTGGAGTCGGCCACCCGGCGCGAGGGGACGGTGGGGGTGGGGATCCCCGGGGCGGTGGTGCCGGAGACCGGACGGGTGAAGAACGCCAACTCCACCTGGCTCATTGGGCAGCCGCTGGGGGACGACCTCGCGGCGGCGCTGGGACGCCCGGTGCGCCTGGCGAACGACGCCGACTGCTTCGCGCTGTCGGAGGCCACCGACGGCGCGGCGGCGGGGGCGGCCACCGTTTTCGGGGTGATCCTGGGGACGGGGGTGGGCGGCGGCGTGGTGGTGCACGGCCGCCTGCTGGCCGGCCCCAACCAGATTGCGGGAGAGTGGGGGCACAACCCGCTCCCGTGGCCCGCGGAGGCGGAGCTGGCGCCCCTCCCGTGCTATTGCGGGCGCGCCGGGTGTGTCGAGACCTGGATCTCGGGGCCCGGCGTGGCGGCCGACCATGCGCGGGTCACGGGGGAGACGCTGGACACCCCCACGATCATGGCGCGCGCCGCCGCCGGGGACCGGGCCGCCCTGGCCACCCGTGCGCGGCTGGTGGACCGCGCCGCCCGCAGCCTGGCCACGGTGATCAATGTGCTGGATCCGCACGTGATCGTGCTGGGCGGGGGGGTGTCGAATGTGGCGGGGCTCCCGGAGGCGATCGCCGCGGCGCTGCCGCCGTGGGTGTTCTCCCCCGGCGTGCGCACGCGTGTGGTGCGGCACCGTCACGGGGACAGCAGCGGCGTGCGCGGTGCCGCCTGGCTGTGGCCGGCGCCATGACCGGTGCGCTGGCCACGCTGGCCGCCGGCGTGGTGCTGCTGGCCGGGGGGGCCGTCGCCTACATGGCCACCCACCGGGCCGCCCGCTGGTACCTGCGCCGGTGGGCCCGTCGCACGCTGCTGCGCGTGCGCACCCGCACGGACCGCGACAAGCTCACCCAGCGCGCGCGCGTGATCGCCCAGGTGCTGGAGGACCCGGCGGTGGCGGACGCCGTGCGGGCGCACGCCGCGCAGCACGGGGAGCCCGAGGAGGCCACCTGGCGCCGTGCGCGGCGCTACCTCCAGGAGATCGTCCCGTTCTTCAGCATCCTGGCCTACTACCGGCTGGGGTACTGGGTGAGCCGCGCGGCACTGGGGCTGTTCTACAAGGTCACCGTGACGGTGGAGCGCCCCGACCCGTTCCGGGATGTCCCGCGGGACGCCACGGTGATCTACCTCATGAATCACCGGTCCAACGCGGACTACGTGCTGGTGTCGTACGTGCTGCTGGGGCGGGTGGCCATCTCGTGGGCGGTGGGGGAGTGGGCGCGGGCCTTCCCGCTGGAGCTCCTGTTCAAGAGCTTCGGCTCGTATTTCATCCGGCGGCGCCACCGGGAGCCGCTGTACCACGCCGTGCTGCGGGGGTACGTGGAGCGGGTGACCCGGGGCGGGGTGACGCAGGGGATCTTCCCGGAAGGGGGGCTCACCCGCGACGGGGCGCTGCGCCCGGCCAAGATCGGGCTGCTGGACTACGCGTTGGGGGCGGCGCGGGACCCGGCGGTGCGGCGCCGGCTGGTGGTGGTGCCGGTGGGGATCAACTACGACCGGGTGCTGGAGGACCGCTCGCTGCTCCGGGAGCTGGAATCGCGGACGGAGGCGCGCGGCGTGGGGATCCGCGTGGGGCAGGCCTGGGAGGTGGGGCGCTTCCTGCTGTGGAACGTGGGGCGGCTGTTCCTGCGGCGGTGGCGCCGGTACGGGCAGGCGGCGGTCACCATCGGGGCGCCGATCCCCGTCGCCCCGTGGCTGGACGCCATGGAGGCGGAGGGGACGCCGCTGCATGAGCGGCCGCGGGAGGCGCGCCTGCCCGTGGTGCAGCAGTGGTGCGACGAGGTGATGGCGCGGGTGGGGCAATTGGTGCCGGTCACCCCGGTGCCGCTGGCGTGCGCCGCCCTGCAGAGCTTCGACGCCGAGTTCGTGACGCGGGAGGCGCTGCTGGAGCGGATGGCCGCCATGCGCGACGTGCTGCGGGAGGGGAACGCCTCGGTGCTGCGCGCCGATCGGGACATCGGGGAGACCTGGGAGCGGGCGGAGCGGATGCTGCGGCTGCGCCGGATGGTGGTGCGCACGGGGCGCGGCTACCTGCTGCTGCCGCGGGGGCGGCCGCTGGTCACGTACTATGCCAACAGCATCGTGCACCTGCTGGGCCCGTACGCGGACGGGGTGCGGGCGCGCGACGCGCTGCCGCTGCACGACTGGGAACGGGAGGAACGGCGCCGGGGGTAGGGGGACCGGGGGGCGTGCCCCTCCCTTCGGCGCGGCAGACGGGGTAGCATTGTGGGGCGTGCTGCTGGCCCATCGTATAACGGCTATTACCCCGGCCTTTGGAGCCGGAGATCTTGGTTCGATTCCAAGTGGGCCTATGCCACGCTCCGCCGGCCGCGGTTGATCCCGCCCGCGGTGCGGCCAATCCCCAGCACAGCGGGTGGCGTCCCCGGAATGCGGTCGGGGCTCTCCCAACCGGGGGCCGGCTGGGTTAGGTTGAGGGGCTGTGCGGGTTGTCCCTCCGGGCGTCCGGCGCACGCTTCCCCCGACCGTTCCCGTTGGAGACCCAGAGCCCCGCATGACCCCGGGATCCGAGGCGCCAGTGGCGCCGCGCGGCTTCAAGATCCTGTCCGGCACCGCCAACCGGCCGCTGGCCGAGGAAGTCGCGCGTGCCCTCGGGACGGAATTGTGCAAGGTGACTTGCACCCGCTTCGCCGACGGCGAGGTGTTCGTGCGCATCGACGAGAACATCCGCGGCGCCGACGTCTTCGTGGTGCAGCCCACCAACCCGCCGGGGGAGAACATGCTGGAACTCCTCCTGCTCGTGGACGCCGCGCGGCGCGCCTCGGCGGCCCGGATCACCGCGGTGCTCCCGTACACGGGGTATGCGCGACAGGACCGCAAGGACCAGCCGCGCGTGGCCATCGGCGCCAAGCTCATGGCCAACCTCATCGAGACCGCCGGCGCCGACCGGGTGCTCGGGCTGGATTTCCACGCGCACCAGCTGCAGGGGTTCTTCGACGTGCCGGTGGACCACCTGTACGCGGCCCCGGTGTTCACCAGCTATTTCCGCCGCAAGGCGCTGAAGGACCCGGTGGTGGTGGCCCCCGACGTGGGGTCGGCCAAGATGGCGCGCGGCTTCGCGAAGCGCCTCGACGCCGCCTTCGCCATCATCGACAAGCGGCGCCCCAAGGCCAACGTGGCCGAGGTGATGAACGTGGTCGGGGAGGTGGAGGGGCGCGACTGCCTCATCCCCGACGACATGATCGACACCGCCGGGACCGTCTCCGAGGCGGCGCGGGCGCTCAAGAACCTGGGGGCGCAGGACATCTACGTGTGCGCCACGCACGCCCTGTTCTCCGGGCCGGCGGTGGAGCGCCTCACCAACGCCCCCATCACCGAGCTGGTGGTCACGGACAGCATCAACCTGCCGCCCGAGCGTCGGCCGCCCCGGCTGACGGTGCTCTCGGTGGGCGACTTGCTGGCCAAGGCCATCCGCTTCACCCACGCCGACCAGTCGGTCAGCGTGCTGTTCGAGTAGGACCGCAGGACCCGCAGCACCCGCAGGTTCCGGCCGGGACGGCAGCGCACCGCTACTCCCGCACCACTTTTTCCCGTTTCGAGGTATTCCATGGCAACCGCATCGCTCTCCGCGTCCGTCCGCACCGACACCGGCAAGGGGGCCGCGCGCAAGCTCCGCGCGGCCGGCAGCATCCCCGCGGTGATCTACGGCCACGGCCGCGAGCCGCAGGCGCTCACCACCAACGCCCGCGAGACCGAGCGCCTGCTCCAGCGCATCGCCACCAGCTCCACCGTCATCGAGCTCAACGTGGACGGGACCGTGTCCCGCACGCTCATCCGCGAGATCCAGCGCCACCCCGTCAAGCGCCATGTCATGCACCTGGACTTCCAGGAGCTGGTGGCCGGCGAGAAGGTGTCGGTGAAGGTCCCCATCGTGTACATCGGCATCCCGGAGGGGGTCCGCCTCGAGGGCGGCATCCTCGACCAGGTGATGCACGAGCTGCACCTGCAGTGCGACCCGGGGAACATCCCCGAGCACATCGACGTGGACGTCTCGCACGTCAAGCTGGGCAAGCCGCTGCACGTCTCCGACCTGACGCTCCCCGCCGGCGTCACCGTGATGGACGAGCCCGGGGCCACGGTGTGCGTGGTCGCGCCGCCGAAGGTGGCCGCCGAGCCGGCCACCGAGGGGGGCGCGGAGCCCGAGCTCATTCGCAAGCCGAAGGGCGAGGGCGAGAAGTAACCCTTCCCGGCTCCACCCCGCTGGGCGCGGGATCCGTCCGGCATGGTCACGCCACGCTGGCGCATCCCGCGCCCCGCGCCTCGTCCGCTGCACATGAAAGTGATCGTGGGCCTGGGGAATCCCGGGCGTGAATACGAGGACACCCGCCACAACGTGGGGTGGTGGCTCCTGGACCACCTCGCCGCCCGGTGGCACGCCGATCCCTGGCGCAAGGACGGCGAGGCGGTCACCACCACCGTGCGCACCGGGACGCGCACGGTGCGGCTCGTCAAGCCGCAGACCTACATGAACCTCAGCGGGGCCGCGCTGCGCCCGTACCTCAAGCGCCCCGGGTGGACGCCGGCGGAGGACCTCCTCGTGCTGGTGGACGAGGTGGCCATCCCCGTCGGGGAGTACCGGCTCCGCGCCGCCGGCAGCCCCGGGGGGCACAACGGCCTCAAGAGCATTGAGGCGCACCTCAAGTCCCCCACGTACCCTCGGCTGCGGATCGGCATCCGCCCGGTGGACGAGCGGCGCACCATTGGCGACCTGGCCGACTTCGTGCTCCACGCCATGCCCCGCGACGAGCGGGCGCTGTATGACGCCTCGGTGCCGCGCCTGGTGGACGCCGTCGAGTGCTGGCTGGCCGAGGGGACCGAGAAGGCCGTGAGCACGCGCGGCCGCTGACGGCGGCCGCTGACGGCGGCCGCTGACGGCGGCCCGTCGGCCCCGATAGCTTTCGGGGATGCGTTTCCGCCCCCGCCCCACTCCGCGTCCCACGGCCGCCGCGCCGTGGGTGGCAGCCGCGCTGGCAGCCCTGCTCGCGAGCGCGTGCGCGCCACGCGACGGGGCGCCCGACGGCGCCCGTGCGCCCGGCGCGCCTGAGTCCCTGGCCACCCCGGCGCCTGCGGGGAGCCGTACCCCGTCGCTGGTCGTGGACGGCGAGGGACGCGGCGTCTGGCTGTCCTGGCAGGAGACCGGCGCCGACTCGTCGGTGGCGGTTCGCCTGGCGCACTGGGGCGCGGACGGCTGGGATTCCGTGCGCACCATCACGACCGGGCGTCCGCTGTTCGTGAACTGGGCCGACTTTCCGGCGGTCACGGTGCTGGGCTCCGGGGCGCTGGCGGCGCACTGGCTGGAGCGCGAAGGCGGGGGGAAGTACAGCTACGGCATCCGGGTGGCGCGATCGCGCGATGGCGGACGCCAGTGGGAGGCGCCCGTGACGCCGCACACCGACGGGCTGCTGGCGGAACACGGCTTCGTGACGCTGTGGCCGGCGGGGGGCGACACGCTCGGGCTGGCATGGCTGGACGGGCGCAAGAGCGCCATGGCCGATTCGGTGCGGGAGATGACCGTGCGCACCGCCCGGTTTGCGGCGGATGGCGCGCCGCACGGCGAGGCCGTGCTGGACCCGCGCAGTTGCGACTGCTGCCAGACCGCCGCCGCGCGAACGGCACGCGGCATGGTGGTGGTGTACCGCGACCGGTCGCCGGCGGAAATCCGTGACATCGCCATCGTGCGCCAGGAGGGGACCGGATGGAGCGCGCCGGCGCTGGTGCACGCCGACGGCTGGCACTACCCCGGCTGCCCCGTCAACGGGCCGGCCGTGGCCGCCCGCGGCGACACGGTGGTGGTGGCATGGTTCACCGGGGCCCGGGACACCGCGCGGGTGCTGGTGGCGCGCAGCACCGACGGCGGGGCCACCTTCGCGCCGCCCGTGCGGGTGGATGACGGGACCCCCATCGGCCGCGCAGCGCTGGAGCTGGACGCCGACGGCACCCCACTGGTGGCGTGGCTGGAGCAGATGGACCCGGCAGTCGTGGAACTCCGCGTCCGGCGTGTGCGTGGAAACCTTCCCGGGGCCGCCCGGGTCATAACTCGCATGTCCAACGGTCGCCCCAGCGGCTTCCCGCGGATGGCCAGGGTGGGAGAGACCCTCCTGGTGTCGTGGACCGACGTGGCCCCCGCACTGCAGGTGCGGATGGCTCGCCTCCCCCTTTCCCCTCGCTGACTTCATGCTTCCCTCCCGCTTCGGGGCGCGCCGCCCCGCCCTGACGGCCGGCGTGCTGGCCCTCCTGCTTGCCGGCCGTTCCTCCGGCGCCGACGCCCAGAACGCGGCGCCGGCCCCGGCGGCGGCGTCGCCCGTGCCGGCGGCTCTTCCGCTGAAGCGGGCCGCGACACCCACCACCGGCGCCATCACCCCCACCGACCTGATGTCGCGGCTGTACGTGTTTGCCGACGACTCGCTGGGCGGTCGCGAGGTGGGGACCGAAGGGCACCTCAAGGCCACGACCTACCTGGCCGCCGAGCTCCGCCGACTCGGGCTCAAGCCGGCGGGGGACAGCGGCACCTACTTCCAGACGCTGCCGCTCAAGACCAAGAAGGTGGATCCGATGTCGGCCTTCGTGGCGGGGGGCGCCTCCCTCGCGCTGGGGCGCGAGTGGGCGTTCCTGGCGCGCGCGCCCATCGCGGTGGACTCGGCCCCGGTGGTGTTCGGCGGCATGGCCGGCGACAGCACGGCCCGGCTCACCGACGACCAGGCGCGCGGCAAGGTCGTGGTGGTGACCATGCCGCTCTCGCAGGCCGGGGTGCAGCTGGCGCTGGAGGGACGCGCCCTCGCGCCGGCCTCCGCGGCGGCCGTGGTAATCGTGGTGCCGCCCCAGGTCCGCGGGCTCCTGAACTACGTGCTCAATCCCGGGCAGTTCATGGACGACGGCCTCGACCCGGGGGCGCGGCTGTACGTGATGGCCGACGCCGCGGGGAAGCTGTTTGCCGAGCCGCTGGACAAACTGGCGCCCGGGGCGACGGGGACGACGGCCCGCATCAACGCGGTGGTGAGCGTCACCCCGGTGCCCTTCGCGGCACGCAACGTGGTGGCCGTGCTCCCGGGGAGCGACCCCAGGCTGGCGGCGCAGTACGTGGCGGTGGGGGCGCACTCGGACCACGTGGGCGTGGCGCGCCGCGCGGTGGACCACGACTCGCTGCTGGTGTTCAACCGGATCGTGCGCCCCGGCGGCGCCGAGGACGAGGGGAAGTTCGGCACCAAGGAGCAGCTGGACCAGGTCAACGCGGAGCTGGCGACGCTGCGGCAGGCGCGCGGCCCGCGCCCCGACTCGATCTTCAACGGCGCCGACGACGACGGCTCCGGGTCGGTGGCGGTGCTGGAGGTGGCGGAGCGGCTGGCCTCGCTCAAGGTGCGCCCCAAGCGCTCCACGCTGTTCGTGTGGCACGCCGGCGAGGAGAAGGGGCTGTGGGGGTCGGCGTGGTTCACCGAGCACGCCACGGTGCCGCGCGACTCGATCGTGGCGCAGCTCAACCTGGACATGGTGGGGCGCGGGGCGGCCACCGACGTGACCGGGACGACCGCCGACGGCAAGGCGCTCCGGGGCGGCCCGGACTACCTGCAGCTGGTGGGGTCGCGCCGTCTCTCCACCGAGCTGGGGAACCTGGTGGAGCAGGTGAACACGACCGGGAAGCACGGGTTCACGTTCGACTACGCAATGGACGCGAACGGCCACCCCATGAACATCTATTGCCGCTCCGACCACTACGAGTACGCGAAGTGGGGGATCCCGGTGACCTTCTTCACGACGGGGGGGCACTCGGCGTACCACCAGCTGACCGACGAGCCGCAGTACATCGACTATGACCACATGGCGAAGGTGTCGCGCCTGGTGGCCGACGTGGCGCTGGCGCTGGGGAACCGCGCGACGCGCCCCGTCGTGGACCAGCCGCGGCTGGACCCGCGCGGCAGCTGCAAGCAGTGACCACCGCGTCCCCCCGCCCCGCCCGGTAACCCAACCCCTCCCGCATGCTGCGCCTCGGCATTGTCGGCCTCCCCAACGTGGGGAAGTCCACGCTCTTCAACGCGCTCACCGCCGCCAAGGCGGAGGCCGCCAACTATCCCTTCTGCACCGTCGAGCCCAACGTGGGGATGGTGGAGGTCCCCGACCCGCGCCTCGCGCAGCTGACGGCGCTGGTGCAGCCCAAGCGCACGGTCGCCGCGGTGGTCCAGTTCGTGGACATCGCCGGGCTGGTGGCCGGGGCCGCGCAGGGGGAGGGGCTGGGGAACAAGTTCCTGCAGAACATCCGGGAGACCGACGCCATCGTGCACGTGATCCGGTGCTTCGAGGACCCCGACGTGACGCACGTCATGGGCGCCCCCGACCCGGCGCGCGACAAGGGGATCATCGAGCTGGAGCTGGCGCTGTCGGA
>JAGWYS010000336.1 GCA_018969225.1 Gemmatimonadota bacterium | reverse complement strand
GCTACCAACGCCTGTATCTGGGCGGCTACTGCCGGCCGTCCGGGTCCGACCTGATCGGCCGGGCGCGCCAGTATGGCGGCCACTATCACCGCTCCCGCCAGCGCGTGGAGGCGCTGCTGGCCGCCGCCGGCGTGGAGCTGGTGGAGGTGATCGGCGCGCACGGCCGCCGGTCCCTCTGGTCCCCGGACGCGCTGGCGCGCCACCTGCAGGTCGTCCCGCCCGCCGGGGAGGCGTAACCATGCCCGCGCAACCCGCGCTGCCCCCCGCCGTCCGCGCGACCGTCGCCGGCCTCCTCCAGGACGCCCGCGCCAGCTACCGCCTGGCCCGGCTGCACCCGGATCGGGCCGCCGACCTGACCGCCGACGGGGACGACTGGCTCGCCATGGCCCGCGCGATCCGCCGCGGCGCCGCGCACGGCCGCGACCGTTACGGCTGGCCGTACCTCATCACTACGCCCGTGCACGGGCTCACCACGAACCTGGAGGATTGACCATGCCGACCTACCGCTGCCAACTCATCGTGGAGGTGTTCGCGGATACCCCCGCCCAACTCAACCGCGCCACCCATGCTGTCCTGCGGGAACTCAACCCCGCCGCCCTCGGCATTGATGCCGACATGACCATCGGCCCGGTGGAAATGGACACGGGCGTCGGCGTGTTCGTGCCGGTGGAGGACGGCGAGGAGATCGGATAGCCACGCGCCACCCCCGCCAACCGCCCCGGCGCGCCCCGCATCCGGCCCGCTGGGGCGGTTTCGCGTCCCCGCCCATACCCTACCCGCTCCCCCATGCCCCGCCGCCGTCCTGCGCCAGCAGCCGTTGCCGCACCCGTCCCCGCGCCTGTCCACGCACCTGTCCCTGACCCGATCCCCGCCACCGTCCCCACCTTCACCGCCTGGACTCGCGCCGGCACCCTCCGCTTCCGCTGGTCCCCCGCGCCCGTCCACGGCCGCCGCCCGCTCACCGCCACCCTCACCGACCGCCCCGACGCCCCCGGCGCGCCGCTGCGCTTCCCCGGACGCGACCAGTGGGGGGACATCGCCACCCCCGGCGCCGCCGCCCGCCTGCTGGCGTGGCGCTGGGATCTGGGCGAGCCGGTGCGGCGGGTGGAGGAGGTGGGGAAGGCGGTGGCGCTCAACGCAACGGATCAAAACCCGATCAAGAAACCCGCTTCGCTGGCGTCCACGCTGGCGCGATAGTGGCGCTATTGACGGCGCCGGCGATGGGGTGAGTATTGGCCGGTGGTTTCTGACACCGTGACCAGCGCGCCGAGGCGTTCGGCGTGGCGCACCACGGGATGAACCGCGCCCCGAACACAACAAATCCGTGGTTGGACTGGCCTGTCCACCACGGTCGGCAGGGAAGGGGAGGCGGTGCAGGACACGCGAGAGTGCGCGGCGTGGCGAAGGAGGGCATGGGATCGTAGCCCGCCAGGTGCAGACACCACCTAGGCCCCCTCTGGACCTCACAGCGATCAAACGCCTCAGCAGTCGGGTAGCTTCGGACGTACACGCACGGCGCCAGCGGCGCGCCGGCGGGTACTAACTGCCGGAGAAAAAGGCCGTGTCATGCCCATCCCCTACGCCACGATGCCCAACCAGCCACAGCATCCCCGCCAGTCTCCCCGCCGCAAGCGCCGTCCGAACGCCAGCGGATACGGCCGCGGACTGACCGGCCGCCTCATCGCATGGGAACGGGAAGTCTTCCCCGTCACGCGCGGCGCGCCAGAAATGGGGTGGTGGCGCTACCTCCAAGACGCGCACCGGATCGGGCCGAAGGCGTGGACAGCCCGGTATTTGCTCTACCTCCGCTCGGCGCAGTGGTACGCCATCCGGGCCAAGGTGCTGGAGCGGGCCAAGTGGCATTGCCAGGGGTGCGGCAACCCGAACCCGCGCCTGGAGGCGCATCACCAGCATTACAAGCGGGTCGGGCGGGAGGCGCTGGACGACCTGCGCGCCCTATGCCGGGGGTGCCATTTGGTCATGCACCAGCGGGCCGACAGCACGGCGCTTCCCGCCGGCACCCTGCGGCACCAGCGGGACGTGCTGAAAAAGCGCCTCAAGTCTCCCGCCACGATGGCGCTGGTGCGGGAATTGGCGGCGGATCCGGAGCCGCCCCGCCGCATCCGCCGGCGCCCCGGGGGCGTCAAGCCGGAGGCGCCTTCCCCTTCCGCGCCATCCGCTCCCGCCACAGCCGCTGCCCGCGCGTGAGGGGCACGTCCCCCG
>JAGWYS010000089.1 GCA_018969225.1 Gemmatimonadota bacterium | reverse complement strand
GCCGCTGCTGGCCGCCGGGTGCGCCGACCGCCCCGCGGCGGGCGGCCCCTACGCCGAGCTGGTGGCGCGCTACGTCCCCCGCATCGAGGAGGCGTCGGGGATCCGCTTCAAGGCCCCCCCGGCGGTGGCCGAGCGCCGCCAGGAGGAGGTGGCGGTGTTCGTGCGCCAGCAGCTGGCCTCGGCACGCGCGCAGCGGCAGGTGACCGGGCAGGAGGCCGCGTATCGCCTGCTGGGGCTCATCCCCGACACGATGCGGCTGGGGGCGCTCCTGCAACGGCTGCTGGAGGAGCAGGTGGTGGGGTACTACGACCCGCGCACCGACACGCTGTTCGTGGTGGCGGGGGCGCCCAAGGCGCTGCTGGAGCAGACGGTCGCGCACGAGCTGGTGCACGCGCTGCAGGACCAGTACGTGCGGATGGATTCCATCATGGAGCAGGTGGACGACGCCGACCGCCAGCTGGCGGTCCAGGCGGTCATGGAAGGGCACGCGGTGTCGCTGCAGCTGCGCACCAACCCCACGTCGGGGCCGATGATGAAGATGCCCGGCGGCTGGGACCGCATCCGCGACATGATC
Source organism: Gemmatimonadota bacterium (assembly GCA_018969225.1). Lineage (GTDB taxonomy): Bacteria > Gemmatimonadota > Gemmatimonadetes > Gemmatimonadales > Gemmatimonadaceae > Gemmatimonas. The sequence continues at coordinate 13,410 of JAGWYS010000089.1, read as the reverse complement.
CGCGACGGACAGGTGGGGATGCCGGTGTTCGCCTCGGCCCCGGCGGTGGTGCGCGAGGGGCTGCTGTTTCCATACCTGGGGGGCGCGGACTTCGTGCGCCGCTTCATCGCGCAGCGCCCCGAGTCGGCGCTCTTCGGCGACCTGCCGGTGTCCTCGGCGCAGCTCCTTCACGATGACGCGTACTTCACCGCCGACCCGAGCGCCCGGCTGCAGCCGGTGCCGGTGACGCTTCCGCCCCCGGGCACGGGGACGCTGGTGTGGAGCAACACCTTCGGGGAGTTCGAGCTGCGGCTGTTCCTCACGCAATACCTTCGCGACGATGAGTTGGTGCGGCGTGCGGCCGGCGGGGTGACGGGCGACCGGATGGCGGTGGTGCGCACGCCCGCCGGCGAGGCGCTGGTGTGGGCCACCGCGTGGCGCACGCCGGTGGATGCCGCCGAGTTCCTGGATGCCGCGACGGAGGCGGCGCGCAAGCGATACCAGCTGGGGAAGCTGGCGTTTCCGCCGGGCGCGACCACGCGCCGCCTGGAGGTGCCGGCGCGTGACGGGCGCGCGGCGCGCACGGTGCTGGTGTCGGTGGCGCCCAGCGCCGGCGCCCCGCTGGCGACCTACGTGGACGTCCCGGCAGCGCTGGGGCGGTCGCCGATCGACCTGGCGCGCATCACGCGACCGTGAGCGCGGGCGAGGGAGCGCCAGCGGGGGCGGCCCTGCCGGCCGGGCTCCCCGAGGGGCTGCGCCCGACGCCGGACGATGCGCTGCGTCGCGCCCGGCTGGTGGCCATGCAGCGGGTGGCCACCGGGCTGCTGCTGGTCGCGGCGGCGGCCTACGCCCTGGCACTGTGGGGGGAGCCCCGCTGGCCATGGCTGGCGTGGGTGCGGGCCTTCAGCGAGGCCGCCATGGTGGGAGGGATCGCCGACTGGTTCGCGGTGACGGCGCTGTTCCGCCGCCCGCTGGGGCTGCCCATCCCGCACACGGCCATCGTTCCCGCGCGCAAGGATCGCATCGGGGCGGCGCTGGGGAACTTCGTGCAGCGGTTCTTCCTGGCCCCCGAGGTGATCGCGGGGAAGCTGGCCTCGTTGCAGCCGTCGGCCCGGCTGGGGGCGTGGCTGGCGGCGCCCGGGAACGCGCGCCGCGTGGCGGGGCAGGTGGCGGGGGCGCTGCACGGCGCGGCGGGCGCGCTGCGCGACGACGACGTGCGGACGCTGGTGGAGCGCGGCGTGGTGGCGCGGTTGCGGCGGGTCCCCGCCGCCCCGCTGCTGGCGCGCGTGCTGGAGCTGGTCACCGCCGGCGGGCGCCACCACGCGCTGCTGGATGACGCGTTGCGCCTGGGCGCGCGCCTCCTGGCGGAGAACGAGACGCTCATCCGCGACCGCATCAAGGAGGAGAGCCCCTGGTGGGTGCCCGGCAAGGTCGAAGCGCGGCTCGGGGACCGGATCGTGAGCGGCGTGGAACGCACGCTGTCGGCCGTGGCGGCGGACCCGGCGCATCCCCTGCGGCAGCGGTACGACGAGGCCGTGGCGCGCTTCACGGTCGCGCTGCGCGAGGACCCGGCCATGGGGGCCCGCGCCGAGGAGCTCAAGCAGGAGCTGCTGGGGCATCCGGCGGTGGGGGAGTTCGCCCGCACGGTGTGGGCGGACGCGCGCAAGCGGCTGGCCGCCTATGCCGATCGGCTGGCCGATGCCACGGACGGCGACCCCGACGCGCTGGAGCGCTGGCTCGCCGCGCTGGGGGAGCGGCTGCAGGCGGACACCACGCTCGCCGCCCGACTGGATGGCGCGATCGGCCGGCTGGCCGTGGCCGCGGTCCATCAGGCGCGCGGCGAGGTGGCCGCCCTCATCGCCGGGACGGTGGCCTCGTGGGACGCCGAGGCGACCTCGCGGAAGATCGAACTGCAGGTCGGGCGCGACCTGCAGTTCATTCGCATCAACGGGACGCTGGTGGGGGGGCTAGTCGGCGTGCTGCTTCACGCCCTTCGCGCGGGGGGGTAGGGGCCCCCCCGTGCGCACCACGCCGTCCAGGGACCCGTCGCGCGCACCGTCCCGTGACGCGTCCACCCCCAGCGCCAGCGGGCCGTCCAGGGCAAGCTCCAGCGGCGGGGCGTCGGCGGGGTGCGGGTCGGCGGCGGGGAGCAGCGCCAGCCGCAGCACCTCGTCCATGGTGGCGGTGAAGGTGAATGCCATCTTCTCGCGCACCTCGGCAGGGACGTCGCGCAGGTCCTTCTCGTTCCCCTTGGGGAGGAACACCTCGCGCAGCCCGGCGCGGTAGGCGGCCAGCACCTTCTCCTTCACGCCGCCGATTTCGAGGACCTTGCCGCGCAGGGTGACCTCGCCGGTGAGGGCCAGGTCGCGGCGCACGGGGCGCCGTGCCAGCGCGCTGGCGACCGCCAGGGTGACGGCGGTCCCCGCGGAGGGACCGTCCTTGGGGACGGCGCCCGCCGGGAAGTGGAGGTGCAGGTCGGACTCGCGGAAGCTGCGGTCGGCGATGCCGAGCGACATCCCGCGCGAGCGCACGAACGAATAGGCCGCGTCCACGGACTCGCGCATCACCTCCCCCAGCTGCCCGGTGACGGTGAGCTTGCCGCTCCCCGGCATGAGGAGCGCCTCGATGGTCATGAGGTCGCCGCCGGTGCTGGTCCACGCCAGCCCGGTCACGGTGCCGATCTCGGGCTCCTGTTCCGCGGCCTCCGGCGAGAAGCGCGGCGGTCCCAGCAACGCCTCGGCGCGCTCGGCGTCGGGGGTCCAGGTGGCGGCGTCGCCGGCGGCCTTGGCGCGCGCGCGCTTGCGGCACACCGACGCGATCGACCGCTCCAGCGCGCGCAGCCCCGCCTCGCGGGAGTAGCGGCTGGCGATGAACGCGAGCACCTCGGGGGTGAACGCCAGGTCGTCCGCCACGAGGCCGTGGTCGGCCAGCAGTCGCGGCACCAGGTACCGCTCGGCGATCTCCACCTTCTCCTCGATGGTGTAGCCGGAGATCCGGATGACCTCCAGGCGGTCGCGCAGCGGCCCCGGGATGTCGAAGAGGTTGTTGGCGGTGCAGATGAACAGCACCCCCGACAGGTCGAAGGGGAGGTTGAGGTAATGGTCCACGAAGCCGACGTTCTGCGCCGGATCGAGCACCTCCAGCATCGCCGCCGCCGGGTCGCCGGCGTTCCCCCCGTTGGCCATCTTGTCGATCTCGTCGATCATGATGACCGGGTCGCGCACCCCGACGCGCCGCAGCGCCTGCAAGAGGAGCCCGGGCATGGCGCCCACGTAGGTGCGGCGGTGCCCGCGGATCTCCGCCTCGTCGCGCACCCCGCCCACGGCGATGCGGTAGAAGGCGCGCCCGATGGCGGTGGCGATCGCCTCGCCCAGCGAGGTCTTGCCGGTGCCCGGCGGACCCACGAAGCAGAGGATGGAGCCCGTGGGGTCGCCGCCGCGCAGCTTGCGCACCGCCAGGTACTCCACGATGCGCTCCTTGGCCTCGTCCAGCCCGTAGTGCCGGTCGTCCAGCGCCCGCTCCACCGTGTCCAGCGTGATGGCATGGTCGTCGGCGCTGCGGGAGGCCCACGGGAGCGCGAGGATCCAGTCGAGGTACGTGCGCACCACCTGGTACTCGCTGGAGGCCGCCGAGAGCATGCGCAGCCGCTCCACCTCGCGCCGCGCCTCGCTGGCCGCATGCTCGGGGAGCCCCGCCTGGTCGATCCGCTGCTGCAGGTCGGTGGACTCGCGCTCGGCGGGGTCGGTCTCCCCCAGCTCGGCCTGGATCGCGCGCAGCTGCTGGCGCAGGTAGAACTCGCGCTGGTGCTGCTCGATCTTCACCTCGGTCTGCTTCTTCACGTCCTCCATCACGCGGGCGCGCGCCACCTCGCGCTCCAGGCGGGTGAGGATGAAGCGGATGCGCTGCCCGATGTCGAGGCGCTGCAGCACCTCCTCGCGATCGGAGATCCGGAGGTTCATGTTGGTGGCCGCCAGGTCCGCGAACCGCCCCGGGTCGGAGACGTTCATCTTGAGGACCTGCGGCACCTCGTCGGGGATGCGCTCCACCAGCTCGGCGAGCGTCTCGGCGGCGGCGACGGTGCGCGTCACCAGCTCGTCCACCTCGGCGGGGTCCACGGGGGTCTCGCGCACCCCGCGCACCTGCGCCACCGCGTAGGGGGTGCGCTTCTCGATCCCCTCGATGGTGATGCGGCGCAACCCCTGCAGCGTGATCTGGATGGTGTCGCCGGGGAGGTTGATGCGCTCGTGCACGCGCGCCGCCACCCCCACCCGCCCCACGAACTTCTCGGGGTCGATCGCCTCCTCCCCCTCCCCGGAGGCCACCACCAGCGCCACCACCAGCCCCGACTCCTCGTGCGCCCGCAGGAGGGCGAGGTTCTCGGGGGCCCCCATCTGCACCGCGATCGTCCCCAGCGGGTAGACGATGGTGGAGCGGAGCGCCATCAAGGGCAGCGTCGGGGGGAGCTCGGCGCGGAGGATTTCCTCCGTCCGCTGCCCGCGCGGCATCGGCGGGGAGGTCTTGCGCGTGGGGGAACGGGACACGGCGGGGCTGCTGGGGGGAGTCGGGGGAATCCCGGACGGACCCCCCAATCTACCGGGGGGGACGGTGGTCGGCACGGGGGGCGCCCGGTGGCGGCCCTGGCCGCGGCCGGTTGTCCGGGGGGGGCCGGGCGGGTTAGCGTTGACCCATGTTCGACGATCTTTCCGAGAAACTGGGCAATGTCTTCGCGAAGCTCCGCGGCCGCGGAGTCCTGACCGAGGCCGACCTCAAGGAGGGGCTGCGCGAGGTCCGGCGCGTGCTCCTGGAGGCCGACGTCAACTTCGCCCTCACGCGCGAGTTCCTGGAGCGCGTGGAGCAGAAGGCGGTGGGGACGCTGCAGGTGAAGTCGGTGCAGCCCGCCCAGCAGCTGGTCAAGATCGTCCACGACGAGCTCACGGCGCTCCTGGGGGAGCGGCGCGAGGGGCTCAAGCTGGGGACGGTGCCCCCTTCGCGCGTGATGCTGGTGGGGCTGCAGGGCTCGGGCAAGACCACCACCGCCGGCAAGCTGGCGCGCAAGCTGGCGGCCGAGGGGAAGCGCACGCGGCTGGTGGCCGCCGACGTGTACCGCCCGGCGGCCATCGACCAGCTGGAGACGCTGGGGAAGGCGCTGGACATCCCGGTGTACGCCGACCGCACCACCACCGACGTGGTGAAGATCGCCCGCGCCGGCATCGAGCAGGGGGAGCGCGCCCGCGACCGCGTGGTGATCGTGGACACCGCGGGGCGCCTCCAGGTGGACGAGGCGATGATGGCGGAGCTGGTGCGCCTCAAGGAGGCCATCCGTCCCGACGAGATCCTCTTCGTGGCCGACGGCATGACGGGCCAGGAGGCGGTGCGCATCGCCAAGGGGTTCGACGACGCGCTGGGGATCACCGGCGTGATCCTCACCAAGATGGACGGCGACGCGCGCGGCGGCGCGGCGCTCTCCATCTACGGGGTGCTGAAGAAGCCCATCAAGTACATCGGCGTGGGGGAGAAGCCCGACGCGCTGGAGGAGTTCCACCCCGAGCGGATGGCCGGGCGCATCCTCCAGCTGGGCGACATCGTGTCCCTGGTGGAGAAGGCGCAGGCGGCCTTCGACGCCGACGAGGCGAAGAAGCTGGAGAAGAAGGTCCGCAAGGAGGGGATGGACCTGGAGGACTTCCTCGCGGCGATGCGCCAGATGCAGAAGCTCGGGCCGCTGGAGAACCTCCTCAAGCTGATGCCCGGCGTGAACGCGAAGATGCTGAAGGACGCGAAGATGGACCCGAAGCGCCTCAAGCACGTGGAGGCCATCGTGCTGTCCATGACGCCGGGGGAGCGGAAGAAGCCGGAGCTGCTGAACGGCTCGCGGCGGCTGCGCGTGGCCAAGGGCGCGGGGCGGCCGGTGAGCGAGGTGAACCGGCTGCTGGAGCAGTTCCGCGAGATGCAGAAGATGATGAAGAAGCTGGGCGGCGGCGGCGGAAAGGGCGGCTTCCCGGGGATGCCCCGCATGCCCTTCGGCGGTGGCGGGATGTTCGGGATGCGCTGAGGCGCGTCCCCCCTCGCGCGTCAGCGCCTCCTTGCCACTACGCCCCCGTCAGGGGGCGGCCGCCAGCGCCGCGTCCAGCCCGGGCCACGCGGCGAGGTTGTACACCACCAGCGTCTGCAGGTAGTGCCGCCCGGCGTCGCCGTGCGCGGCCAGCACCGCCGCCACGCCCGTGGCCACCGCCTCGGCCGCGGCGTACGGCGGCTCCAGCGCCTCGGGGATCACCCCGTGCTCGTGCGCCACGCCGCACGCCTCCAGGAACGTCACCTGGTACTCGGGCTCCAGCTCCACGTACAGCAGCTGCAGCAGCTCCAGCTCGTCGTGGCCGGCCTGCGCGTTGAGGCGCACGAACTCGCGCGCCAGCTTCTCCGGCGGCCACGCCGCCAGCGTGGCGGCGCGGAAGCCGCCCCCCTTGGCCGCGATGCGCTGCGCGTACAGCTGGCGGGTGCCCTTGTGGCGCTGCATGGCGCGGGTCACCAGGGAGACGCGCCGCTCGACCGGGAGCGCGCGGTAGGGGGTGGCGGTCTTCGACATGGCGCGAAAGCTAGTCGCCCCGGCGCCGGCGGGGAGTGGCGGCCGGCGGGGATGGCCGCCCCCCGCATGGTAGCCGCCGGGCGCGGCGGGGCGCATCATTGGGCGCATGACGACACACCTCCCCTCCCGCCTCCTCTCGCTGGCCGCCGCCCTCGCGCTGGCGGCCTGCACCCCCGCCCCCGCGTACGATGTGGTCATCCGCGGCGGCACCATCCTGGACGGCAGCGGCGATGCTCCTCGCACGGGCGACGTGGCCCTCGTGGGCGACTCCATCGTGGCGGTGGGCACCGTGGACGGCCGCGGGCGCACCGAGGTGGACGCCGCTGGCCTCGCGGTGGCCCCCGGCTTCATCAACATGCTCAGCTGGGCCACCGAGTCGCTCATCGAGGACGGCCGCTCGCTGAGCGGGATCCGCCAGGGGGTCACCCTGGAGGTGATGGGGGAGGGGACGTCCATGGGCCCCCTCTCCGACACGCTGCGCGCCGAGCTGGTCGCGGAGCAGGGGGACATCACGTACCCGGTGACCTGGCGCACGCTGCGCGGCTACCAGGACTCGCTGGTGAAGAAGGGGATCAGCACCAACATCGCCTCCTTCGTGGGCGCCACCACGGTGCGCATCAACCATGTGGGGTGGGACGACCGCGAACCCACTCCCGCGGAGCTGGCGGCCATGCAGGCGGAGGTGCGCCAGGCGATGGAGGAAGGGGCGCTGGGGGTGGGATCGTCGCTGATCTACGCCCCGGCGTTCTATGCGAAGACCCCGGAGCTGGTCGCCCTGGCGAAGGTGGCCGCCGAGTACGACGGCATGTACATCTCGCACCTGCGCAGCGAGGGGGCGCGCTTCGAGGAGGCGGTGGACGAGCTGCTCACCATCGCGCGCGAGGCGAAGATCCGCGCCGAGATCTACCACCTCAAGGCTGCCGGGGAGGCCAACTGGCCCAAGATGGCGCGCGTGCTGGCGCGCCTCGACTCGGCGCGCGCCGCCGGGGTGCCGGTCACCGCCGACATCTACCCGTACACCGCCGGCGCCACCGGGCTGGACGCCGCCATGCCCCCCTGGGTGCAGGAGGGGGGGTATGCGGCGTGGGCCAAGCGGCTGCAGGACCCCGCCATCCGCGCCCGCGTGGCGCGCGAGATGCGCACCCCCACCGACCAGTGGGAGAGCCTGCTGCTGGCCTCGGGCTCACCCGACCGCGTGGTGCTGGCGGGGTTCAAGGCCGAATCGCTCAAGAAGTTCACCGGGAAGACGCTGGCCGAGGTGGCGAAGCTGCGCGGCACGACCCCCGAGGAGGCCGCGATGGACCTGGTGGTGCAGGACGGTTCGCGCGTGGGGACGATCTACTTCATCATCGACGAGGACAACATCGCCGCGCAGCTGCGCCGCCCGTGGGTGAGCGTGGGCTCCGACGCCGCGTCGCTGGCCCCCGAGGGGGTGTTCCTCAAGAGCAACCCGCACCCGCGCGCGTACGGCACCTTCGCCCGCATCCTGGCCAAGTACGTGCGCACCGACTCGGTGCTCACGCTGCCGGACGCGGTGCGGCGCATGACGTCGCTGCCGGCCACCAACCTCAAGCTGGCGCGCCGCGGGAGGCTGGCGCCGGGGTACTTCGCCGACGTGGTGGTGTTCGACCCGGCCACGGTGCAGGACCACGCCACCTTCGAGCAGCCGCACCAGCTGGCCACCGGGGTGCGCGACGTGTTCGTGAACGGCACCGCGGTGCTGCGCAACGGGGAGCACACGGGCGCCACGCCGGGGCGGGTGGTGCTGGGGCCGGGGGCGCGGAAGTGACCCCCGTCGCGCCGCGCGCGGCGTCGCGTCGCGCTTTCCTGGGCGCCTCGGCGGCGGCCGCCGTCACGCTGGTTGCCTCGCCGCGTCGCGGAACGGCCGCCCCGTGGGTGCGCCGCCTCCCCGCACACGACTTAGTCATCCGCGGCGGCACGGTGCTGGACGGGCGCGGCGGGCCGGGGCGCGTTGCCGACGTGGCCATCAGCGCCGGGCGCGTGGCCGAGGTGGCCCCGCGCGTGGCGGGGCAGGGGGAGCAGGAAGTCGACGCGCGCGGGCTGGTCGTGGCGCCGGGGTTCGTGGACATCCACTCGCACGCCGAGGGGAACCTGGAGGCCGATCCGCGGCTGGAGTCGGCGGTGCGGCAGGGGATCACCACGGTGGTGGTGGGCGCCGACGGCAGTTCGTCGTTCACCGGCGCCCCCGATCGCGGCTTCGCCGCGTGGGCAACCCGGGTGGAGGGATACCGGCCGGCCATCAACTTCGCCGCGATGGTGGGGCTGGGAAGCGTGCGGGGTGCCGTGGTGGGGGAGGCCAACCGCCCCGCCACCCCCGACGAGCTGGCCCGCATGACGGCCATGGTGGAGCGGGCGCTGGCGGAGGGGGCGTGCGGCGCGAGCACGGGGTTGGAGTATGCCCCGGGGGCGTTTGCGTCGGCCGAGGAGCTGGTCGCGCTGTCGCGCCCGCTGGCGGCGCGGCGGCTGCCGTATGCGTCGCACCTGCGCAACGAGGACGACCGGCTGCTGGAGGCCATCGACGAGGCGCTGGCGGTGGGGCGCGGCGCCGGGTGCCCGGTGCAGCTCTCCCATCTCAAGCAGCAGGGGCGGCGCAACTGGGACAAGCTGGAGGCGTGCGTCGCGCGGCTGGCGGCGGCGCGCGCGGCGGGGGTGGACGCGTGGTTCGACGTGTACCCGTACGAGGCGTACAGCACGGGGCTGTCCAACCTGTTCCCCATCGCCGCGCTGGACGGCGGCACGGGGGCGTTCCTGGCACGGTTGGCCGACCCGGCGCAGGCGCCGGCGCTGCGCCGACAGGTGCTGGCCAAGGTGGAGCTGCTGGGGAACTGGGACCAGGTGCAGATCGCATCGGTGCGCGCCGCCGAGGATCGGGATGCCGAGGGGAAGCGCCTGGGGGCCCATGCGGCGTCGCTGGGGCAGGACCCGTACGACGTGACCGTGGGGCTGCTGCAGCGCAGCGGCGGCTCCGTGGGGATGCTGGGCTTCGGGATGAGCGAGGCCAACATCGACCGGCTGCTGGCGCACCCGTGGGGGATGGTGTGCTCCGACGGCGGCGCCTTCGCGGCCGACGGGCCCACGCGCCGCGGGAGCCCGCACCCGCGCGGCGCCGGCACCTTCCCGCGCGTGCTGGGGCGCTTTGTCCGCGAGCGGAAGGCGCTGTCGCTGGAGGAGGCGATCCCGAAGCTGACCCGCGTGCCGGCGGCGCGCGTGGGGCTGGGCGACCGCGGCGTGCTGGCGCCTGGCATGGCCGGCGATGCGGTGGTGTTCGACCCCGCCACCGTGGCCGACGCGGCCACCTTCGCCAATCCGTTCCAGTATCCGGTCGGCATCGCCGCCGTAGTGGTCAACGGCGCCATTGCCCTGCAGGGGGCGTCGCGCAGCAATGGCGGCACCGGCCGCGTACTTCGTCCGGGGGCGCGATGACCCGCCGCCGCCCCGTGTCCCTTCACCCTCGCCTTACCGCCATGACTCGCTGGTCTTCTCCCTCCCGGGCGCTGGCTGCCGGCGCCTCGCTGCTGCTGGCCTCCGCGGTGCTGGGCGCACAGGGGGCCAACCGGCTCCCCCCCAAGGGCACCCGCCCCGCGCCGCGCCCCGTGCCCCCGCCGCCCATGGCGTCGGTGGATCCGGCGCTCTTCCGCGGGCTGCAGTACCGGCTGGTGGGGCACTCCCGCGGCGGGCGCGTGACCTCGGTCACCGGCGTGCCGTCGCAGCCGCGGACCTTCTACATGGGGGTCGCCAGCGGCGGCGTGTGGCGCACCACCGACGGCGGGCAGAGCTGGCAGCCCATCACCGACGGCAAGCTGCCGGTGGGCTCCATCGGCTCCATTGCCGTGGCCGAGTCCAACCCCAACGTCATCTGGGTGGGCACCGGGTCGGACGGCGTGCGCAGCAACGTCTCCACCGGGCGCGGCGTGTACCGCTCGGCCGACGGCGGCGCCACCTGGCAGTTCATGGGGCTGTACGAGGCCGGGCAGATCGGCGCCGTGCGCATCCACCCCACCAACCCCGACATCGTGTGGGTGTCGGCCATGGGGAACGCCTTCAAGCCCAACCCCGAGCGCGGGATCTACCGCACCACCGACGGCGGGAAGACGTGGAGCCGCACGCTGGCGGTGAGCGACAGCACCGGCGCCATGGACGTGGAGCTGCAGCCGGGGAACCCCGATGTGGTGTACGCGTGGATGTCGCGGCTGGAGCGGAAGCCGTGGACGATCATTTCCGGCTCGCGCGAGGGGGGCTTCTACAAGAGCACCGACGGCGGCGTGACCTGGACGCAGCCCGGGAAGGGGCTCCCCGCGGGGCTGATTGGCAAGGGGAACCTGGCGGTGACCGCCGCCAACCCGCAGCGGATCTACGCGCTGGTGGAGGCGCTGCCGGGGGGCGGGCTGTACCGCTCCGACGACGCCGGGAGCACGTGGCAGCTGATGAACAGCACGCCGGGGCTCATCACGCGGCCGTTCTACTACACGTCGCTGGGGGCCGACCCCACCAACGCCGACGTGGTGTACGGCGGCGCCGAGACCTTCTACAAGAGCACCGACGGCGGGAAGACGGTGGCGCCCTTCCGCACGCCGCACGGCGACAATCATGACATCTGGATCAACCCGAAGGACGGGAAGGTGATGATCCAGTCGAACGACGGCGGAGGGAACGTGTCGTTCGACGGCGGGCGCACCTGGAGCTCGCAGGATATCCAGCCCACGGCGGAGTTCTACGGGGTGTGGCTGGACAACGCGTTCCCGTACAACCTGTACATGGCGCAGCAGGACAACAGCACCTACATCGTGCCATCGCTGAACACGCCCATGAACATGGGGGCGGTGCGGGTGGGGCCGGGGTGCGAGACGGGGCCCATCATCCCGCACCCGTCCGACCCCAACATCATCCACGGCAACTGCAAGGGGCAGTACGAGGTGATGAACGTGGCGGCGGGGGCCACCAGGAACTACTGGATTGGCGGGCAGTCGCTGTACGGGAACGACGGGGGCGACCTCCTGTACCGGATGCAGCGCACCACTCCCATGGCCACCTCGCCGCACGACCCGAAGGTGCTGTACTACGGGTCGCAGTACCTGCACCGCACGCGCGACAACGGCGCCACGTGGGAGCGGATCTCCCCCGACCTCACCGCCTTCCCGAAGTGCTGCCAGGGGGGGAGCGGGACGCCCATCACGCGCGACGTGACGGGGGAGGAGTTCTACAGCACGCTGTACGCGATCGCCGAGTCGCCGCTGGAGCCGGGGGTGATCTGGACGGGGGCCAACGACGGGCCGTTTTCGGTCACGCGTGACAACGGGAAGACGTGGAAGCGGGTGACGCCCAAGGACCTCCCCGAGGGGGGGCGGGTGGCGTGGATCGACGCTTCGCCGCACCGCAAGGGGTCGGCGTACTTCGCGGTGTACCGCTACCTGCTGGGGGACTTCCAGCCGTACCTGTACCGCACCGACGACTACGGGGCCACGTGGACGCGGCTCACCACCGGGGAGAACGGCATCGCGAAGGACAATCCCACGCGCGTGGTGCGCGAGGACCCGGTGCGCGCCGGGCTGCTGTACGCCGGCACCGAGTTCGGGATGTTCATATCCTTCGACAATGGGGCGCACTGGCAGCCGTTCCAGCTGAACCTGCCGGTGGTGCCCATCAACGACATCCGCGTGCACCGCGGTGACCTGGTGGTGGCCACGCAGGGGCGGGCGGCGTGGATCCTGGACAACATCGCGTCGCTGCAGCAGCTCACGCCGGCCACGGCGTCGGCGCCGCTGACGGTGTTCCGCCCGCGCGACGGGTTCCGGAGCAACGTGGCGTCCACGCTGGTGGCGCCCACGGTGGAGTACTACCTGCCGGCGGCGGCCACCGACACGGTGCACATCGAGGTGCTGGACGCCATGGGGGCGGTGGTGAACTTGTACCGCAGCGGCGTGCGGCCGCCGGCGGCGGCGGGGCGCGGGCGCCCGGGGGGCGATGACCCGGACGAGTCGATGATGGAGGGGCGTGGCGGTCGGGCGGGGGCGCTGGCGGCCGGCCCGGCGGCGGACGTGGTGGGGACGGCGGCGGGGCTCAACCGCTTCGTGTGGGGGATGCGCGACCAGCAGGGGATCGGGGCCCCGCCGGGGCGCTACACCGTGCGGGTGGTGATGGGGAAGACGGCGGCGGAGGTGCCGCTGCGGGTGCGGATGGACCCGCGGCTGGCCACCGACGGCACCACCGAGGCGGACCTGCAGGCGCAGTACCGCCACAACGTGGCGATGCGCGCCATGGTGCAGGAGGTGAACGCGGCGGTGGCGCGGGTGCGCGCGGCCCAGCAGAAGCTTGGCGCGGCCACCGGGGTGGCGGCCGACACGCTGGCGCGGCTCACCAAGGTGGCCGAGGTGCTCAACACGCAGCCCATCCGGTACGGGAAGCCGGGGCTGCAGGCGCACATCAGCTACCTGGCGGGGATGACCGCCCGAGGCGACCAGAAGGTGGGGCGCGACGCCTTCGAGCGGCGGGCGTTCCTGCGGGCGGAACTGGACAAGGTGCAGCGAGAGTTGACGGCGCTGCTGGGCCCCGCGGCGCCGTAAGGGCCGCCCCGGGACGGGGGCTCCCCCGCGCGGTGGTGGGCGGGGTGTTTAGGATTCGGGGGTCGGCCGAGGGCGGCCGGCCCCCGCGTCGTTGGGGGTGGAACGAACGGCACAGGTAGACCTCAACAGGACAGGAATTCTCCCATGATGAAGGCTCGTGTGGCGGTGGGTGGCGCGCTGGTGGCCGCGGCGCTGGCGCTGGTGCCCGGCGTGGTGTCGGCGCAGGGCGGGATGGCGGGGATGGGGCAGGGTGGGCAGGGGAAGGCGCCG
>JAGWYS010000088.1 GCA_018969225.1 Gemmatimonadota bacterium | reverse complement strand
TACAGCCCCGCCACCGCCTCGGCCAGCCCTTCCACGGCCGCGCTGTAGTCCCGCGCCTGGAAGCGCGGCACCTGCTCGCGGCACAACGACCCCGCCGTGGCGTCGGTGATGAATCCTTCCGCCCCCTGCCCCACCTCAATGCGGCAGCGCCCGCGCCCATCGTCCGCGGTTTCCTTGGGCACCACCAGGATGACCACGCCGGCGTTGCGGGCGGCGTCGCCGATGGCGGCCTTGCCGCCCACCTTCCACTCGCGCCCCAGCCGCAGCGCGACCTCCTCCACCGGACGCCCTTCCAAGGAGGGCAGGGTGACCACCACCACGTCTCCGCCGGTGGCCGCGCGGACCCGATCGGCCAGCGCCTCGATGCGCTGCCGGGCGTCGGGCGCGATGACGTTGGCAAAGTCGTTGACGTAGCCCACCGGGGCCGGGAGCGGCTGCGGCTGGGCCTGCAGCGCGCCGGCGCGCCCCGAGACGCCCGGCAGCGCCGGGTGGGCCATGGCGCCCACCGCAACACCCACCAGCAACCAGGTCCGGCGCCAGAAGCTCATGCGGTATTGTACGCGAGAGGGAGGAAAAGGTGTCATCGGCGGGGCAGGATTCGTGCGCGCCGGATGGCCGGGCGCTAGCGTTAGGGATGCACCGTTCCTCCCGACTCCGCCGGGCCGCGCTTGCGGGCGCCGCCGTCCTTGCCCCCCTGCTGGGCGCCTCCTGCCGGTCGGGGGACGCACAGGGCACCACCACACGCGCCGACCGCGCGCGGGCGGCCACGGCGGCCGCCACGCCGGCGGCGGCCACCCCGGTGACCGCCAGCGCCCCCCTTCCCGACTCGGCCCTGGTGGCCAAGGCCGACCAGGGACGGCTGCTGGGGAATGAGAAGGCGATGTGGGTGGTGATCCTCAGCGACTTCCAGTGCCCCTACTGCCGGCAGTGGCACGACCAGGCCATGGAGAAGCTGCGGCGCGAGTATGTGGAGCCCGGCAAGGTGCGGCTGGTGCACCTGCAGTTTCCGCTCAACATCCACCGCCACGCCCGCGCCGAGGCGGTCGCGTCCATGTGCGCGGGGGCGCAGGGGCGCTACTGGGCCTACGCCGACTCGCTCTTTGCCCGTCAGGAAACCGTGAAGGAGATGAGCGACGTGTCGCCGCTGCTGGACCGGCTGGCGCGCGACCTGCGGCTGGACATGACGGCCTTCGGGGCCTGCCGGCGCTCGCCGGCCATTGAGGGGCTGGTGGAGAACGACGTGCAGCAGGCGTCGCGCGCCGGCGTGCGCTCCACTCCCACCTTCCTGATCGGGGATTTCCTGGTGGAGGGGGCGATCCCGTGGGCGGACTTCCGGCGTGCGGTGGACACCGCGCTGGTGGTGGCGCGCACCAAGGCCGCGCGCGGCACGGGGACGGCCAGGACCGGGGGTCCCGCCACGCCATGAAAGGGTGGCTGCGCCCCCTGTACGCCGGGGCGATTGGCGCGGCGCGCACCGCCAGCGCCATCACCCCGCCGGGCGGTGGCAAGCTGCGCCGGGCGGTGCATGCGCGCCGTGCGGCGGTGTCCTCGCTGGAGGCGCAGGCGGCCGCGCACCGGGTGGCGGGACGGCCGCTGGCGTGGTTCCACGCCCCGTCGGTGGGGGAGGGGTTGATGGCGCGCCCGGTGGCGCAGGCGCTGCGCGCCATGCGCCCGGAGGTGCAGCAGGCCTACACGCACTTTTCCCCCAGCGCCGAGCGACTGGCCGCCGCCATGGGCGCGGAGGTGACCGGGTACCTCCCGTGGGATGGCGCGGCCGAAGCAGACGCGCTGCTGGCGGCGCTGGCGCCCGCGGTGCTGGCCTTCGTGAAGCTGGACGTGTGGCCGTGCCTGGTGGAGCGGGCCGTGCGGCGGCAGGTGCCCGTGGTGCTGCTGAGTGCCACGCTGTCCGCGCGCTCCGGGCGCCGTGGCTGGTGGGCGCGGCAGCTGCTGGGCGACGCCTACCGGGCGCTGTCCGGGGTGGGCGCCATCGACGGGCGTGACGCCGAGCGGCTGGTGGCGCTGGGGGTGCGCCGCGACGTCATCCGGGTGACCGGGGACACCGCCTTCGACCAGGCGTGGGAGCGGTCGCGCCGGGCGGACCAGACGGGGGCGCTGCTGGGGGCCTTGCGTGACGGTCGCCCGACGGTGGTGGCGGGCTCCACGTGGCCCGGCGATGAGGCGGTGCTGCTGTCCGCCTGGGCGCCGCTGCGGCGCGCGGTCCCCGACGCCCGGCTGGTGGTGGCGCCGCACGAGCCGGCACCGGGGCAGCTGGCACCGCTGCGGGCGTGGGGCACACGGCAGGGGCTGCAGGTGCGCACGCTGGCCGAGGTGGAGGCCGGCGAGGGGGCGGACGCCGACGTGGTGCTGGTGGACCGGGTTGGCGTGCTCTGGGCGCTGTACGCAGCGGCCACCGTGGCGTACGTGGGGGGCGGCTTCCACGCGGCCGGGCTGCACTCGGTGATCGAGCCGGCGGTGTACGGGGTGCCGGTGGTGGTAGGCCCGCGGCACCAGGGCAGCCGCGCGGCGGAGCTGCTGCTGGCGAACGGAGGCTGCGCCACGGTGCCCGACGCGGCGGCCCTGACGGCGGCACTGCGGCGGTGGCTGGTGGACGCCGACGCGCGCGCGGCGGCGGGCACGGCGGCGGCGGCAGTGGTGGAGGCGGAACGGGGGGCGACCCCGCGCACGTTGGCGCTGCTGACCCCGTTCATCCCGGGGTGAGCGTCCCCCGCCACGGGACCACGCCCACCAGCAGCGCCATCAGGAGCAGCACCAGCGCGGCCCCCAGCGCCCACCCCAGCGTCTTCCGCTGGTGGGCGTCGAACTCCACCCCCGCCAGCCCCACCAGCAGGAAGGTGGAGGGAACCAGCGGGCTGAGCAGGTGCACGGGCTGCCCCACCAGCGACGCGCGCGCCATCGCCTCCGCCGTCACCCCGTACGCCGCACCGGCCTTGGCCAGCACGGGGAGCACGCCGAAATAGAACGCGTCGTTGGAGATGAAGAAGGTGAACGGGACGCTGAGCAGGCCGGTGACCGGGGCGAGGTAGGGCCCCAGCGCGGGGGGGACCAGCGCGACGACGCTGTTGGCCATGGCGTCCACCATCTTCGTGCCGGAGAGGATCCCCACGAAGGCGCCGGCCGCGAAGATGAGCCCCACCACCGCCAGCACGTTGCCGGCGTGCCGCTGCAGCAGCGCCTTCTGCGCCGGCAGCGAGGGGTGGTTGAGCACCATCGCCACGGCAAAGCCCAGCAGGAACAGCACCGGCAGCGGCAGCACGGCCGCCACCAGCGCGGCCAGCAGCAGCGCGGTGAGCGCCACGTTGGCCGCGGCGCGCCACCCCACGGCAAATCCGTCCGCGGCGCACCCCTCCTGCGCCGACGACGCGACCGGTTCGTCGCCCGCACCCTCCGGCGTCCCCTCACCCTCGTCCACCAGGCGCCGCCGCTCGGCCACCCCCAGACGCCATGCCACGACCAGCACCCACACGGCACCGGCCGCCATCGCCGGAATCATCGGCACGAACACCGCGTCCACCGGCACCCCCAGCGCGCTGGCCGCGCGCGCGGTGGGGCCGCCCCACGGCAAGAGGTTCATCACCCCCGACGCGAGCATGGTCACGCACGCCAGCACCAGCGGGCGCATCCCCAGGCGCCGGTACAGCGGCAGCATGGCGGCGGTCGTGATCATGTACGTGGTGGAGCCGTCGCCGTCCAGCGACACCAGCAGCGCCAGCGCCGCCGAGCCCACCGCCACCCGCACCGGGTCCCCCCCCGCCAGCCGCACCACGCGCGCCACGAACGGCTCGAAGAGCCCCGCGTCGATCATGATGGCGAAGTAGAGGATCGCGAAGAGCAGCATCACCCCGGTGGGCGCGAGCTTCCCGATCCCCTCCAGCATCATGGGCCCCAGCTCGGCACGGAAGCCGGCCGCGAGCGCGAAGGCCACCGGCACCAGCACCAGCGCGGTGAGCGGCGACAGGCGGCGCGTCATGATGAGCGCCATGAAGGTCACCACCATGCCATAGGCCAGCAGCGTGAGCCCGGCGGCGTCCATCGGAGCGGGCACGGGGGTCACCGGCGGAGGGGGACGATCGGCAGGAGAAGGCGCGACGGATGCGCGGCGTCGTGCCGGATGGTGATGCGCGCGGGGACCATCTCGCGCGGCGGGCCGCTGGGAGCCCCGGTGTTGGGGTTCACGTCGAAGCGGGGGAAGTTGCTGCTGCTGATGTCCACCCGGATGCGGTGCCCCTTCTTGAAGACGTTGGCCGTGGGGAAGGGCTCGATGGTGAAGCGGGTGACCCGTCCGGGAACCAGCGGCTGGGCCTTCGTGCGGGACGCGCGATACCGGGCGCGGACGATGGCGTCGGTGAGGTTGAGGTCGAAGCCGCCGGGCCAGTCGGTGCTGCTGGGATACACGTCCACCAGCTTGGCGGTGAGGTCGGTGTCCACTGTGGAGGCCGACGCCCACAGCTCCACGGTGATGGGACCGGCCACCAGCACGTCCTCGGCCAGCGGCTCGGTCTGGAACACCACCACGTCGGGGCGCGCACGCAGCGGGCGCCACGGGGCGGCCGACGGCGGGAAGCGCGGATCCTCGCGCTGGTCGTAGGCGCCGTCCTTGAGGCGCGCCGACGAGCCGCCCCCGACGGTGGGGACGGGGTGGTACGGGTCGAACGTGTAGGTCGTGCCGCTGGCGGCCGCCGCAGGCTTCACCGGGCGCAGCCCGCCCCCCGCGTGGAAGTAGTACGACACCGTGCGCGCATCCGGGAGCGGCCACCGGTCGGCCGTGGTCCAATAGCCCCCATGGAACAGCCGCCCGTCGGCGTCCTTGTGCCCGTCGCCCGTGCCCATGATGAACAGCCGCACGGCGGGGTCGCGCTCGGCGCCGTTGGCCTCCCCCTTCAGGTGGTGGTCGAACCAGCGGACGTGGAAGTCGGTGAGGAAGTCGGGGATGGCGGCGCTGTCGCCGAAGCTCACGTCACCGGCATAGGGGCGATTGTTGCCGCCGTGCGTCCACGGGCCGATGAGCAGCTGCTGCGGCGCGCGCTTCAGCGCGCGCAGCCCCTGGAAGTTCCCCACGGTGCCGGCCAGGAAGATGTCGTACCACCCGCCCACGTGCAGCATGGGGATGTCCGCCGTGGCGGGATAGTGCTCGTCCCACGCGAGCATCGGGTCCTTCCACGACGCGTCGTAGTCGGCGCGCTGCCAGAAGTCGAAGAACCACCCCTCGTACTGCGGCGACACTGCCAGCGGGTTGACGCCGCGGCGCCACGCGGTGACGTCGTACCACTGCTCGGCCTTCTCGCGCGTGAGGAGCGCCTTCACGTCGTCGGTGCGCGCGTCGGCCAGGAGCTGGCTCCACGCCCAGGTGAGCTGCCGCCCGAATTCGTAGGTGCCGCGATAGCGCACACCATGGTCCCACCCGTTCTTGAGCCCGCCCATGTTGAGCAGCAGCGCCTTGAGCGACGGCGGGTTGAACTGGGCGGCGCCGGCCTGCATGTGCGCGGAAAAGGAGGTCCCCCACATCCCCACGCGCCCGTCGGCCCACGGCTGCCGCGCCAGCCACTCCACGGTGTCGTAGCCGTCAGTGGCATCCTTCGGCTGCACCTTGGAGAACTCCCCCTCCGACTTGTAGCGCCCGCGCGCGTCCTGCAGCGCCACCGCGTAGCCGCGCTCGGCGTAGAAGCGCGCCTGGTCGGCCAGCGACCCCTTGTTGTACGGGGTGCGGTTGAGGAGCACCGGGAAGCGCCCCTCCACCGGGACGCCGCCGCGCGCGGGGCGCCAGACATCGGTGGCCATGCGCGCGCCATCGCGGGTGGGGACCATGACGTCGCGCTGCCAGAGGAGCGCCTCGTAGCGGGCCGGGGAGTGCTTCCACCCCGGCGGGGGCATGCGCGATGGCTCGGCGGCCGGCGGGCGCACCTGGGCCGCCGCAGGGCGAAGGGCGGCCAGGAGAAGGAACGCGGCGCCTGCCCGACGGAGGCGGCGCAGTCGGTGGCACCCGCACGCGGGCTCATGGAGGGACATGGGGGTGAAGTTGCCGGTCGGCGGCGGCTCTGGCGAGTCCTGCGCCCGCACGGCGATCTTCCGCCTGACGCGAGCCCCTTTGCCCCGATCCCCCGTGCCCCGCCCCTGCCCCGTTCCCTCCCCCGCGCGCCTGGCACGGGCCCTCGCGCTGGCGTCGAGCCTCGGCGTCGCCTCGACCGTCGCCGCCCAGGGGGGGGCGGCGCGCGAGCTGGCGGGGGTGGTGCGCGACCCGGCCGGCATGGTGCTGGAGGGGGTCACGGTGGAGGCGGGCGGGCAGGTGGCGCGCACCAACGGCCGCGGCACCTTCCTCCTGCAGACGGCCGAGGTGGACAGCATCACGCTGGTGATCCGGCAGGTGGGATTCACGCCGCTCACCGTGCGGCTGGGCGCGCGCGACCGGCAGTGGGACACGGTGCTGGTGCACCTGGCCCGCGCGCCGCAGGGGCTGGACGCCGTGGCCGTGAGCGCCCCGCGCGCGCTGCGCCCCGGGATCAAGGGATTCGAGGAACGGCGCACGCGCGGCGCCGGGACCTTCGTGACCCGCGAGGAGATCCTCGCGCGCAACACGACGCGCACCAGCGAGGTGTTGCGCCTCAAGCGCGGCATCAACGTGGTGCAGGGCAAGGTGCGGTTCGTGTCCTACACGGGATCCCGCGGCACGGTGTGCCAGCCCAACCTGTGGGTGGACGGCGCCCGCGTGCGCGGGGGCGAGGTGGACGAGATCACCGCCACCGACATCGAGGGGATCGAGCTGTACCCCAGCTTCTCGTCGGTGCCGTCGGAGTTCACGCCGCTCCCCTCGGCCGGCCCGCCCTGCGGCACCATCGTGATCTGGACGCGCTCCCCGGGGTCGCCGGGGCGGTAGGGACAGACCCGCGCCGCTACCGCGCCCGCAGCGTCACCTCGCGCGTTCCGGCGGCCAGCGGCACCCGCTCCTCGCGTCCGCCGGGCCAGCGCACCCACAGCGCGGTGGGCGTCCCGTCGGCGCCCAGCACGGTCACGGCGCCATGCTGTGACAGCGACCCGCTCCCCGCCTGGATCTCGCGCACGGGGCCCATCCGGTCGCCGTACACCAGCCGCAGCTGCGCGCCAACGCCGTCGGGGTTGCCCGCACCACCGGCCACGCGCACGCGCACCCCGGGGCGCGCGCCGTGATTGCGGAAGAAGCGCGTCTCGGCGCCGTTCTGCGACACCACGAGGTCCAGGCGGCCGTCACCGTCGGGGTCGGCGTGCGCCACCCCGCGCTGGTCGCCGTACACGGCGATCCCCGACCGCGCGGGGGCGAGTGGCGACAGGGCGCCGCGCCCGTCGCCGCGCAGCAGCATCCCGCGCCCCGCGTCGTAGCGCGGCACCCCCACCACCGTGGGGGAGAAGTTCTGTCCGAGGAACAGGTCCTCGCGGCCGTCGCCGTCGTAGTCGGCCACCGATGCCGCGAACGCCGGGGCCCACTGCGCCTCCAGCGGGAGCGTCACCGCCTCGAAGCGTCCGCCGCGGTTCAGGAACAGCCGGTGGTCCAGCGACGGCACCGACTGCTGCCGCGCCGAGGCCATCGCCTCGCCCAGCAGCTGCGGCACCGCGGCGTCGGCGTACGCGGCGAAGGTCGCGACGCGTCCCACCAGCCCCGCCACCGCGAGGCGCGCGCGCGGATAGCTGGTGAAGGGGGCCAGCCCGCCCACGCGCGGGTCGAGGCGCGCGAGCAGCATCTCCTGCTCGCCACGCGCGCCAAAGGGACCGGACACCTGCACCAGCGGGCGCGCGCTGTCGGCGGGGGTGGCGGTGTTGCGCCCCCAGCTGGTGGCCACCACGTCCAGCCGTCCGTCGCCATCGAAGTCCCCCATCCCCAGCGCCGTCCAGCGTCCGGGGACGCGGTCCCACCCCCACGCGCGCGTGGCGTCGGTCAGGCGCCCCCGTCCGTCATTGAGGAGCAGCACGGGGGTGTCCCAGTCACGCGCCAGGAGCAGGTCGGCGTGCCCGTCGCCGTTCAGGTCGGCGAAGGTGGCGGCGGTGACCATCCCGATGTCGCGCAGCCGCTCGCTGTTCTCCCGGTCCAGCACGAAGCGGCCGTCCACCTGCCGGAAGAGCCCCGAGGACACGGCCTCCGGATAGCGCATGGGCGCCGCGCGCGACCCGACGAAGAGGTCGAGGGCGCCGTCGCCGTCCACGTCCCCCAGCGCCAACGCCCCCGTGGCAGCGCGGTGCGATCCCACCGCCTCGGTGGCGGCAGCCGCCAGCCGGCCGTCGTCGGCGGCGATGGCCACGGCGGCCGGCTGCGCCATCATGCGCGTCTCGTCGCGCAGTTGCCACGTGGACGCGCCGGCCAACACGACGCGGCGACCGCCCAGCTTCACCCCCAGCAGCGCGGTGAAGTCCACCGGCGCCACCGGCCCCTGCGGAGGCTGCGGAACCAGCCGCCCGCCCCGTGCGCGGAAGAGCGCCACGCGCCCCCCCGCCCCGGTCCCCACCAGCAGCTCCTCGGTGCCGTCGCCGTCCAGGTCGGTCCACGCCACCCCGGGCCCTGGCTGCGACAGCGCTTCCGGCAGGAGGAACTGCCGGTCCCAGTCATCGAAGACGTCCTCGACATGCCAGTGTCCGCCCAGCTCCGCGGTGGCGTCCGCGAAGAGGGGCGGCGGCGCGGCCGTGTCGGTGGAGGGGCGCGGCCGCGCGGCCGTGGCGCGCACCTCGTAGTGGCGGTTGGGGCGCACACCGGTGATGGTGGTGCGCCGGCCGTCGCGCCAGTCCACCACCAGCGTGGCGCTGTCGGCGGCCCCCATGGCGAAACTGGCCACCGGATCGCTGTGCGACAGGTAGCCGCCCCCGGCCGCCACCTCGCGCCGCTGCTCGGGCACGGCGCCCCCCAGCAGGCGGATCACGGCGCCCACCGCCTGCGTGTTGGGCGCCGCGCCGCGCACCCGCACCGACACGCGCGGCGCGGCGGCGTCGTTGCGCAGCAACAGCGCCGGGCGGTCGAGCCGGTTCACGACCACGTCCAGGTCGCCGTCGCCGTCCAGGTCGGCGGAGGCGATGGCATGCGACACGTCGGGCTCGGTGCCGAAGCGCCACGCCGCCGACGCGTCCTCGAAGGTGCGGTCGCCGCGATTGCGGAACGCCACGTTGGGGAGCGGCAGCGGGGGGAACTCCCACCGGATCCGCCGCCAGGGCACCTCGGTGAAGCGGTTCTGCAACCGCTCCTGCACGTCGGCGTCCATGATGTCCCACTTGTGGCCGTTGGCCACGAGCAGGTCCTGCCAGCCGTCGAGGTCCACGTCCAGGAAGTGCGCCCCCCACGACCATCCGGTGGCGGCCACGCCGGCGGCCATCGCCACCTCGGTGAAGGCGCCGTCGCCCGCGTTGAGGAACAGCGTGTTCCGCTGCTGCTGCAGTTGCAGCGCCATCGCGCCGGGGCGCTTGGGGAGGGCGGCATGCGTGGGCACCTGCGTGACGCGCTGCCGCCCGGTGCCCAGCATGTCGGTCACGAAGAGGTCGGGGCGCGCGTCGCCGTCCACGTCGGCGACGTCCACGCCCATGGCCGAGTGGCTGAGCTGCCGCTGCGCGCGCCAGCCGGCGAGGCGGAAGCGCCCGGTGCCGTCGTTCACCCACAGCTGGTCGGGGTCCTCGTAGTCGTTGGCCACGTACAGGTCGGGGGCGCCGTCGCCGGTGAGATCGGCGAAGCGCGCGCCCAGCGCGAAGGACTCGGCGGCCTCGGCCAGCGGGCGCCCCGCGCCATCGACGAAGCGCCCCCCCGTGAGCGGCACGCGCGTGAAGCGCCCGGCGCCGTCCAGCGTGAAGAAGTCGTCGGGGACGGCGCGCTGCGTGACGCGCACGCCGCCCATGTCGGGGCGGTCCACGACCTTGTAGTCGCGCGCGAAGGGCTCGCGCACCTCCACGGCGCCGCCGGGGAGCTGGCGCACCAGCTGGTTGAACGCACGCTGCTGCGGCGGCACGACGTCGTCCACCAGCGCGGGCTTGTAGTTGGCCACGTACAGCGACAGCCGTCCGCTGCCGTCCACGTCGGCGAAGGTGGCCGAGGTGCCGCTGATGCCGGCGGCGGCGAGCGCCGGGTCGTCGCGCAGGGTGAACTGCCCGCGCCCGTCGTTCACGAACAGCGCCGGGGGAGCGTCCACCGCCGTCGCCAGCAGGTCCAGGTCGCCGTCGCCCTCCACGTCGGCCAGCACCACGCCGCTGGTGTGGCGTCCGCAGGCGCCCACGCCGGCGCGCTCGGTGATGTCGTCAAAGCGCCACCCGCCCAGGTTGCGGTACAGCGCCGTGCAGCCATCGGTGCGCCCCAGCACCAGGTCGGGGCGCCCGTCGCCGTCCACGTCCCCCAGCGCCACGCCGGCCCCCTGCGCGAAGACGCGGCTGCGCTCCAGCAGCGAGTCGGCCACCGTGTTGGCAAAGCGCACCCCCGTGCGCCCCGCGTCCATGGTCGTGAAGCCGGGGGAGCGCCCGTCCACGGTCAGCGCGTGCCACCGATGATCCGCCCCGTCCACCCATTGCGGCGGCGGCACGTCGGCGTCGCATGCCGCGAGGAGCCCCAGCATCACGGCCGCCGCCGCGCGCGCCACGCGCGCCCCGCGCGGGCTCACGGCGCGCCCCCTTGCAACCGCGCCGCCACCGCCTCCCCCACGCACCGCCCCAGCTGGCGCCCCGCCTCATTGCCCGCGGGGAAGTGCACCCCCGCGAGCACCCGCGACCGGCCCGCCTCTTCGGCGGCCGCCTCGAAGGAGGGAAAGCGGCGCGGGGCGTGCCCGATGGCCACGCTGGTGCGGTCCACGAACGGCATCGCGCCCAGCTCCGCGGTGAGCACCGCCGCGGCGGCCGCCGACTGCGTGGCGTGACCGGCGGGATATTCGGGGAAGGGGGGCGTGGGAATGAGCGGCTCCCAGGCGGGATCAAGCACCCGCCGGATGTAGGTGCGCGGTCGCAGCAGGTTGAAGGTGTACTTGTACCCCCACGCCGCGATGAACGCATCGGCCTGCGCCACGGCGGTCCCCAGCGCCAGCCGCGCGGCGGCCGAGGCGGAGAGGTCGCGATCGCGGATCACCTGCGCCACGATCGCCAGCCAATGCCCGACGGGGGTCCCCGTCTCACCGGCGTTGTCGGCCCAGTAGTAGGCCACGGTGTCGTCCGCCGGGGTGCGGCGCCGGCTCGTCTCCCACACCGCGCGTGCCTGCGCGCGCAGCGGGGCGTCGGCCGCGGTGCCGTAGGCGGGTGGCGGCGGCAGCGGGCAGGCGTCCCAGGCGGTCAGCACGAAGGGGCGCTGCGTGTGCCAGTACGGTTCGGTGGCGCCCGCCATGTTGGCGGCTGGCAGGGTGCCACCGGCCGCCGCCTTGGGGCGGCTCAGGATGAGCCCGCGATCGTCGGTGTTGTCAGCCGCCAGCCGGTTGGCGGGGTTGTCGGGGCGCACCAGCTCGCTCACGGCCGACAGGTTGTGCGTGGCGTAGTCGCTCACCGGCGCATCGTTCACCCACATCGCCGCCCCCGCCGGGGGGCGCCAGGGGCGGCCGCGGGACGCGGCAAAGCCGTCCGTGGCTGCCCACGCGGCCACGGCCTCGCCGATGGCGCGTCCCCGCGCCAGCGCCGCCTCCGCCTGCGGGGACGGGACGCCCACGGCGCGCCGAGCGGCCACGAGAGAGTCCGCCAGGCGCGCCACGGCGGCGCGGGTGGTGGGCAGCCCCTCCGCCAGCAGGGCGTCCAGCACCGCGCGCTCCGCCGCCACGGCCACCAGCGTGGCGTCCAGCGGCGTCTCCGGCGGGCGGCCGTTGTCGCGCTCCGCCTCCAGTGATGACAGCGATGGCCCCCCGGGCAGCAGCGCACGCACGGGCGGGAGCGCGGTGTCCCCCTCCGCCAGCCCCGCGTAGAGCGCCACCGCGGCATACGCGGCCATCCGCGAGGCCACCGGCGGGGAGAGCCGCTCCGCACGCATCACCCCGTACAGCTGCGACAGCCATTCGGCCACCATCCGGCCGTCGGGCGGCGGCGGCGCGGCGCAGCCCCCCCCGAGCGCCAGCGCAGCCAACAGGGCGCCCGCGTGGCGCGACCAGCGCGCGCGGGGGGCGTGGCATCGCCGGGGCACGCCACGCCCCAGGTCGGGAGTTCGCATGCGGGGAACGTATCCGGGGTGGCAGTGGTGCGCACGCCCGTGGCGGGGGCACGGCTCCCGCCATCATCTTGCGGCCATGCGGACTTTCCCCGTCGTGCGGCTGGCCCTGCTCGCCCTGCTGGCGGGCACGGTGGGGGCCTCCTGGCGGCCACTGTGGGCCCAACCGACGCCGGCGACGGCGGGGGTGCTGCGCGGCGTCGTGCGCGACAGCGCGTCGGGGGCGGGGGTGCCGGGGGCGGTCGTGCTGGCGCTGGGCGCGCGCGGCGACACGGTGGCGCGCGGCGTGACGCGGGAGGACGGCCGCTTCGCGCTGGCGCCCCGCATGCCGGCGCAGCGGTTGCAGCTGTTGCGGCTGGGGTACCGCCCGCGCGTGGTGGCGGTGGACGGTCGTGCGGCGGCGCAGGAGGTGGCGCTGGAGGTGGCGCTGGTGCGGCTCCCCACGCTGCTCGGGCGAGTGCAAGTGAACGCGGCGCGGTGTCGCGCGCGCCCCGACCGCGAGGAGGCGGCGGCGCTGCTGGAGCAGGCGCGCGCCGGGCTGCTGGCCATGCAGGTGGCCTACGAAACGTCCCCGGCCGCCGTGACGCGGCTGGCGTACCTGCGCCAGTTCGCCGACGACGGGCGCACCGTGGCGCGGCAGCAGGTGCGCATGGACTCGGGGACCGCGTCCACCGCATCGTTCGGGGCGTCGCGCACCGGCGCCGAGTTCGTGCGGGAGGGATTCCTGCAGCAGGATCGCGGGGAACAGGTGCTGTTCGGCCCCGACGCGCAGGTGCTTCTCGATCCCGGCTTTGCCGCTGGCTACTGCTTCCACCGCGCCACCGACGAGGCGGCGCGCCCCACGGAGGTGGGGGTGGCGTTCGAGCCGGCGCGGCGCGCGGCGGGGCGCGTGGACATCGAGGGGGCGCTGTGGATCGACACGCTCGCGCGCGCGGTGACGGGCATCACCTTCCGCTACGCGGGGGTGTCCGAGGCCGCGGCGCGTGCGGGGGCCGGGGGCGCGGTGCGCTTCCGGCCGATGCCCAGCGGCGTGGTGCTCATCGACCAGTGGTGGCTGCGCACGCTGGGGCCGCCGCCGGGCGTGACCCGCCGCGAGGCACGGCGCGCGACGCCGGTGGTGACCGAGGTGGGCGGGGCGCTGGCGCGGGCGGTGTGGCCCGACGGCACGCGCTGGGAGGCGCCGCTGGGGACGGTGCAGCTGGCGGTGCGCACCCCGGCGGGGGCGCGCGGCGCGGGGGTCACCGTCGGCCTGCGCGACAGCGACTACCGCGCCACGGCCGACGTGGACGGCGGAGCGCAGCTGGAGCGGGTGCTTCCGGGGCCGTACGAGGTGGTGGTGCTCGACTCGCTGCTGGACCCGCTGGGGGTGACGATCCCCACCGGGGTGACCGCCGCGGTGACGCCGGGAGACACGGTACGGCTGGCGGTGGAGGCGCCCTCCGCCGAGGCGTTCCTGCGCGCGGCCTGCGGCGCCGGGGCGCCGGCGCGCGGCGCCATATTGGCCGCGCGGGTGGTGGACACGGAGGGGAACGGGCTGGCGGGGGTGACCTGGGCGGTGCGGCGCTCGCGCGGGGGGAGCTGGGTGGTGGTGGCGGAGCGTGGCGCCACGGACCGCGACGGCCGGCTGCAGCTGTGCGACGGCGTGGCCGAGGGGGACGTGGTGGAGTTGCGGCTGGTGCAGGGCCATGGCGCGCCGGAGACGATCGTGCAGACGGTGAGCGGGGCGGTCACCGCGGTGCCGGTGGTGTTCCACGACGACGCCCCCGAGGCGGGAGCGGAGGGGAGCGAGCGGACGCTGCTGACCGGCGTGGTGCGCGAGGCCGACGGGGGGGCGCCGGTGGCCGAGGCGCGGCTGTCGCTGGTGGGGACGCTGCTGGAGGCGGTGACCGACTCGACGGGGAGCTTCCTGATGGGGGGGATCCCGCGCGGCGACTACCAGGTGGAGGTGCGCACCGCGTGGCTGGACTCCATCGGCGTGGTGCACCGGGCGGGGGTGCGGGTGAGCGGCGAGCGGCGGCGCATGGCGGTGACGCTGCC
>JAGWYS010000087.1 GCA_018969225.1 Gemmatimonadota bacterium | reverse complement strand
GGGGTTGGGGTTGGGGGGGACGGGATGACATGGGGGATGGGATGAGTGAGGGTGCGGCGGTGACGGTGACGTGCCAGCGGTGCGGGCAGGTGGCGGCGGGGTTCACTCGGCCGCCGTTCCCCGGGGCGATCGGGCAGCGGATCGTGGCGGGGACGTGCACGGGGTGCTGGGGGCAGTGGCTCAAGCAGCAGACGATGCTGATCAATCATTACGGCTTGAACGTGATGGATCCGCAGGCGCGGACCTTCCTGACGCGGAACATGGAGGCGTTCCTGTTCAAGGCCGGGGAGGGGGAATCGGTGGACACCAGCAAGCAGGGGACGGTGAGCTGGTAGCGACGCCCGTTCCTCGCGTGACCCTGCCTGACGGACGAAGGCCCCGTGGAGTGGATCCACGGGGCCTTCGTGCGTGCGGTGCCGCTCAGTTGACGCCGGCGATGTAACGGGCCAACCGGCCGCAGCCGGTGCACTTGAGCGTGACGTGCGAATTGGGTGGGGGGGGCTGCACGACGGGGTCGCGCGAGATGTTCCCCGAGCACGACGGACAGCTGAGAGGGAGTCCCGTCCGGTCCGACGCAATGAGGTGCAATGCCTGGGCGGGGTTGTACGTGTTCGGTCGTGGCTTCCGCATCCTGCCTCCTTAACCGCGTACATGAATGCCGATCCCGGTCTCCACACGGTCGGCGAAACCGGAAGCTATAAAATCCGGTTCGGAAGCAAAGCGGGGCGGCTGGAAAATCTTTGCGGGCGATGTAACCATCATTCGCATTATTGAGGGTTTTTCTCTCTGAAAGTCATGGTAGGACCGACCGGTCCCCAGCCCGAAAATTCGTTACGACCACGCCGCCGGGCGCTGCCACAGGTGCCGCTTGAGCCGCCAGGAACGTCCGGCCGAGAGCTCCCCGGCGTGCCCCTCAGGGAACAGGTCGGGGTTGGCGAACTCGTCCAGCATGTCGGTGGCCTTCGCCGAGGCCTCGTCGGCCCAGTGGACCACCTCCGCCTCCACCGTCATCGGCACCACGGGCGACCCGAACTCCAGCGACCCGTGGTGCGACAGGATCATGTGCAGCAGTTCGTCGCGCTGCGCCGCGCCCAGCGGGTGGCCGGCCTCGGCGAGGCGGCGGTCGAACATGAGGGCGCCCAGGGTGACGTGCCCGAGGAGGCGCCCGACGGGGGTGAAGTCGAACCCCTCGGGGGTGACGGCGTACGCCTCCACCTTGCCGATGTCATGCAGCAGCGCGCCGGCAATGGCGAGCTCCTGGTTGGCCTTGCGGACGGTCTGGGCGATGGCCTGCGCAATGCGGGTGACCTCCCAGACGTGCAGCAGCAGCCCCCCCACTTGGGCGTGGTGCCCGTTGGTGGCGCCGGGGGTGCGCTGGAAGCGGAGGCGGAAGTCGTCGTCGCCAAAGAAGAGGTCCACGGCGGCCCGGAGGGGGGCGGCGGTGATCTGGGCGCGGAAGCCGTCGATCTTGTCCCACAGCCGGTCGGGATCGACCTCGATGGTGGGGAGGAAGGCCTCCGGGTGGAACTGGTCGCGCGGCAGCAGGCGCGGGGGGGCCATGAGCTTGAACTGCCGCTTGCCGGATCCCTCGCCGGCGCCCTGGTAGCGATCCACCTCGCCCGCGGCGAACACGATGGCGCCCCGGCCGATCCCCTCCACCCACGGGAGGTTTTCCTCCCACAGGGGGGCGGTGTCGATGGTGCCCGTGGCGTTGGCGAGGGTGAGCACCGCGAAGCCCTTGCCGGTGCGGGTGGTCTTGTCGGCGCGCGCCTGGACGAGGAACTCGCCCTCGAGGCGGTCGCCGAGGGTGGCGGCACGGAGGTTGACGGGTGGCATGCCCCAATTCTCGGGGAGGGGGCTGACAAGGGAAGGGGGGTGGGGTTGCGGAAAAGTGCGTGTTTCAACACATTTCAAGGGCAGCAGGACGACGCCCGCCTTCACCCCACATCGACCCACGAGGCCACACCATGGCATGGACCATTGACCCGACCCACAGCCAGATCCAGTTCGCCGTCAAGCACATGGGGATCTCCACCGTGCGCGGCACCTTCGGCACCTTCGGCGGCACCATCACCGACACCGACGGCTGCGTGACCGGCGCCGACGTGACGATCGACGTGGCGTCGATCCACACGGGGAACGAGCAGCGCGACACGCACCTCAAGAGCCCCGAGTTCTTCGACGTGGCCCAGTTTCCCTCGGCGGCCTTCGCGCTGACCGCGTTCGAGCGCACCGGCGACGCGGTGACCGCCTCCGGCACGCTCACGCTGCGCGGGGAGACGCGCCCGGTGACGCTCACCGGCGAGGTGGGCGGGCCTGCCAAGGACCCGTGGGGGAACGAGAAGGTGTCGGCGGAGCTGACGGGGAAGATCTCGCGCGCCGACTTCGGGCTCACCTGGAACGTGGCGCTGGAGGCGGGCGGGTTCCTGGTGAGCGACGAGGTGAAGCTGAGTGTGGACGTGCAGGCGGTGAAGCAGGGCGAGTGAAGAGGTCGGGGAGCCGACCACGGAAGGGGTGGGGGTGAGGTTGGAGTTTCGGTTGGAGTCGCAGTTGGAGTTGCAGTTGGAGGTGGAGGTGCAGAGGATCGAGCCGCCCCAACGGGGCGGCACTCAGTTTCCACCTACAACGCCAACTTCCACCTCCAACTCCACCTCCAACTCCACCTCCAACTCCACCTCCAACTCCACCGCCCACCTCCAACCCCCACCCACAACTCCCCCCTACCTCCTCCACTCCGCGATGAACAGGTTGGTCTCCCCCGGCTTGGCGTCGTGCCGGTTGGAGGCCCAGAGGAGCGACTTGCCGTCGGGGCTGAACATCGGGAACCCGTCGAACTCCGGGTTGGTGGTCACCTGGCGCAGGTTCCTGCCGTCGGCGCCGATGATGAACAGGTCGAAGTTGCGGCTGCGCGGGTTCTTGTGGTTGGACGAGAAGATGATGGACTCCCCGTCGGGGGTCCACGACGGCCCGAAGTTGGCCCCGCCCAGCGTGGTCACCTGCCGCTGGTCGCTGCCGTCGGCGTTCATCACGAACAGCTCCATCCGGTTGGGGCGGATCATGCGCCGCCCCAGCAGGTCGCGGTACGCCTTGAGCTCCGCGGGGTCGGTGGGGTGCCACGCGCGGTACACGATGCGCTTGCCGTCGGGGGACCACCACGGCCCGCCGTCGTACCCCGGCGTGGTGGTGAGGCGCCTCACGTTGGTCCCGTCAACATCCATGGTGTAGATGTCGAGGTCCCCGTCCTTGAGCGACGTGAACACGATGGTCTTCCCGTCGGGGGACAGCACGCCCTCGGCGGTGTACACGCCGTAGTTGGTGAGGCGCCTCAGCTCCTTGCCGTCGCGCCCCACGGTGTAGATGTCGAACGGGTCGATCCCCCACACATAGCCGGCGGAGGGGTCGGGACGCGGCGGGCACGCCGAGTCGGCGGCGTGGGTGGAGGCGAAGAAGAGGCGCGCGCTGCCGGGGAGGAACCAGCCGCAGGTGGTCTTCCCGCCCACCGACACCTTGGTGAGCCCCGACCCGTCGGTGCGCATGACGTACTGCTGGTCGCAGGTGCGCCCGTCGCGGGTGGACTGGAAGGTGATCCACTTCCCGTCGGCGCTGAAATACGCCTCGGCGTTCTCGCCGCCGTTGGTGAGCTGGCGGATGTTGGCGAGGTTCGCCTCCCCGCTGTCCGCGGCGATGGCGATGCGGAGGGGGGCGGGGGATGCGGCGCCGGAGGGGGGCGTCCCGGTGGCCGGGGCGCAGGCGGCCGCACCCAGGAGGGCGGCCACACGCACGAGGGGGCGGATGGGAGACATGCCGTCTACCCTACCGCCCCCGGGCGCCCGATGGCATCCGCAAAAGTACGCAGGACCAGCGGACAGGACGCACGCGCGGGCGCCGGGCGGGCCCGGCCACCCGCGGCCGGCTACTTGCGCCCGCCGGCGACGGCGTCGAAGACCGCCTTCTGCGTGCGGGCCTTGCGCAGGTACGCGATGGCCCGCTGCAGCTGGTTGTCGTCGTGCAGGGAGCGCCGGCGCACGGTGGTGTCCCCGAAGGCCACCTTGGCCACCCGCTCCTCCAGCGCCCGGTCCACCTCGGAGATGCCCCCCTCCCACGTGGCCCGGTCGATCTTGACCGAGTCCTTCACCAGGCGCTGCCACACCGCCTCCCGCCACGCGGGGTCGATGGTGAAGTCCGGGCGCACCTTCCCCTTCTGGTCCTCGGCGATGGCGGTGACTTCGGCGTAGTACACCGGGAAGTGCGGCGCCAGCGCGCGCCGGAGCGCCTGCTCGCGGGCGTTGAGCGTGTCAGGGGGGACCACCACGTCGGGGGTGATGGCGCCGCCGCCGTACAGGGGACGGCCCCCCTCCGACTTGAAGACGGGGCGCGCCTTGCGCGCCGAGTCGCTCTCCAGCGAGTCGGTGGGCACCTCGAGGAACTGCCCGTCGGGGGTGAGCTTGCGGTCCTTCTGGATGGAGCGCCCCGACGGCGTGAACCACTTGCCGGTGGTGATCTTGAGGGCGTAGCCGCCGTCGAGGTTGTACACCGACTGCACCAGCCCCTTGCCGAAGGAGGTGGTGCCCACGATGAGCGCGCGGTCGTAGTCCTGCAGCGCCCCGGCGACGATCTCCGAGGCCGAGGCCGACGACCCGTCCACCAGCACCACGAGCGGGACGTCGGGGGCGAGCGGGTCGTCGCTGGCCACGAACTTCTGCAGCTCCTCGCGCCCGCGCACCGACAGCAGCTCCTTCCCCTTGGGAAGGAACAGGTTGGCCATCGAGAACGCCTCGTCGAGGATCCCGCCGGGGTTGCCGCGCAGGTCGATCACGATGCCGCGGGCGCCCTGCTTGCGCAGCGCCTGCACCGACCGCGCCACGTCGTCGGTGGTCTGCTCGGAGAAGCGCTGCAGCGGGATGTACCCCACCTGGTCCTCGATCAGCATGCTGTACGGCACCGCGGGCACCTGGATCTGGGCGCGCTTGAACGACAGCGTGATGGGCTGCGGCACCCCCACGCGCCCGAAGGTCACCTTGACCGGCGTCCCCGCGGGGCCCAGCAGCATGTTCTGCACCTGCTGCGTGTTCCACCCGCGCGCGTTGGCGGTGTCGATGACCATGATGCGGTCCCCCTCCTGCACGCCGCCCCCCTCCGCGGGGGAGTTGGGGAAGACGCGGTTGACGCGCACGTAGTCGCCGATCTTGGAGATCTCCATGCCGATGCCGGCATAGCGCCCGTTGGTGTTGCGGGAGAACTCGGCGAGCTCCTTGGGGGAGAACAGCTCGGTGTACGGGTCGTTGAGCTCCTTCACCAGCCCGCGCGCCGCCTTCTCGTAGAGCGCCTGCGCATCGAGGGTGTCCACGTAGCGGAGCGCCACGAAGGTGAGGACCTGGTCGAGCAGCTGCGCCCCGCCGCGCGTGTCGCGCGCCTGCAGCGCGAAGCCGCCGGCCGCGAGCGGGAGGAGGACGGCGGCGCCCAGCGCCACCTTGCGGATTCGGGTCATGCTCGGCTGGGAAAGGGGGGGCGCGGCCGCCTGCTGCACTCCCTGGTGGACGCCGCGTCGTGCCGGAATCTACGCGGGCTCCTCGCGGGGGCGCGAGCCCAGCACGTAGTCCACCGTCCAGACGCGGTCCAGCTGGCGCACGGTGATGTCGCGGGCGAGCCCGGCGCTGAGGAGCATCTCGTGGGCGGGCTGGAGCACGCGCTGCAGGTGCGACGGATAGCGCTGGGCCAGCGGCAGCTGCTCGGCGAGCCGCTCCAACGGGACGCGCCACGACAGCCGTCCCTCGGCGCGCGCCACCTCGAGCAGCCGGTACAGGCGCCGCGCGACGGGGGAGGAGAGGGCGTGGTAGCGGGGCGCCGAGAGCGCCACCGTGTGGCGCGCCGCGAGGTTGCCGCGCACCACCGGCGACAGGATCACGCGCGCATCGCCGGGTTCCCCCGCGGCGAGGTTGGCGAAGAGGGGGAGCTGCTCGCGGTCGGCCACGCGCCGTCGCTGCACCGAGACGCTGGTGAGGATGGAGAAGCGGACCGGCGCGTCACCGGTGGCGGCGGACCAGTAGGCGCCGGCGGACTCGAGGGTGGTGCGCTCCAGGCGGGCGAGCGCGCCGCGCAGCTGCTCGTACGTGCGCCCGTCGGCGCGGCGCCCCATGGAGCGCAGGAAGTTGTGCAGCGTGAAGTGGATCACGCCGTCGGCGGGAGCGCCCCCCTCCTGGTAGCGGTGCAGCAGCTCCACGTACACGTCCTGGTCGAACGTGCCCGGCAGCCGGTCGCCGGGGGCGGGGATCACGCGCCAGCGCCCCCCCGACTCGGTGAGGAACGCCACGGGGGCGTCATCGGCGGAATCGCTGAGGCGGAAGAGCGGCAGCTCCTCGAGGGCGCGGTCGAGCACCACCCCGCGCCCCACCGGACGGCGACGGGCGGCGACGTTCATGTCGGGGAAACCTGCCCCGTGGGGCGCGCCCCCGCCACCCTGCCGCGGGCCCGGCGTCATCCCCCCGCCGCCAGCCGGGCGCGGAGCGCGTCGCCCACCGCCGCGAGGCAGCGCGACAGCCCCTCCATCGTGTGGTCCCCCATGTGCCCGATGCGGATGGTGCGCCCCTTGAGGCGCCCGTAGCCGTCGCCGATGGTGAACCCCGCCCGTGCCACGTCGCGCACGACCTCGCCCCCCGCCACGCCGGGGGGGAGCGCCACGGCGGTGACGGTGGGGGAGCGCTCCCCCGCGGGGGCGTAGATGCAGAACGGCGCCCCCGTGGCGTCGCGCAGCGTGCCCACCCAGGCGTGGGTGGCGGCGGCCATGGCGGCATGGCGCGCCCACCGCGCCTCCACCGTCTCGGCGGCGAGGTGCGCCCCCTGCACGTCGGTGGCGTACAGCAGCGAGAGCGCCGGGGTGTTGGGCGTCTGGTGCTTGTGCACCGCCTCCTCGTACTCCACGAGGTCGAAGTACAGCCCGCGCCCCGGCACGGCGGCGGCGTCGCGGATGTAGTCGGCCGACGCCACGCCGAAGGCCAGCCCTGGGGGGAGCGCCAGCGCCTTCTGCGACCCGGTGAGGACGAAGTCGAGCCCCCACGCGTCGGTTTCCACGGGGGCGCCCCCCAGCCCGGTGACCGAATCCACCAGCAGGCGGGCGCCGTGCGCGCGGGCCAGCTGGGCCAGCGGGGGGAGAGGGGTGAGCACCCCGGTGGAGGTCTCAGAGTGGACCACCGTGACGGCCGCATAGCGCCCCGTCCGCAGCGCCGCCTCCACCGCGTCCAGCGGCACGGCCCGGTGCCATTCCCCGCCCACCCGGGTGACCGGGCGGCCACACGCCTCGGCGATCTGCGCGAAGCGCTCGCTGAAGGCGCCGTTGACCAGCGCCAGCACCGCCCCGGACGGGGCGCACCGGATGGCTCCCTCCATGAGCCCCGTGGCGGAGGCGGTGGCCACGTACACGGGGCGCGCGGTGCGGAAGACGGGGCGCAGGTGCCCCTGGATGCGCGCGAAGAGCGCCTCGAAGGCGGCGCCGCGGTGCGGGAGCATGGGCCCCTGCATGGCGGCCAGCACCTCGGGGCGCACCTCGGTGGGGCCGGGGAGGAAGAAGGTGCCGAAGGCGGTCATGGGGGCGTCAGGGGGGGATCGTCCACCCGTTCATCCAGCAGCAACGGGACCAGCGCGGCCACGGAGGCCGCCACGACGTGCGCCGCCGCCACCACCGCGGGGCGATGCACCACCCCGGTGTAGGCGATGAAGGTGTGCACGTGGTCGCGCACCGCCGCGTCGGTGGAGCCGTCCCCCACCATGGCGGCGGGGGCGGGGAGGGCGAGGGCGCGCACCAGCGCGGGCTTGCCGGCCTGGGTGGCCAGCGGTTGCGCGCCGTCGAGGAGGCTGAGCGTGCCGTCGGCCGGATCGGCGGCCAGCGTGACCGCGTGCACCTGCGCGTCGGGGACGCCCAGCCGGCGCGCCAGCGGCAGGATGGCCTGCCGGAAGCCGCCACTCACCAAGTGCACGGCGCATGCGCGCGCCATGAGGGTGGCGAGCAGGCGGTCCATCCCCGGCTGCAGCGCGCCGACGTAGGCGTCGGCCAGCAGCGCGACCTCCGCCACCGTGGGGCGGATGCGCGCCAGCCGCCGCTGGTACACCGCCTCGATGGGGAGGCGCCCGTCCATCGCCTGCGTGGTGAGCGCGTGGCTCTCGGCCGCAATGGCCGGGCCCCGCCGGTCGGCCAACCAGTCCACCCCCTCGATGGCCGCGAGGGTGGAATCCACGTCGAAGCAGACGGCCCGATAGCGCGGGCGCCCCGAAAGGAGGTCGACGGCGCGCGCGCCGCTCACCCGAGGATGTTCCCCGGGGCCAGCAGCCCCAGCGGGTCGAGTTCGGCCTTGAGGGCGCGCATCACCCGCTGCTGCAGCGGCGAGGCCTGGAGCGGCAGCCACCGGCTCTTGAGCTTGCCGATGCCGTGCTCGGCGGCCACGGTCCCCCCCATGGCGATGACCTCGCGCAGGGTGGCGTGCACCACCTGCTCGATGCGCCGCAGCTCGTCGGCGTCGTGCGCAATGAAGTTCTGGTGCGGGTGGCCGTTGCCGGCATGCCCGTAGGCGATGCCCCGATCGATGCCCGCCTCGTCGGCGAAGCGCCGCGCGACCGCCAGCGCCTCCGCCAGGCGCGGGAAGGGGACCGCCCAGTCGGTGCTGACCTTGCGCCCCCCGCGGGGGCGACAGGCGGCGCCGCGCTCGTTCATGGTGGCGGGCACCGCATGGCGGATGCGCCGCGCCTCCTGCAGCGTGGCGGGGCTGTCGTACACCCGGATGTCGCCATCCACCGCCCCGTGCGCCTCGGCGAGCGCCAGCCACGCCTCCAGCGGCAGCTCGGCGTCGGGGTCGTCGCCGCCGGTCTCCTCCACGTACACCATCGCGGCGGCGCCCGCGCCCCACCCCCCGCTCCCCTCGGCGTGGCGCGCGATGGCCATGGCGCCCGCGTCAAAGAACTCCAGGCAGCGCGGGTGCACCCCCGCCGCGCGGCGGGCCGCCACCACGAACGCCAGCGCGTCGGCCTCGCGCGCAAAGGGGACCGCCAGCCCCAGCAGATGCGCCGGGAGGAGCACCAGCGCCAGTTCGGCCTCCACCACCACCCCCAGCGTCCCCTCGCTCCC
Organism: Gemmatimonadota bacterium; assembly: GCA_018969225.1. Lineage (GTDB taxonomy): Bacteria > Gemmatimonadota > Gemmatimonadetes > Gemmatimonadales > Gemmatimonadaceae > Gemmatimonas. The sequence continues at coordinate 5,052 of JAGWYS010000087.1, read as the reverse complement.
CACGAACCACTCCACGGGGTCGTGCACGACGGGGTAGCCGACGGTGTTCTTCTCCAGCGCGGGGCGGCGCAGCTCCACCCGCTCGCCGGAGGCCAGCAGCACCGTGAGGGCGCGCACGTGGCGCCCGGTGGCGCCGTGGCGCAGCGAGCGGGCCCCCGAGGCGTTGCAGGCGATGGCACCCCCCACGGTGCACTCCTCCTCGCTGGTGGGGTCGGGGGCGAAGAGCAGCCCGTGCGCCTCAGCGGCGCGACGCACGTCGGCCACGATGGCCCCCGCGCCCACCCGCACCGCGCGCGCGTCGGCGTCCACGGGGCCGATGCGGTCCAGCGCCCGCAGCGAGAGCAGCCACCCGCGGTCGGTGACCGACGCGCCGGTGGTGGAGGACTGCCCCCCCGCGGGAGTCACCGGCGTGCGGGTGGCGGACGCCTCCGCGAGCAGCTCGGCCACCTCGTCCACCGTGCGGGGGCGCAGCACCGCGTCGGGGAGGAGCTCCAGCCCCGAGGCGTCGCGCGCGAAGGCGCGCCGGACGTCGGCGTCGGTGGTGGCGGCCGGGTGCATGGGGCGCCGGGTCCCGCGCTCAGAAGTCGCGGAAGTGGACGACGCTGGCGGAGCGGACGTCGGGGAGGTCGAGGAGGGCGCGGCGGGTGTCCTCGTCCACGGAGCCGTCCACGGAGATGGCCGCCAGCGCGTCGCCCCCCTGGGCGAGGCGCGCCTGATGGTACTCGGCGATGTTCACGCGCCGCTCCCCCAGCAGCGTCCCCACGCGCCCGATGACGCCGGGGACGTCGTGGTTGGTGAGCACCAGCAGCGTCTGCCGCGGGTTGACGTCCACGTGGAAGGCGCCAATGCGGGTGAGGCGGGGGCTCCCCTCGGCGGCAATGCCGGTCACGGCCAGCTGCTGCATGCCGCCCCCCAGGGTGACCTCCAGCGCCCGCGGGTGCCCCAGCTCGGCGGAGGTGCCCACGGCCAGGTCGATGCCGCGGGCGTCGGCGAGGGCGCGCGCGTTGATGAGGTTGAGGCGGTCGGTCTCCAGGATCCCTTCCAGCACGCCCGTGGCGGCGGCGGCCAGCAAGGGGGCGCCGCCGTGCGCCAGCTCGGGGCCCACGCGGAGCGTGAGGGCGCGGACGGCGCGCATCCCCTGGTCGGCGAGGACGGCGCGCGCCACCGCGGCGGCGCGGCGCGCCACCACCATGGCGGCGTGCAGCTCGGCCCAGCCGCCGTCGCTGGCCGCCACGTTGATGGAGCGCGACAGGTCCTGCCGCAGCAGCGCGTCGCGCACGGCGAGGCAGACGTCGCGCGCCACGTTGCGCTGCGCCTCGACGGTGTTGGCCCCGAGGTGCGGCGTGAGGAGCAGATTGGGCGCGCCCCGCAGCGGATGGTCGGCGGCCAGCGGCTCGTGCTCGAAGACGTCCAGCACGGCCCCACGCAGCTCGCGCGCGACGAGCGCCGCCGCCAGCGCCGCCTCGTCCACCACGCCGCCACGGGCCATGTTGACCACCACCGACTTGGCGGGGAGGCGCCCCAGCTCGCGCCGGCCGATGAGCCCGCGGGTCTCGTCGGTAAGCGGCACGTGGAGGGTGACGATGTTGCTCTCGGCGAGCAGCGCGTCGAGGGAGGGGGCGCGGCGCACGCGGAAGGCGGTGAAGCGCTCCTCGGCGATGTAGGGATCGTAGGCGACCACCGGCATGCCGAAGGCGTGCGCGCGCGCGGCCACCTCGCTGCCGATGCGCCCCAGGCCGACGATCCCCAGCGTCTTCCCCTTGAGTTCGCGCCCCATGAACTGGCTGCGGTCCCAGCGGCCGGCGGCCATGGAGGCGGCCGCGGCGGGGAGCTGCCGCAGCAGCCCGATGAGGGCGCCGAACACGAGCTCGGCCACCGCGACGGTGTTGCCGGCGGGGGCGTTGATGACGGCGATGCCGAGCGCGGTGGCGGCGTCGAGGGCGATGTTGTCCACCCCGACGCCGGCGCGCCCCACCACGCGCAGCCGGGGGGCGTTGCGCAGCAGCTCGGCGGAAATGCGGGTGGCGCTGCGTCCGACGATGGCGTCGTAGTCGCCGATGCGGCGGAGCAGCTCGTCGGGGGGGAGGGTGGGGCGCTCGTCCACCTGCAGCGCCGGCTCCTCCCGCAGGAGGGCCACCCCCTCGGGGTCCACCTGGTCGGTGACGAGCACGCGCCAGGGCGCGCGACCGTCCCCCTCAGGGGGCGCCATCAGCCGTCGCCGCGCGCGCCCTGCGCCCGGAGGGCGTCGCGCAGCGTCTCCCGGAGGGCCAGCAGCGCCTCGTCCCGGGCCACGGCGAGGTCGTCGCGCACGGCGAGCTCGATCCCGTCCGCCACCACCAGGCGGCGCCACCCCGACACCGCGGCGCTGTCGCGCCCGGGGGTGGGGTCGAAGTTGAGGGCCAGCGCCGGCGCCAGCGTCTGGGCCACGCGCCGCTCGAGGGCGTCGCCGGTGACCTCGCGCAGCTCCTGCTTGATCGCGTCCAGCGTCTGCCCCTCGCGCTGGCGGATCTTGATGGCGAGGAGCTGGAGGAGGTGGCGGTAGCCGTAGGTGGCCGTGGTCCCCGCGCCCTCGGGGCGGTCGAGGAGCTGGTTGGCCACGTAGAACCGGATGGCGCGGGCGCTGGGGGTGGCGCGCGCCGACGCGTTGGTGGGCTTCACCCCCGCGGCGTCCACCAGGGCGGCGGCGTGGGCCGCAAGGCCGCGCGCATTCCAGGGCGCATAGCGGGCGTGCGCGCGCAGCAGGGGAACGGGGGACTCAGCCATGACCCCTGAATATAGGCACGCGGCGGGCGCGCGCGGCGCCCGCTACCGGCCGTCGGCGTCGAGGGCGGTGCGGATGCCGCCGCTGGCGGCGTGCTGCGCAATGGTGGCCAGGTCCACCGGCTTCTCGAGGAAGTGGAGCGCCCCGAGGCGGAAGGACGCCTGCCGGTTGGAGTCGTCCGGGTAGGCGGTGAGGACCAGCACGATGGCGTTGGGGGAGAGCATCCCCGCCATCGCCAGCACCTGCAGCCCGCCGTCGCGCTTCCCCCCCAGCCGCAGGTCGGAGATGATGAGGTCGTACGGCTGCGAGCGCAGCAGGTCCAGCGCGGCAGGAAGGGACTCGGCGGCCACGACGGCGTTCCCCTCGATCTCGAAGAGCTCGACGAGGGCCTCGCGGATGGATTCCTCATCCTCGACGATGAGGATGTTGCGGGTGGCGATGGCGGCGGCGGTCATGGCGGAAATCTGGCGGAGTCCGGGGCGTCTGGCGATTGGTCCGGGGCGGGGCGCCCGCATCCCGGACGCCCAATTTCGGACCAACCGTCGGCCGTGGCCAATGGTTCCGCCGCCCCTGCGGGGGTCAGCTGGCCTGCGCGGGGGGGAGGGTGATGGTGAGGGTGGTCCCCTCCTCCGGGGTGCTGTCGATGGCGATGGTGCCCCCGTGGTCGTGGATGATGCGCTGGCAGAGGGCCAGCCCGATCCCGGTGCCACCGGGCTTGGCGGAGTAGAAGAACTCGAAGACGTGCGGGAGGACGTCCGGGGGGATGGCGGGACCGCGGTTGGTGAGGCGGCAGCGCCAGCCGCCGGCGGGGGAGGGGGTGGAGACGAGGAGCAGTTCGGAACCCGGAGGGGCGGCGTCGCAGGCGTTGCCCAGGATGTTGCGGAACACCTGCCCCAGCTGTTCGGCGTCCAGGCGCGCCCGCACCGGCGGCGTGGCGCGCTGCCGCTGGAGGGTGAGGCGGCGGGGCTCCAGCCGTCCCCGTTCCCCTTCCAGGATGTCGTCCCACACCTGGTCGGGGTCGCCGAAGCCCATGCGGACCGCGTTGGGGCGCCCGAACTCCAGGAGGGAGGTGACCATGCGTCCCAGCCGGTCCACCTCGCGGAGAATGCGCCCCACGTTGCGGTCCACGGTGGCGTCGGCGCCGGTGCGCGCGCGGATGAGCTGCGCGGCGGAGGAGATGCCGAAGAGGGGGTTGCGGAGCTCGTGGGCGACGCCGGCGGCGACCTCGCCGATGGCCTCGAGGCGGCGCTTGTGCTCCACGCGCTGCACGAGCCAGGCGCGCTCGATGGCCACGGCCGCCTGCGCGGCGATGACGGTGACCACGCGCACCGCCTCCTCCAGGGCCTGCTCGGACTCGGGGAGGCGGGCGGTGAGGGTGATGGCGCCGAGGGGGCCATCGGAGGAGATGAGGGGGGCGGTGATCTCGAGGGCGCCGGGGAGGGGGACGCGGAGGGTGGCGGCCGAGGCCAGCGCGCGTTGCCACGCGGGGGCGAGGCGGTGGTGGAGCGCCGGGTCGTGGGGGGTGCCGTGTCCTTCGGCGTGGGCGAGCTCGAAGCGCCCCTCCTCGTCGGTGGCGATGGCGATGGCGAGGGCCGTGGACGGCACGGCGCGGCGGAGCTGGCGCCCCACCTCGTCGTAGACGCGCTCGATGACGATGGCCTCGGCCAGCGCGATCCCGGTGGCGAGGAGCGCCTCGCGGGAGCGGTGGCTGGGGGTGATGTCCACGGTGGAGAAGACATACCCGAGGAGGTCGGCGCCATCGCGCACGGCGGAGACCTGCATGAGGAACACCCGCTCCTCGTCGGGGGAGTTGCAGGGGAACTCCCAGCGGACGGCCGGGACGGCGGGGTCCTGGAGGCGCTCGAAGGCCCGTTCGATCTGGGCGCGGGCCTCGGGGTCGATCCCCTCGAAGACGGAGCGCCCGAGGACCGCGTCCTCGGGCGCCAGGGCCGACCCGTCGTTGTCCAGGGCAAAACGGGACCACCCGGCGTTGGCCGCGGTGATGCGCCCCTCAGGATCGGTGGACCAGATGGTGAGGGGGAGCGCGTCGAGCAGGCGCCGCGCCAGCGTCGGCGCCTGCCCGGCGGAGACGGTCACCGCCTCTTCGCGCCTTTCTTCGCCGCCTTCTTGGCCGGGGCCTTCTTGGCGGGTGCCGCCTTCTTGGCCGGGGCCGCCTTCTTGGCCGGGGCCGCCTTCTTGGCCGGGGCCGCCTTCTTGGCCGGGGCCGCCTTCTTGGCCGGGGCCGCCTTCTTGGCCGGGGCCGCCTTCTTGGCCGGGGCCGCCTTCTTGGC
>JAGWYS010000335.1 GCA_018969225.1 Gemmatimonadota bacterium | reverse complement strand
GGTTGCGGCTGGCGCCGTGGAGCTCCATGAGCCGTCGCTGCAGTTCGCGCGGCGGCACCCCCTCCGCGCGCAGCTGCCCGGCGAGCGCCTCAAGGGCCTCCTCGGAGGGTGCCTCCGCCGGCGGCGCCCCCCCGAGCACGATCACCACCTCGCCGCGGGGGGGCACCTCCTGCGCATACGCGGCAACCTCCGCCAGCGTTCCGCGTCGCAACTCCTCAAAGTGCTTCGTGAGCTCGCGCGCCACCACCACGGGGCGGCTGGCCCCGGCCACGTCCGCCAGCTCCCCCAGTGTGTCGGCCACCCGGCCAGGGGCCTCGAACAGCACCACCGCATGCGGGAGTCGGGCGGCGAGCTCGAGCTGCGCCCGCCGCTCGCCCCCCTTGCGGGGAAGAAAGCCCAGCACCGTGAACGGATGGGCGGGGAGGCCGGCGGCCACCAGCGCCGCGAGTGTGGCCGAGGCGCCCGGCACGGGGATCACGCGAGCGCCGGCGCGCACGACGGCCTCCACCGCGCGGTACCCGGGGTCGGACACCAACGGGGTCCCCGCGTCGGTGATGAGCGCCACGGCCGCCCCCTCCTGCAGCTGCCGCAGCAGCCGCGGCACCACGGCAGCCTCGTTGTGCTCGTGCAGCGCCACCGTGGGGGTGCTGATGCCATATCGGTCCAGCAAGGTGCGGGCGTGCCGGGTGTCCTCGCAGCACACCACGGTGACCTGCCGCAGGACCGCCAGGGCGCGCAGCGTCATGTCCCCCAGGTGCCCGATGGGGGTGCTGACCACGTGCAGCGCGCCAGGGACGGCCGCCTGCGGCCAGGCGGCCGCGGCCCAGTCGGCCGCGGCCGCGAAGGCGCCCGCCTCCGTCACCGTCGCACGTTGCGAGGCCGCGCGCGCGGGGGGATCAGGCGTGCTGTGCGATCTTGGCCTCGAACGCGGGGCGCTGCTGGGCGCCGACGATCTGGTCCACCAGCTTGCCGTCCTTGAAGAACAGGATGGTGGGGATGGAGCGCACGTTGAAGCGCGCGGCCGTGACCTGATTGTGGTCCACGTCGAGCTTGGCCACCTTGACCTTCCCCGCGTACTCCGTCGCCAGCTGCTCGATGAGCGGGGCGATCATGCGGCAGGGAGCGCACCAGGTGGCCCACAGGTCCACCATGGCCAGCCCGGCATGCCCCTCGATCTCGGCCGCGAAGTTGCCGTCGTTCACTTCCAGTGCCTTCGCCATCGTCTGCTCCATGGGGCGGCGCGCAGCCGGCCGCGCGGCCCCGGTGTCGGGATTATGATGATTGGGGACCGTCCCCGCCTGCTCACGAACACTGTCACGTCCACCCGCTTCGTACCCGCCATGACCGCTCCAGTTCGCCGCGGCACCCGGATCGCGCACATCGGCATAGCGGTGGAGGCGCTGGACGCCCTCCGCCCCTTCTACCGCGACATCCTGGGGATGCCCGAGGTGCCGCTGGACGACGCTGACGGCGCCGCGATTGCCGGCCTCGCGGCCGGGGAGTCGCTGGTGGAACTCCTGGAGGCGAAGAGCCCGGACTCGCCCATCGGGAAGTTCGTGTCCAAGCGGGGCCCCGGCATTCACCACGTCTGCTTTGCGGTGGACGACCTCGACGGCACCCTGGAGCGGTGCCGCGCGGCCGGCCTGCGCCTGATCGACCAGGTCCCGCGGATCGGAGCGGAGGGGAAGCGGATCGCCTTCCTCCACCCCAGCGCCACCGGCGGGGTGCTGGTGGAGCTGAGTGAATTCTAAGGGGCGGGCGCCGCGGCACCAGCGCGGGCCGAAGCCCGGGTCAGCGGCAGAACTCCTGCAGGGGCGCCACCTGGAGGTCCTCCACGAACCACCGGCCGGAGGCCGCCTGCACCGCGGTGAAGACCGTCTCGGCTGTGCGCCCCTCGCGGCGCACTTCCACCAGCCAGTCCTGCCGGCCGCCACTGGAAAGGCGGGCCCGATCCTCGACGAAGCGCCAGCTGTCATGGTTGAGGAGGCACTGCAGCACGATCAACCGCTTCTCGACCTCGTCCGCCGGGAGCTGCGCGCGGGCGGGGCCGCGGGCGGTCCCCCAGAGGGCGGACATGCGGGCCAGATCCTGCGCCTTGGCCCCGGCAAGGAACCCCTCCACCGCGCTCCGCCCGGAGGCGGCGCCCACCGCGCCCCCGGCCGAGGGATTCAGCATGCCCGGGGCCGACGCCTCCACGGCGACCGTGCGCGTGCAGGCCGATGCCAGGACGCTCCCGACCGCCAGGAGCAGCCCCCCCCCCAT
>JAGWYS010000334.1 GCA_018969225.1 Gemmatimonadota bacterium | reverse complement strand
CGGGCGTGCGCGGTCGGGGTGCGGCGCGGCGATCGTGGGGGATCCGGATCAGGTGCTAGGGAAGTTGCGGCAGTACCAGGCCGAGGGGATCGAGGCGTTCATCCTGTCGGGGTATCCGCACACGGCGGAGTGCGACCTGTTTGCGCGGCATGTGCTGCCGCGGTTGGAGCACGGGGCGTTGGCCGAGGGATGATGGAGGGGTGACGGAGGGGTGACGGAGGGGCGACGGGCGGGGTGCACGGCCTGGACGCTGCGTAGAAAAGAGCCTGGCGGCGGCATTTCGATGAGGCGTGCCGCGGCCGGCCGTCGTACCGTGCTTCGATGGCCTCGCCTCGTCTCCTCACGTTGCTTCGCGACCGGGCCGCCGTCCGGCGTTTCAGCCCGCGCACCGTCCAGGCGTACGCCCGGTGGGTGGTGGGGTATGTGCGTTATCATGGCATGCGCCACCCGGCAGTGCTGCCGGGGACTGCGGTTCGCGATTACCTCACTCATCTTGCGGTCGAACGCCGCGTGGCGGCTTCCACGCAGAACCAGGCGCTGGCGGCGTTGCGCTTCCTGTACGGTGACGTGCTGGAGCAGCCGCTCCCGCCCATGGTTGACGTGGCTCCGGCCCGCCGGCCGCACGTGCTTCCCAACGTGCTGTCGCGGGATGCCGTCGCGCGGGTGCTGGGCGCCATGCACGGGGTGCCGTGGCTGATGGCGTCGCTGCTGTACGGCTCCGGGTTGCGGTTGATGGAGTGCTGTCAGCTGCGGGTCAAGGATGTGGACCTGGATCGCCTGGAGATCCGGGTGCGTCGGGGGAAGGGCGCCCGAGACCGGGTGACGATGCTGCCGCAGTCGCTGGTGGAGCCCTTGGCCGCGCATCGGGATGCGGCCCGGGTGGCGATGCAGCGCCGCTGGGCCCGTGACCGCGGGTACATTGCGCTGCCGTTCGCGCCCGGCGCCAAGGCGGTCGGCGCCGTGCGCAACCCCGCATGGTGCTGGCTCTTTCCCGCCACCCGCGACTACTGGGATGCCGCCGCGCGCCAGTGGCGCACGCACCACCTGCATCCCACGGTGCTGCAGCGCGCCGTGTCGGAGGCGGGGCGCTGCGCGGGGGTGGCGCAGCGGGTCGGGTGCCACACCTTCCGGCATTCGTTCGCCACGCACCTGCTGGAGGCGGGCTACGACATCCGGACCGTCCAGGAGCTGCTGGGGCACCGGGACGTGAGCACAACGATGCTGTACACGCACGTGCTCAATCGTGGCGGGCTGGGGGTGCGAAGTCCGCTCGACCTCGACACCCCCGGTGCACGCCCCTCCCCCTTGCGGCCCCCTCGGCGCGACTGAAGGTTAGACAGCGATCTCCGCTGTCTAACCACGGGGGGTCAGGCGATGGTCTGGGTTGCAAGGTGTTGTGGCCCTGACGGTTGCGGATTCTGGGGCCGTGGAGAGCGCGTCGCGATAGACTGCGGGGCGGTGCTGGAGAGTCTCCAGCAGTGCAGGGCTCGCCTGCAGGCTAATTCTCGTTATGCAGCACGGTAACTGACTACGTGAGACCTACTGATCCTACATCTTGAGCGCTGCCTAGCTGATGAGGTCAATTCGAAGTGCAGTAGAAGCGGACTGGTCATCGGTGTGGTCGATCATTTCACAGGTGGCCGCGACCGGGCACTCTTGCTTTCTTGAAACGGACATCTCCGAAGCAGCCGCGAAGGAGTACTGGATGGGACCAAGACTCTCTGCCTACGTCGCCGAGGACGCCGGGGAGATTGTGGGTACCTACACGTTGAAGGCGAACCATCGCGGCTTAGGATCGCACGTGGCCAATGCGGGCTACATGGTGCGACCCGGGCTCGACGGTCGTGGTATCGGCTTTCAGCTTGCAGAGCACAGCTTGGCTGAGGCGCGCGCTGCCGGCTTTCAGGCCATGCAGTTCAACGCCGTCGTGAGCACGAACTACCGGGCCATCGCCCTGTGGCAGCGGTTGGGCTTCAGCGTCGTCGGCACGGTTCCAAAGGCGTTCCGTCATCTGGAGCACGGGTTGGTGGACCTGCACATCATGCACCGATTCTTGTAGGACAAGGTCGCCCACCCCCCCCCCGCTTGCCCCTCTGGAAGCCCTGCCCGATCTTTCCTGCATGAAGGTTCGCGATGCACTTCGATTGCTGACGGACGATGGCTGGTTCCTCGTACGAACACGGGGAAGTCATCAGCAATACAAGCATCCAACGAAACCGGGGTTAGTCACCGTGGCAGGACATCCCGGTGACGAACTGGCACCCGG
>JAGWYS010000086.1 GCA_018969225.1 Gemmatimonadota bacterium | reverse complement strand
GGCCAGCCCGCGACGAATGGACGCCCCCAGCGAATCGGCGGGGATGTCGGCCTCGCGCCTGGGGGTCCAGTTGGCCTCGACGAAGGTGGCCGCCGGGGTGGTGGCCTTGGCCGTGCCGGCCGCGTCCGCGGCGGGCTGCGGCGCGGTGCAGGCGGCAGACGCGGCCGCCACGGCGGTCGACACGACCGCCATCACCACGGCAGGGCGCGGCAGGGGCCGCGCCAACGCGAAGCGACGCATGGCAGGAGGAGACGGAAGGGGAAACGCGAGAGCCCGATCGCCCTACCCTACCCCCGGGGACGCGGACCCGCCAGTACGGGCGACACCGACAGCCGCCCACGGCTAGCGGTTCACCTTCGCCTCCTCCACCAGCAGCAGCGCCCCCAGCGCCGTGGCCGCCCCGCCGTCCCCCGGCGTGGTGATGGGCGCGCCGTAGAACTCCCCCACCCGCTGCAGGGTGCGGCGCACGCTGACCAGGTCGGTCAGGTGCCCCACCACCACGATCGTCTCCAGCCGCTCGGCGCGCGCCGCGTTGATGGCGATCACGGCAATCACCTGCCCCACCATGTTCACCAGCGCGGCTGCCATGTCGGCGGGCGTGGCCTCCACCGGCCGACGCGCCACGCGCCCGAAGTTCACCGCCGTGGTGTCGGGGGGGAGCGGCCCGATGGCCCCGCCCAGCACCTCCTCGAGCGTGAGGTTGACCGCGGCGTCGCGCCCCGCCTGCGCCAAGGCGTCGATGGTGGGCGCGTCGGCGGTTCCCGCCAGCAGGCGCGACAGCCCCACCAACGTGCCGCCCCCCACCCCCGTCCCCGTCACGTGCCGCGACCCCGCGCGCGTGGCGGCCACCACCGCCGTCCCCGATCCCGCGCTGGTCACCAGCGCCGCGTCCACCCCCGCCAAGGCCAGCCCGCCGCGCCCGATGGCCTGCACCTCGTGCACCTGGTGCATCGTGCAGGCGCCAATGGCGGCCGGCAGCCGCGTGCGGTTGCCGCCGGTGACGGCCACCCACGCCAGCGTGTCAATCGCCACATCGCCCGCCGCCAGCACCTCGCGCACGCGCGCCTCGTCGGGGTCCCCGTCCTGCGGCAGCGTCCAGTGGCGCACCGCCGGGCCGTCTTCCCCGGCGGTGCGCATCACCACGTCCACGTTGGTGGAGCCGAAGTCGATCCCCGCCACCGGACGCGCACCCGGCGGCACCGGCACCGTGAGCGGCGTCACTGCCCCGGGCGGTACTGCTTCACCGTCGCCCGCTCCACCTCGTCGCGATGGAAGGGGACCTCCTTGAAGTCCGCCTTCGCGTAGCGCTCCGCCTGGTTGGCGAAGTACGGCGACGCGGGATCGCTGCTCACCCCGCCGGCCAGCACGCTCCGCGCGCGCACGCGGGGGCCGAACTCCACCGCCGCCACGAAGCTGTTGCCGCGGTTGCCGTAGATGCGCTTCGTCGTGCGCGCGCCGGTCTGCCCGAAGGCCGCCAGCGATCCCCACGTGGCCGACGCGAAGGGGACGGGGATCGACGGCTTGCTGTCGTCGAAGCCGGCGCCGATGACCCCCGACAGCCGCTGGAACCGGTTCACCTCCCCCCACGGCGTGTCCCACCGCCCGAAGTCGCGCGTGATCCGGTCCACCGCGCGCTGCAACGCCGCCAGCCGCAGCGAGTCCGACGCCATGGTGGCCAGGTAGTCGTACACCCCCTGCCGCGTGGCGCGCGACGCCCCCGCCGCCAGCGCGCCCCCCTCCTCCGCGTAGAAGTTCCCCAGCGTCATCGGCACCGACGCCACGCCGAAGCGGTAGTCCCACCCGCGCAGCGCCTCCACGGGGGCCGCCAGCGCCGCCTTGCGGGGGTCCGCCGCCGCGAGCCGGTCCCACGAGGCCACCAGCGACGGGACCACCTGCGCCATCACCGGCAGCCACGAGTCGTAGGCCGTGGCGATGAGCCCCTCCAGCGACAGCGTGGGGCCTCCCACCAGCACCTGCAGCGCATGGATCCCGCGCGCGTTCTCCGGCTGCTCGTTCATGTAGCGCGGATAGTCCGCCTCGCGCGGCGACGCCGTCCCCGCCGCGGTCCACGGCCAGTTGTTGGTGTTGAACAGGAACCCGGTGGCCGGGTCCTTCAGCGCCACCAGGTCGCCGATGGGGTGCAGCCCCTGCCAGTCGGTGCGCGGGTCGCTCCCGTCCACCGGCTGCCGGAAGTCGAACCCCGCGTTCCGGCGCGGCACGAAGTTGCCGTGGAAGTAGGCGATGGTGCCGTTGGCGTCGGCGTAGACGGTGTTGTTGGACGAGTTGGTGCGCAGCTCCATGACCTTCCGGAACGACGCGTAGTCGGTGGCCTTGGTGCGCAGGTACGACTGCTGCAGCGCCTCCAGGGGGTTGTTCATCATCGCCACGGCCACCCACCGGTCGCCGTCGGCGCGGATCACCGGCCCGTGGTGCGTGAAGTACGCGGTCACCACCTTCCGCTGCATGGTCCCGTCGGCGCCCCGGTACGGCAGCCCGATCCGCTTCACGCGCACCGGGCGCAGGGTGGCGCCGTGCTTCGTGAACCGCGCCGCGCCGCGCGTCACCACCACCTCGCGGTACTCGTCGATGACGTCGCCGCCGCCGGAGGTGTGCATCCACCCCACGCGCTCGTTGAACCCCTGGTAGATGAAGAACTGCCCCCAGGTGACGGCGCCGTACGCGTTGAGCCCCGCCTGGCTCACCATGTGGATCTCGGGGCGGAAGTAGAACGACGTGTGCGGGTTGATGAGCAGCATGGCGTGCCCCGTGGCCGACCGCGCGGGGCCGATCGCGATGCCGTTGGAGCCGCCGGGCTCGGGGGCGCGCCAGCCGGCGCCGTCCCCCGCCGCCGCATCGTCGTCATCGCCGGCGGGGGCGCTCCCCAGCCCGTGCGCCGCGTAGAACTGCGCCAGCGGGCGCAGCGCCACGCTCTCGATGTCGCCGCCGATGCTCCCCTCGCTGAACGCCAGCGCCATCCACGGCGCGAAGCGGGTGAGCAGCTGCGGCGTCACCCGCGGGTGCGTGTGCAGGTAGAAGTTGAGCCCGTCGGCCCAGGCGTCCATGAGCGTGACCAGCCACGCCGGGCTGCGGCGGTACATCGCCTGCAGGTCGAGGGTGTCGATGAACAGCTTCATGCGCAGGTCGCGCGCCAGGTCCTGTTCCCCGGTCACCTCGGCCATGCGTCCCAGCGCGTTGATGAAGTTGGTCTCCACGCGCGGGAAATCGTCCTCCGCCTGCGCGTACACCATCCCGAACACCGCGTCGGCGTCGCTGGTGCCGTACACGTGCGCCACGCCGTGGCGGTCGCGGTGGATGGTCACGCGGGCGGCCTGCGCCTGCCAGCGGGCCACCTCGGCGGCGGGGGCGGGCTGCGCCGGCAGCGGGGCGGCCACGAGGGCGGCCGCGGCCGCGAGCGCGCCAAGACGGAGTCGCGGCCGCCGGGACGCGGCCGCGCACAGGGAGCGGAGGGGGGGCGTCATGCGCGGGAAATTACCCCCCCGCACCCCCGCCCGGAGGGGGGGCGCCGGGCGCGGACCGCCGGGACGCCCTAGGGGACCGGCGAATCCGGCTGGTTGCGCATGTGGTCGGCCAGGTCGGCGAAGCGCTGCCGCAGGAAGGCCTTGAGCTCCTCGGGGGCGTCGTGCGCCGCCAGCGCGCGGTCCATGCACCACAGCCACTCGTCCCGCTCGCGGGAGGCGATGGGGAAGGGGAAGTGCCGCATGCGGAGGCGCGGGTGCCCGTACTGCTCCACGTACAGCTGCGGGCCGCCGGTCCAGCCGCACAGGAACTTGTGCAGCTTCTCGCGCGACACCTTGAGGCTGGCGGCGTGCAGCGCGCGGATGCCGGCCGCCTCGGGGGCCGTGTCCATGAGGTCGTAGAAGCGGTCCACCAGGGCGCGGATGCCGGCGTCGCCGCCCAGCAGGTCGTAGTGCGAGGAAGAGGGCGCGGTCATCCCCGGAGTGTAGCGGAGGCGGGCGGACGGCGGAACGGCGGCGGCGGGGTCAGGGCGCGAACATGGCCTGCAGCACGTCCAGCACCTTCGCCTGGGTCACCTCGGTGAGGGCCCCCAGCCGCTTGGCCAGCCGGGTGGCGTCAACGGTGCGCAGCTGGTCCAGGACGACATGTCCATCCTTGCCCTGAAAGCGGCACGCCACGCGAAAGGGGTACGGATGGCTGCCGGTGGTCAGCGGGGCCACGATGAAGGTCCCCAGCGTCGCGTTCAGGTCGTCCGGCGACACCACGACGCACGGCCGCGTCTTCCGGATTTCGCGGCCGCGGGTGGGGTTGAGCTCCACCAGGTGGACATCCCCGCGCCGGACCCGACGGGGTGCCGGCGTGCGGGCTACCACGACCACTCGCCCTCGTCGAAGGCCGTGGGGGTGGGTGCGTCGAGCAGTGGCGACGGCCCGTGCCGGGCGACGGCGTCGGCCCAACCGGCGCGGGGGTCGCGCACCGGGGTGACGACCAGCGCGCCATCTTGCACCGCCAGTTCCACCTCGTCCACCAGCCCCAGCTGCTCCAGCACGGGCTTGGGGATGCGGATGCCGCGGGAATTGCCGATGCGGACAAGCCGGGTCTTCATGGCGGTGGCGGGGTCCGGGTGGGGCACGGCAAGGCCAGCATGGAGGAACAATGTAATTACCTCGGGGTGGCGGGGGATGGGACCGGTTGGCGGGCGCGATCCGCCCCCCACCCTACCCCCGCCGCGTCAGCGGCCCGTCATCGCCTGCGTCATTTCGCCGGATGGAGCGCCCCTGCTCCGACGCGGGGCCCCGCACGCCCCCGCCGCCCCCGTCGCCAGGTACAGCGTGTTGGGCGCCTCGCTCCGCGCCACGGCGATGTCGGGGCGGCCGTCCTCGTCCACGTCGCCGATGGCGATGCCGTACACCGATCCCTTCCCGTCACCGAACGGCGTGGCGGTGAAGCGGAAGCCGCCGTCGTTGCGGTACGCGGCGGAGGGCGCGTCCACGTTCCCCACCACGAAATCGGGGCGCCCGTCACAGTCCAGGTCCCCCAGGGTGAGCGCATACGGCTTGATCCCGGGGGCGCCCACGGGCACGGGCAACGCAAAGGTCCCGTCGCCGCGCCCCACATACAGCGCGGGCCCCGTGCGCTCGTCGATGGCCACCACATCCAAGGCGCCATCGCCGTCCAGGTCGGCCGCCTCGGCGATGCGCAGCTGCGCGTCCGCCGGTCCGAACGGGACCGATGCCATCTTCGTGAGGTCGCCCCCGGCGGCGCCCAGGTACAGCCGCGACTGCCCGCCGTTGCGGTGGGGCACCAGCAGGTCGGGGCGCCCGTCGCGATTGAAGTCGGCGGCGGTGATGGTGGTGGCCGGCTCGGGGGCGAAGGGGAGGCACGGCGCGCCAAAGCCGCCGCGCCCGTCGTTGAGGCACACGTGGTTGAACCCGGGGGCGCGCCCGTTGCGGTTGGCGGCGATGATGTCCGGGTGCCCGTCGCCGTTCATGTCGGCCACGGTGGCGTTGCGCATGGGCCACAGCGAGTCGCCGTACACCGCGCCGGCCGCGAAGCGCCCGCGCCCGTCGTTGAGGAAGGTGCGCTTGGGGCTGGGCGTGTCGTTGCTGAGGACCACGTCCAGGTCGCCGTCGCCATCGAGGTCCACCAGGCGCCCCGAGTAGCTCTTGGCCGCGGCCGGGCCGAGGTCGAAGGCGGGAGCGAAGCCGCCGCGCCCATCCCCCAGCAGGACGCGGCTCACCAGCGGCCAGTGGCGCCCCTTGGCCAGGACGGCGTCCAGGTGGCCGTCGCCGTTGAGGTCGCCCAGCGAGACGTTGGCCGAGGTCTCCGCGGTGGTCTCCAGCAGGACCACGCGCTCGTAGCGGAGCGCGGGGGAAGTGGCGGGGGCGGCGGATTGGGCCCCCAGGGGCGCGACCGCGAGGAGGAGGGCGGCGAGGGGCGCGGCATCGCGCGAGCGGGGAGGCATGCGGCAATGCTACCGCGCGACGGGCGGCGGCGTGAGCCCCGCCTACCCGATCACCGCCGCCTCCTCCTCCGCCTGCGCCGCCTGGCGCCGCACCATCGCGGCGTACGTGCCCCCGGCGGCCATCAGCGCCTCGTGCGTCCCGCGCTCCACCACGCGCCCCGCGTCGAGCACCAGGATGAGGTCGGCGCGGCGCACCGTGGAGAGCCGGTGCGCGATCACGAACGTGGTGCGCCCCGCCAGCAGCGACGTCATCGCCTCCTGGATCAGCTGCTCGCTCTCGGTGTCCAGGTTGCTGGTGGCCTCGTCCAGGATGAGGATCTGCGGCCGGGCGAGGAAGGCGCGCGCGATGGCCAGCCGCTGCTGTTGCCCGCCCGACAGCTTGACCCCGCGCTCCCCCACCGTGGTGGCGTACCCCTCGGGGAGGCGCGCGATGAACTCGTGCGCGTTGGCCTGCCGCGCCGCCGCCTCCACCTCCGCGTCGGTGGCCAGCGGGTCGGCGTAGGCGATGTTGTCGCGCACCGAGCCGTCGAAGAGGAAGGTGTCCTGCTGCACCAGCGCCAGCAGCCCGCGGTAGCTGCGCAGGCGGAACCGGCGGATGTCGGTGCCGTTCACGCGCACCGCGCCCGCCGTGGGATCGTGGAAGCGCGCCACGAGGTCGGTGACGGTGGTCTTCCCCGCCCCGCTCCGCCCCACCAGCGCCACCACCGAGCCGCCGGGGACGGTGACCGTCACGTCCTGCAGCACCGGGCGCCCCGCCACGTACGCGAACCCCACCCCGTCCAGCGCCACCTCGCGCACCACCGCCGGCGCGTCCGTCGCGTCGGGGGCGTCGGGCTTGTCGCGCGCCATCCCCAGCACCTCGAACACCCGCTCGGTGGCGGCCAGCGACCGCTGCAGCTCGGAGAAGGAGTTGACCAGCGTCCACACCGGGTTGAGCAGCAGGAACGTGTACCACTGGAACGCCATGATGTCGCCGATGGAGGCGCCCCCGCGCAGCTGCAGCGCGCCGCCGTACCACACGATGACCACGTTGACGGCGCCCATGATGAGCCCCCACGACGTCCATAGCACCAGCTCGCGCCGCTGCGCGAACAGCTCCTTGCGGATGAGCGTGTGGCGGCCGCGCAGGTACTCCAGCAGCTCCAATCCCTCGCGCCGGAACGCCCGCACGATGCGGATCCCCGCGAACGTCTCCCCCACCCGCCCGTCGATCAGCTCGGCGTCCTTCCGCATGGTGCGGTAGATGGGGCGGATGCGCCGGGCGGCGATGAAGCTGATGGCCATGATCCCCGGGATGATGGCCACGGCGGTGAGCGCCAGCCGCCAGTTGAGGGCGGTGAGGATGGCCACGGCGATGGCCAGCCGCACCACCGCGATGGCCGGCGACACGATGGCCAGCTGCAGCAGCCCGGTGGTGGTGTCCACGTCGCCGGTGAGGCGCGACAGCAGCCCGCCGGTCTTCTTCTCCCAGAGGCGCGGGAGGGGGAGGTGCAGCAGCTGGTCGTACAGCGCGCGCCGCAGCGCCAGCATCACCCGCAGCGTGAGGAGCCGCTGGCGGTGGTCCTTGAGCGCGCCCAGCAGGTTGCTGGCCACCACCAGCGCCAGGAACAGCGCGCCGGCGGTGTTGAGGCGCGCCACCCGTTCCCCCGGCGGCACCCCGGGCGCCAGCAGGACCCGGTCCACGATGTGCCGCATGAACAGCGGCTCCACCATCTGCAGCCCGGCGATGGCCAGCGCCAGCAGCACGAAGGCGCCCACCGCGGCGCGGTGCGGGCGCAGCCAGCGGAGGTACTCGCGCAGGGCGGCGCGGCGGGCCGCCCGCTTCCCGTCCGCGCCCGCCGGCGCCTGGGGCCCGACGTCGTCCCGGGCGCCATCCCCGCCGCTCCCCGACTCCTCGGGAACGTCCAGGCGGCCTTGGCGATAGGCCGCGACAAAGGCCTGGTAGCGGCGGCGGGAGCTGCGTCCGGGGGTGGGCATGGTGGACAAACTACGGGCGCCGGACGGCTCGCGTTGAGCCGTCCGGCGCCCGTGCGAAGCCCCCCGCGTGGAGGGGCGCCCCCGGTGCCCGCCCTACAGCCGGTAGCTCAGCCGCAGGTACCCGAAGCGCCCGTTGAACCCGAAGGGGGAGAACGGGGAGTACTGGAAGATCCCCGAGTTCGAGTTGATGGGGAGCAGCCGGTCGGGATACACGTTGAACGCGTTGTCCAGCCCGCCCGTGAGCGTCACCTTCGACAGCCGGTACGACACGCTCAGGTCGGTGATCCACTTCCCGCGCAGCACCTGGTCGGCCTGCGCGGTGGTGGTGAGCGGCACCGGGTTGCCGGCGTTGTCCACGATGGCGCCGGGGCGGATGATGATCGTGCCGAAGTACGCGTGCTGGACCTCGAACGCCAGCGCGTCCTTCTGGTAGTTCACCGACAGCCGGCTGTTGAGGCGCGGCTGCGTCTCCTCGATGCGGTTCTGCTCCACGCGCCCGAAGATGCGCGCGTTGAGCGCCGCCAACTGCGGCGGGTTGGGGGCGATGCGCGTGACGAAGGTGCGCCCCCAGTTGGTCCCCCAGGTGGCGCGCAGCGTGGCCCCGTCGTCCAGCCGCACGCCGTGGTTGAGCACCAGGTCCACGCCGTTGGTGCGCGTGTCGATGGCGTTGGTGAAGTAGCGCGCCGCCGTGCTGGCGCCGTACCCCAGCGTGGCCAGCGCGCTGGTCACCTGCGCCCCCAGCAGGTTCTCCGAGAACACGATCCGGTCGGTGATCCCGATGCGGTACGCGTCCAGCGTGGCGGTGAACGACGACGACGGCGACCACGTCGCGCCGACGCTCAGGTTCGTGGACTTCTCCGGGCGCAGCGGGGTGGCCCCCAGCGCGCGCGCCGCCGCACTCCCCACGGGGAGGGTCACCACCTCCTGCGGGATGGGCGGGTTGCCGATGAAGTTGGTGCTGGACGCCGACAGGTGCTGCTGCGCCAGCGACGGGGCGCGGAACCCCGTGCTGGCCGCGCCGCGCACCGACCACCGGGACCCCAGCTCCAGCCGCGTGGCCGCCTTCCCGGTCACCGCGCTCCCGAAGTCCGAGAACCGCTCGGCGCGCGCCGCCACGTTCACCAGCCACGCCGCCGCGGGCTTCGTCTCCAGGTCCACGTAGCCGGCGAACGCCGTGCGCCCCTCGGCCTTCTCGTCCTGCGGCCGGAAGCCGGGGAACACCTGCGCCCCCGGCAGGGCGCGCACCAGCGAGTCCTGCGGCGAGAACAGGGCGCGGCCGTTGGCCTTCAGCAGCCCGCCCCCGTCGCGCCACGAGTCCGGCTCCCCCTGCCCGATCCCGTACCGCTCGAGGCGCTGCTCCGCCCCCACCGCCACGTTCACCGGCGCGGCCAGCCCCGCGTCAAACGCCCGCGACAGGTCCAGGTTGCTGGTCACCTGCGTGAAGCGCAGCTGCCCGGCGTAGAACTTCGTGGGGCTGGCCGGCCCCAGCGACGCGTTGTTGCTGTTGGCCACGTCGAACCGGAAGCCGTTGTAGCCGTACACCGAGCTCAGGTCCCACTTCCACCCGCCGGCCGTCCCCTTGGCGCCCACCCCCAGCGAGCGGTCCACGATGGTGGAGCGGATGAGCGGCAGGAAGCCGTCGGGCCACAGCGCGCGCACCGTGCGGTTGTCGCCGGCGCGGCGGAAGAACCCGGCCGCCTCCCCCTGGCGCCGCCCGAGGCCGCTGAAGGCGTACACCGAGACCTCGTTGTCGAAGGTCTTCCCGGCGTTGAGGAACATCACCGCGTCCTGCGTGGCCGCGTCCCCCTGGCGGTGGTTCACCAGGTTCACGCGGAACGGGTCCAGCGACCGGGCGTTGGTGGTGCGCGTGAACGCCCCGGCCGCCACCGCGATGGAATCGCCGTACTGCGGGCGCAGGTCGGCCAGCGACCGGTTGGTGAAGCCGCGGTCGCGGAACTCGCCGCTCACGTGCAGGAAGCCCGCGTCGCCCAGCGCCACCCCCTTGGCCACGTCGGCCTGCACCACCTGGCCGTCGCCCATCTGGGTGGCGCCCACGGTGCTGGAGGCCTCCAGCGGCGCCGTGGTCTTGAGGACGATGTTCACCACGCCGGCGATGGCGTCGGAGCCGTACTGCGCCGCCGCGCCGTCGCGCAGCACCTCGATGCGGTCGATGGCGCTGGCGGGGATCGCGTTGAGGTCCACCCCCGCCGAGCCGCGCCCGATGGAGTTGTTGATGTTCACCAGCGCGCCGTTGTGGCGGCGCTTGCCGTTGACCAGCACCAGCACCTGGTCGGGGCCCAGCCCGCGCAGCGTGAAGGGACGCTGGTGGTCGGTGCCGTCGGCCACCGACGCGCGCGAGAAGTTGAGCGAGGGGACCAGCATCTGGAGGATCTGCCCCAGCTCGGTGCGCCCGGTCTGCTTGATCTGCTCCGAGGTGACCACGTCGATGGGCACCGGGGCGTCCACCACGGTGCGCTCGGTGCGGCGGGTGCCCAGCACCGCCACGGCCTGCAGGTTCACCGCCGAGCGGTCGAGCGTGAAGTTGGCGGTGGCCGTGCCGCCGGCGGCCACGGTCACGCTGGCGCGCGCCGAGCCGTACCCCACCAGCCGCGCGGTGAGCTCGTAGGTGCCGGGGCGGAGCGCCAGCCGGTAGCTGCCGTTGTCACCGGTGAGGGCGGCGCGCTGGGTGCCGGCCGCCAGCACGGTGGCGCCGGCCACCGGCTTGCCGGTGCCGGCCTCGGTGACGGTGCCGGTGACGGTCCCCGTGGCGGGGGTGCCCTGCGCGGCCAACGGGGCCGGCGCCAGCGCGAGTGCCGCGGCCGCCAGGAGCGCCGCGGCCCGGGAGAGGAGGAGGCGGTTCATCGCGGGGTGTAGGCGAGGCGGAAGTAGAGGAAGCGCCCGTTCGCCCCGAACGGCGAGAACGGCGAGTACAGGCGCGAGCCGAAGTAGTTGTCGGGGTTGAGCGAGGAGATGCGGTCGGGGTAGGTGTTGAACAGGTTGTCCGCCCCCACCGTGGCCCGCAGCCGCCCCAGGTCGTACGAGGCGCTCACGTCGGTGATCCACTTGGCGCCGAAGGTCTGGTCGCCCAGCCGCCCTGCCGCCGATTCGCGGTTGTCCGAGCGCGTGGTGAACGACCCGAAGCGCGCCTGCTGCAGCTCCACCGACCACTTCCCCTTCAGGTAGGTGGCCCCCAGCCGCACGTTCGTGCGCGGCTGCGCCTCGATCAGGCGCGCCCGCTCGGTGCGGTCGAACAGCAGCTCCGCCACCCCCGCCAGCTCCGGCGGGTTGGGGATGGTGTCGTTCAGCACCTGGTTCTCGGAGTAGTTGAAGCCGCCCGTGAACTTGAGCGTCCCCCCGTCCTCCAGCGCGCGCACGTGCCGCAGCACCACGTCCACCCCCCGCGTGCGGGTGTCGATGGCGTTGGTGAAGAAGCGCGGCCGGATGTCCCCCTGGAAGCCGGGGAACTGCGACAGGATGCTCTGGATCCGCGTGCCGGTGAAGTTCGACGACAGGATGATGCGGTCGTCGATGCGGATGTTGAACGCGTCCACCGTGGCCGAGAAGTCCTTGGCCGGCGTCAGCACGAAGCCCGCGGTGTACGACGTGCTCTGCTCGGGGGTGAGCGGCTTGGCCCCCAGCGCCTTCGCCACCGGGGTGTTCACCGGGATCGTGCGCGCCTCGTTGGGGGTGGGGACGCCGTTGATCACCAGCACGTTCGACGCCGAGGCCGAGTAGTGCACCTGCGCCAGCGACGGCGCGCGGAAGCCGGTGTTCACCGCGCCGCGGAGCGCCAGCTTCTCCGGCACCAGCTGCACGCGCAGCGTCCCCTTCCCGATGGCCGTGGCCCCGAAGTCGGAGAAGCGCTCGGTGCGCAGCGCCGCGCCCGCGGTCACCCGCGGCGACAGCTCCTGCTCCACGTCCAGGTACGCCGCCACCGAGGTGCGCGTGGCGTTGGTGTAGTCCACCGGGCGGAAGCCGAAGAACAGCTGCGACCCGGTGATGGCGAGGCGCCCGGCGCTGGGGCCGTCCAGGATGCGCTGCCCGCCGTCGTTGTACGACGCCGGCTCCCCCTCCCAGATGTTGTACTGGTCGCGCCGCATCTCGGCGCCCGCCCCCACGTTGGCCGGCTTGGCCAGCCCCAGCGACACGGTGCGCGTGGCGTCCAGGTTGAGCGTGGTCTGGTTGGAGTTGAGCGACCCCGCGTAGAACGCCTTCTGGCTGGCCAGCCCGTAGGTGGGGTTGAGCGTGTTCCGCAGGTTGAAGCGGAAGTAGTTGTTGCCGTTCACGAGGCTGGCGTCCCACGCCCACCCCTTGGCGTTCCCCTTGAGCCCCACCGCCACCGACGCGTCGTTGGTGGTGCCCACGATCTCGGGGAGGAAGCCGTCGGGGTAGAGCCCGCGCACGTTGCGGTCGTCGCGCGACCGGCGCGAGAAGCCGAACGCCGTGGCCTGGCGCAGTGTGGTGCCGCCGAACACGTAGAACTGCATCCCGTTGGCCAGCGGCTTGCCGGCGTTGAACAGGAGCCCGCCCTCCGTGGTGGGAGCGTCGCCGAACCAGTTGAGGTACTTGCGCGCGTAGTCCAGCCGCCCGGGGTCGGCGGTGGCGTCGCTCAGATACCAGCCGGTGGGCTGGAACTCCGGCAGCGAGCGGTTGGTGCGCCCGCGGTTGCGGAACTCGCCGGAGATGTTCAGGAAGCCGTCGTTCCCCACGCGCCAGGTGTTGGAGGCGTCCACCTGGAAGGTCTCGCCGTCCCCCTCGCGCGTGCCGCCCGACGTGACGGAGAAGTCGGTGGAGGCGCTCCCCGCGCCCTTGAGGATCACGTTCACCACGCCGGCGATGGCGTCGGAGCCGTACTGCGCGGCGGCGCCGTCGCGGAGCACCTCGATGCGCTCGATGGACGCGGCGGGGATGGCGTTGAGGTCCACGCCGGTGGTGCCGCGCCCGATGGAGTTGTTGAGCGCCAGCACGGCGCCGGTGTGGCGGCGCTTGCCGTTCACCAGCACCAGCGTCTGGTCGGGGGTGAGTCCGCGAAGCGTGAAGGGGCGCTGCATGTCGGTCCCCCCCGCGATGCTCGTGCGCGGGAAGTTGAGCGACGGCACCAGCATCTGGAGGATCTGCGTGGTCTCCGTGCGCCCGGTCTGCTTCATTTCCGCCGACGTGATCACGTCAATGGGCACCGGCGCGTCCGACACCACCCGCTCGGCGGTGCGGCGCGAGCCCACCACGGCCACCGCGGCCAGCTGCGCGGAGGCCTTCTCCAGCGTGAAGTCGCGCGTCACGGTCTGGCCGGCGGCCACGGTGACGGTGGCCCGCTGCGAGGCGTAGCCGAGGTAGCGGACCACGACTTCGTAGCTCCCGGCGGGGACGGCGAAGCGATAGGTGCCGTCCTTGCGGGTCAGGGCGCCGCGCTGGGTGCCCACGGCGCTCACGCTGGCACCTTCAAGGGCGCCAGCCCCCTTTTCGGTCACGGTCCCGGCGATGGTGCCGGTCCCCTGGGCGCCCGCGGAACGGACGGCCGAGAAAAGGAGGGTGGCAAGGAGCGCCGCCGCGAGCGCGATGGGGCGCGTGAGGCGGGGCGCGGGGAACGGGAGCGCGCCGGATCGCACGGCGCGTGCAAGCCGCAGGGGCATGGGGTGCAGGGCTCCGTCAGGGGGGGGAACGGGGCGGATTCCCGGAGCGCAGCATCGCGGCTCGGGGAATGGAATTGTCAGGCAACACCGGACAGAGCGTGGAGACTAATCGGTCCGAATGGGAAGGGAATGGGGGAGGACCCGCCCGACTGGGACGAATCGTTATTCCAGACTGCCAGTCCGCTCAATTCCAGGGACTGGATCCCCAGCCCCCACCGCCCCCCAACTCCAACTCCACCTCCAACTCCATCTCCAACTCCATCTCCGTCTATCCCAGCCCGTACACCGTCCCCCCCGCCGCCGTGGCCGCGGCGCGCAGCGCGGCATCCAGCGTCGCCAGCGCCGCACCGGTCCGCATGGCCAACTCCAGGTAGCTGGCGTCGTACACCGTCAGACCGTGCTGCCGCGCAAGGTGCAGCACCACGGCTTCGCGCGGGTGCTCGTCCACGGTGATGGGGAGCAGGGCGACATCGGCGAGGAAGGCGGCGGAGGCGTTCGGGGTGATGCGTCCGCGACGTTCGGCCATGAGCAGGGCATTCCGCAGTTCGTACCAGAACAGGGAGGGGACCACGGCGCCGTGGGTGACGAGGTGGTCCAGGATGTCCTGGGCGCTGTCGGACGCCTCGCCGTCGAGGGCGAGC
>JAGWYS010000085.1 GCA_018969225.1 Gemmatimonadota bacterium | reverse complement strand
GCCCGGTGACGTACACGCGCCGCAGCGACCTGCCGGGGAGGATGGCCACGACGTTCACGATGTCCACGTCGCGGGTGATGCGCCCCTGCTTGAGGACATGGTGCACGTCATACGCCACCTGCAGCCGGGGGCTGTACGACGCCAGTTCGCGGAAGATCCACCGCCGCGCCGCGCCAATGCCGCGCGTGTCGGAGACCGTGTCGGAGAGGGTGTTGCGGGTGCCGAAGCCGGCCAGCCGGGTGACGGTGGCCTGCAGCCGCTCCTGCGAGACGGCGGCCACGAGCGCGGCGATGCGGGGGTCGGCGTCGGGGCGGGGGCCTTGTGCGCGGATGGCGGCGGGCGTGAGGGCCAGGCAGGCAACGAGGGTGGCGGCGAATCGGCGCACGGGGCGGCTCATGGCGGGAGGCGGGAGGGAGCGTCGGCGGACCCCGGGAAACCCACTTGGGGAACCCCGTATGGTAGCGTCCGGGGCGACGCCGGGCAGCGGCCGGGGCGGCGGTCGCCCGGCGCCCGTACATTCTGCCCATGCCCCCCACCGCCCCCGCCCTGCTGGCCCTGTCGGCGCTGCTTGCCGCCGTCCCCCTCCGCCTCGCACCGGCGCAATCCGCGCCCCCGACGCCCCCCTCGGCGCGGCAGGTGATCGAGCGGTTGCAGCAGGGGCTGGGGGGGACGTGGGGAGGCGCCGGCGTGGACGCCTTCAAGGACGGCGACCCGGAGACCCCGGTGCGCGGCATCGCGGTGAGCGTGATGGCCACCATGGACGTGCTGCAGCGCGCCGTGGCGGCGGGGGCCAACCTCATTGTTACGCACGAGCCCACCTTCTACGGGCACCTGGACCGGCTGGAGGCGCTGGAAGGCGCGCGCGACGCGGTGACCGCGGCCAAGCGCGCCTACATCCGCGAGCACGGGCTGGTGGTGTACCGCCTGCACGACCACGTCCACGCGCCGGCGCGCCCGCGTGATCCGTTCATTGAGGGGCTGCTGGCGCTCACGGGGTGGGCGCCCAACCCCGACCCCATGGCGCAGATGGTGGTGCGCGTGCCCCCCACCACGCTGGAGGCGCTGGCGCGGCAGGTGGCCCGCGTCACCGGCGCCGCCACGCCGCGCGTGGTGGGGAACCGGCGGCAGCCGGTGCGCACGGTGGCCATCCTGCCGGGGGCGGCGGGGTTCGACGCGCACCGCGCGGCGCTGGCGCGCGACGAGGTGGACGCGCTCATCGTGGGGGAGCCGCGCGAGTGGGAGACGGTGCTGTACGCGGACGACGCCGTGGCGCAGGGGCGCGCCAAGGGGCTGGTGGTGCTGGGGCACATCCCCTCCGAGGCCGTGGGGTCGGAGGCGGTGATGCGGTGGCTGCGTGAGGCGGCCCCGGGGGTGCCGGTGGTGCGGGTGGAGGCGCGCGACCCGTTCTGGCGGCCGTAGGGGGCGGGGGGTATCAACCCGTTCGGCGTTGCACGCGTTGCGAACGGACTACCAGGCGGTGTCGGGGTAGAACGCGCGGATGGCCCGGTCTGATGTGATCAATGTCGCGCGGTGGCGCCAGGCAGTGGAGACAATGATGCGATCCGCGGGATCGCGATGGTCCCATTCGAGGTTGACCACCCCCATCCACACGGGGAGATCCACCGGCACGATGGTGACGCAATCAAGCGACTCCACCGTGGTGACGAAGTCGGCAAAACTGACGGGGAGTTCGAGCCGTCCTCGCCGCATCTTGGTGCCCACCTCCCACATAGACACCGCACTCACCAGCAGTTTCCGGGCAGGGGACGAGGTCAGGGCACGGGCCACGGGCGACAGACGGCCGAGATCGGTCATCCACCACAGCAGCGCCGCCGTGTCGAGCAACACGGGACCCGGGGGGCGTTCGCGCACGCGCCGCGCCGCGGCAGATCGCGTCGCTGTCCGCGGTTGCGATGCGTTTGGTGCATCTCCCTTGACCGACGGTTTCGCCCCCCTTGTTGCCGTCATGCCAGCGGCTGCTCTCCCCACGGATCCGCCCACTCCGCCGTGGTCGGCTCATCGGGATCGCCGATAAACCGGAGCTTCCCCGCGGTGCGCGCGCGAAACTCAGCCAGCACCTCTTCGGCAGGGCGCTTCACCTCCGCCATCGGGACCACCCGCAGCACTGGTCGGCCGTGGTCAGTCACCACCAACGGCTCGCCCGATTCCTCGACCTGGCGGAAGTACTCCAGCATGCGGGCCTTGAGGGCGCTCTTGGACACGGTGGGCATTTCGAAAATATGACCTTTTTTATAGTCATAATCAACCTGATTGGGTCCTGATGCGCCAATCCTCCTCGGCGGCAGGGCACTGTCCGCTGCATGTTCGGACATGTCCGAACGGCCTCAATCTCCGGTACGCCCGCCAGCCATGCCCCAGTGTCCCATCCTCGCCGTCGCCATCCCCCTGCTGGCCGCGCTGGCCGCCTGCGCGGGCTCAGCTACGCCCCCCGCCGATCTCATCCTCCACAACGCCCGCGCCTACACGCTGGCCTGGGACGATCCCTCGGCGGAGGGGACGCCGGCCTCCAACGCCCCCCATGACAGCACCGGGTGGCACCACGACGCCACCGCGGTGGCGGTGCGCGACGGGCGGCTGGTGTACGTGGGGAGCGACTCGGGGGCGCTGGCGCTGCGCGGCGACGGCACGCGGGTGATCGACCTGCAGGGGGCCACGCTGCTACCGGGGTTCGTGGACGCGCACACGCATGTGGCCGAGTTGGGGCAGTCGCTGGAGCGGGTGAACCTGACGGGCGTGGCCACCGAGGCCGAGGCGGTGGCGCTGATCGAGGCGCGCGCGCGCACGACGCCAAAAGGGGAATGGATCCTGGGGTACGGGTGGGACGAGGGGGCGTGGGCCAACCGCTACCCCGACCAGCGGCTGATTTCCGCCCGCGTCCCCGACCACCCCGTGGTGCTGCGCGGCCTGCACGGCTTTGCGGCGTGGGCCAACGCGCTGGCGCTGGCCAAGGCCGGCATCACGCGCGACAGCAAGGATCCGGTGGGGGGGGAGATCCGCCGCGACGCGCGGGGCGAGCCCACGGGGCTGGTGCTCAACCGCGCGGTGCCGCTGCTGGACGACGCGGTGCCCGCGCCGTCGCCGGCGCAGCGCGACACGCAGGTGGTGCGGGCGCTGCGGGTGATGGCCGAGGCGGGGTACACCGGGGTGCACGAGGCGGGGGTGCCGGGGGACGTGCTGGCGTCGTTCCAGCGGCTGGACTCGGCGGGGGCGCTGCCGCTGCGCGTGTACGCCATGCTCAGCGGGCGCGACTCGGCGCTGGTGACGCAGTGGAGCGCGCGCGGCCCGCTGACCGCGTCGTCCGGCGGGATGCTGGTGGTGCGCGCAGTGAAGGCGTACTACGACGGCGCGCTGGGGTCGCGCGGGGCGCAGCTGCTGGCCGACTACAGCGACCGCCCCGGGCACCGCGGCGTGAGCGGGAGCGGCTACGGCTTCAACCGCGGCGTGGTGGCCGCCGCGATGGCGGCGGGGTTCCAGGTGGGGATCCACGCCATTGGCGACGCGGGGAACCGCGCCACGCTGGACTTCATCGACTCGGTGACGGCGGCGGCGCCCAAGGCGCGCGGCCAGCGCCACCGGGTGGAGCACGCGCAGGTGGTGTCGCCCGCGGATCTCGCGCGCTTTGCGGCGTCGGGGATCATGGCGTCGGTGCAGCCGCCGCACGCGGTGGAGGACAAGGGGTGGGCCGAGGCGCGCCTGGGTCCCGCGCGGGTCGCGGGGGCGTACGCGTGGCGCACGCTGCGTCGCGCGGGGGCGCGGCTGGTGTTCTCGTCGGACCTGCCCGGGTCGAGGTGGTCCATCGCCTACGGGCTCCACTCGGCGATCACGCGGCAGGACACGCTGGGGGCGCCCCCCGGCGGGTGGCGCCCGGAGGAGCGGATGACCCCCGAGGAGGCGGTGCGCGGCTACACCGCGTGGGCGGCGTACGCGGGGTTTGACGAGGACAGCGCGGGGGTGCTGGCCGTGGGGCGCCGCGCGGACCTCACGGTGATCAGCGCGGATCCGTTCCGTCTGGGGGCGCCGGGGGAGCTGCTGCGGAACGGGGTGCGGCTGACGGTGTCGCGGGGGCGGGTGACGTGGGCGGGGGGGCGGTAGGGGGGCCTACAAAAAAGCCAGGGAAACTGCCATCGAAATCGAAGTGGAAAAGAAGAAAAGGGTCTTCCGGGTTTGTGGTGGGTCCCCTCAGGCGGGCCGGGGCTCCAGGTCGAGCCCGCCGCAGTGGAAGGAGATCGCCATCTTGAACGCCTCGCGGTCGCGAAAGCCACGCGCGCTATACTTGATCCACTGGATCTTGGCGTTGAAGCCCTCGGTGACCGCGTTGGTGATGCGGTGCGTCAGATACGTCAGGATATTCTCCAGATGAGCCTGGAGCATCCGCGCGACCTTCTTCATCGGTTCGAGGCGCGACCGCATCGCCCAGCCGTACCATCGGCGAAAGACGGTGCGGGCCGCACCGACATCAGTGTACTCCCACAGCCGTCGCAGGCTTTCCTTCATCGCCCACGCGCGGGCGGTCTGCAACGTACTGTCCCGCAGGGCGGCGAACTCGCGCCACGCGTTGGCGGAGAACGTGGCCGGATTCCGCAGCCACGCGTACTTGGTGCGGGTGAGTGGCGAGGCCCCCGCAGCCGCCAGCGCCCGGTGTTCCTGCTTCCGGACGGCATCCACCGCCGTGTTCACATGCTACATCACATGAAACTTGTCGAACACGATCTTGGCATCCGCCTCGGGGACGTGCATCCGGAGCGTCTTGCGATAGGGCTCCCACATGTCCATGGCCACGGCGGTGATCCCGGACCGCTGACGGTCGCTCAACCCTTGGAAGAAGGGGGCCAGACTGACGGCTTGGCGATCGTCGGCCACATGCAGGATGCGGGCCCCATCGAGATCGACCACCACACTCACGTACTGATGGCGCTTCAGGAAGCTCTTCTCGTCGATGCCGAGATGCGGGACGACCGCCGGCTGGCGGCGCGCCATCCCGCGACGGACGGCCCGCGCCATGATCCCGCGCGCCTCGTCCCACGACAACCCCAGGCGACGCGCCACGGCGCTCGGCGTGGCCTCGCGCAGCCACGCGATCGCCAGGCGCTCGAAGAGCAGCGTGAAGCGCGAGCCGACCTCCGCCCAAGGGACGCGGGTGGTCCGCACGCCATGCGTCGGGCAGCGCACCCGCGGGACCCGCGCGCACAGCACGGTCCGAAACTGACAGGTGTCCAAGTGGCGCCAGCGGCGCTCGACGTGATCATGGATGGGGCTCGGGGCGGCGCACTCGGGACATCCGAACGCCGCGTCCGCAGCGGCCGCGACCCAGACCTCCACCTCGCCCGGCTCCATCCGCAGCGCGACCTGCGCCACCTGCCACGGCGCCTGCAGTCCCAGAATGGCCTGATACAACGCGCGATCGTCCACCGCTCCTCCTGGCTAGGTTCCCTTGCCAGAGGCTACTCACCCACTCGAATTCCTGAAGAGCCCAGAATGGTTCCCTCCCTGCAGCACTGTTTGCGTCTGGCCGGCCGCCGTGGCGCTCTGCGCGGTCGCCTTGGCGCGATCGCCATCGTCTCCGCCCTCACCGGATCGCAGTCCGCCTGTTACCGCTACCAGGCGGCCGCCTTCATCGCCGTGCGCCCCGGCGCCGATGTACGCGTGGAGTTCGCGCCCGAGATGGCCGATGCGGTGACCCCGCTGCTGGGCCCCAAGGTGCGCTTCGCGACCGGGCAGGTGCAGGAAATGCTCGGCGATACCGCCATGGTCGTGCTGTTGGACGACATTACCACGACCGATGGGGACGTCCTGCCGTGGCGCCGCGGGCGCGTGACGCTCCCGTCGCGACTGCTGCGTGGCGCGGAACAGCGGACGCTTGATCGGCGTCGCACGCGCACCTCTGTGGTGGCGGCCGTGGTCACGTTTGCGGCCGTGGTCATTGCTGCTATTCGCGGCGCCGGCTACACCGGGTCCTCGTCGTCATCGCAGGGCGGCGCGCCACCGGAGTAAGCTCCCTCGCGGCCAACGACCCCAGCGCGGTCCGCGTCCCCGGTATGCACAAACGCCGGTCGAGTCCGCATGACTCGACCGGCGTTCGCCTACCACTCATGCCGCGAATTACTTCGGGAAGTTCGGGTTGGCTGCCTTCTCCTGAATCGAGACCGGCCAGCACAGATCGCGATTCGTCAAGTCCTCCCGCGAATCGTACGAGCCCGGGCGGTTGGCCGTCTTCCAGCGACGGAGATCCCCGAGCCGCCGGGCTTCGAGCCACAGCTCGATGGCACGTTCGCGCTTGAGCGCCGTCCATGCGTCTTCCGCCGTGGTCGCCGTGACCAGTGGGACTGCCAGCGCCGCACGCCGCACGTTCATGATGGCTACCGCACCGGCGATATCCCCATCAATCAACTTGGCTTCGGCTTCGATCAACCGCATTTCCCACCCGCTGGAGAGCGTCACCGGCGACGTCTGTGCGGCGTACTTCGTTTGAAAGTACCAGCGCACGGTGCCGGAGGTCCCACCGGGCTGATTCGAGACGGCGCCGTCACCCACTCTGACGGTGAGGCTCGAATCGTATGGCACACGCGCGTCCTTGGTGAGGGCACGATAGGCCTTCACCCAGGTGTACTCCTGCGTGTGCGCGCGGTACGGCTGGTTGGCATTGGCGTAATAGATGCGGTTGTACAGCGCGCTCTCCGTGCTGTAGTACGGCATCTTGTAGCTGAAGGTGCTGGGAATCGCGGCTGCGTCCGACAGCGCGCCGGCCGTGTTGCCCAGACTGAACCGGACTGAGGCCCGCCCGGCCTGTGCGGCCTGCGCCAGCGTGGTGTTCCCCGCCGCCGTGGCCACGGCCATGGCATTTGTGAATGCCGCGTCGGCCCGGGTGAAGTACACCTTGGAATCCTCTGGACCACCGCCGTCGATCACACCGGTGCACATGTTCTCGCCCAGCAGCCGGTTCGCATAGCCGGCCCAGACAAGAATCTGCGCAGCCGATGCGCTCTTGGCGTAATCGGCATCCCCCAGCACGTCCTTCAGACGCACCGCCCCCCGCTCGGCGGTCCACCGCGCCCGTTGGGCCGGTTGCCAGAAGTCGCCTGATTCATCATCGGTCAGTCGTCCATTCTGCACGTTCACCGTGATGCCGAAGCTGCCGGTTGATCCGGCAGGCCAGATCTCGC
This sequence comes from Gemmatimonadota bacterium, assembly GCA_018969225.1. GTDB lineage: Bacteria > Gemmatimonadota > Gemmatimonadetes > Gemmatimonadales > Gemmatimonadaceae > Gemmatimonas. The sequence goes on along the minus strand of JAGWYS010000085.1, from coordinate 7,013 downwards.
GCGCGGCGGCGGCCGAGGTGTAGATGATCCAGTTCATCGCCTCGGAGAGGTCGCGTCCGGCGCCGTTCACCACGGCCGTGAGTGCGGCCTTGTCGTTCAGGAAGTCCGCGTTGACCGGGCCGGGGTTCGACACCTTCAGATCGCACGCGGTGAGGGTGGCCGCACTGGCCAGGACGAAGAGTGTTCGCTTGGTCATGGGAGGCACCTCAGTAGGTAAGGCGGAGGGAGGCCATGAACACCGCGGGCGCCGGGATGTGCTCCGAGATGTACCGCGCCACGGCACTGTAGCCGTCGTTGCCGGACTGCTCCGGATCAAACATCGGCATGCCGTAATTGCGCCGGAACAGATTCTGCGCCGTCAGGACGAAGAGGCTGTTTTGCGTACCGGGAATCAACTTGCCCATCGGCACCGTGATGGTGGCGTCGCGCAGCTTGAAGAAGTCCGCCTTGAAAATGAACATGTCTTCCTTGGTGTTCGCCTGCACGCAGGTGGCGTTCTCGTAATTCGTGACGGGCTGCGAGGCCGCGACCTTGGCGTAGTAGGCGAAGCAGGTCGGCCAGATGACGGTGCGGGAGAGCGCCTGGAACGACGAGTTCTCGCTGATGTACGCACCGCCCTGATATTCGCCGCGGAGCGAAATCGTGATGCCCTTCCATGTCCGGATCGACAGCGAACCGTTCAGTATGCGCGTCGGCGCCGAAGGGCCGAAGATGGCGCTCCCTGTGGTGTCGAGGGGCGTGCCAGGGGTGTACAGCGCATCCGGGTTGTTGATCCGCTTGCCGCGCACCACTGGCGCCGGCTGTCCTTGAATCACCCACGCAAAGGCGTTGGAAGCACCCACCTGGAAGGGCGCGGCGCCGCCGAGGCTGACCACCTTGGACTGATTGGTGGTCAGGGCCACCGAGGCATCGACGCCAAGCCAGGGGCGATCCACCAGCTTCCCCCCCACCGTCATTTCAATACCGCTTTTCTGCAGCGTGCCAACATTCTTGAGCTGGCTTGCCAGGAAGCCCTTCGAGGGCGGGGCACTCACCCGGAACAAGGCACCGGTCGTCTTCGCATTGAAAGCGGTGAAATCCACGGAGAAGCGACCGTTCAACGCCGTAAAATCAAAACCAGCCTCCGTTTCCTTCGAGCGTTCCGGGCCAAGATCCGGGTTGCCGAGGTTCGCAGGACGGAAGGCCGGCTGGCCGCCCCACCCGACCGGATTCCAGGTCTGCACGGCGTCAAAGGCACCGGGAGCGCGACCGGCCTCGCCCATCGCGGCCCGGAGCTTGAGGCTCGTGCCCAGCGCGGCGGGCCACCATGATTCATCGCTGGCGACCCAGGAGCCGGAGATCTTGGGATACTGCTGCAACCCAAAGTTCTTGCCGAAGGCGCTGTTGCCATCGACGCGGAGTCCGAGCGTCAGGAAGTAGCGGTCCTTGAAGCCGAAGAGCCCTTGGGCGAAGCCGCCCCCGGTGATCACCGTCTGGCGGTTTTCAAAGGCATTCTTGATGGAGCCACTCGACACCGTCGGATTGCTCGGGCCCGGAAACGTCTCGGAATACGCCGTATTGTCCGAAACATTCGCATTGACATACTGCGTACCGAACGAGAAGGTCGCCTTCAGCTGATCATGGAACAGTGGCTGCTCGTAGTTGTTGACCCAATCGACTGAGGCCGTCCGGCTCACCCACCGCTGGTCGCTGATGATGCCGAGCGGTGCGGCGGCGAAGCCGTACGGTCGCAGATTCCGGTTTTCCACTGCGGACCGGTCCATGCCCATCGTGACGCGCGAGGAGAACCGCGGCAGCGGTGTCCAGGTGCCGGTGAGCCCCATCACGGCCCGATCGATCCCGGTGTTGATCTTGTATGCAAGCACCTGACGGATGGTGTCGGGGTTCGCGCTGGCAAAATAATTCCGGTCACGCCGGAAAGCGTTGAGTGTGATGCCGTGCGCGTTGTTCCCTGCCGGCGTGTTGATCAGGTAGTCGTTGGTGTACGACGAGTTCCAATTGACGGCGAGGTTCTTGGCCGGTGAGAAATCGACATTGGCCCGCAGGGTCTGCTTGCGGTCAAGGTCCAGCGGCAAAACGCCTTCGGTGTAGTTGCCGCTCGCGGACAGCAGGTAGCGCACGTTGTTGCCGGCGCCACCGGACACCTGGACCTGTGCATCCGTGCTGCTCGCGGTGCGGAGGAAGGGATCCATGAACAGCAGCTTGGCGTCATCCGTGCCGAATTGCTGCAGCTTACCGATTCCCTGCGTCAGGTTGACTTGCCACTTGGCCGCGCCCTGCGAGCCGCGCTTGGTGAAGATCTGGATCACCCCGGGAGCCGCATCGGTACCATAAAGCGTGGTGGCGGCGGCGCCCTTGATGACTTCGATGCGCTCGATGTCATCGGGGAGGATGTCGTTCAGTGGGCTGGCATTGACGTTGCTGCTGCGCTGATCCGTGCCGGTGTTTGGCCAGTTCTTCGGGTAGGCGTCGCCGCGGACCCGCACGCCGTCGATATACACCAGCGGCTCATTGGACAGCGCCATGCTGGTATTCCCACGGAGTCGGATCGCCTTGCCGGCCCCCACGTTGCCGGAGCCGCCGGTGATCTGCACACCGGAGAGCTTGCCGGCCAGCAGCGAGCCAAAGTCGCTGTTCGGTTGCGGGGTGTCACTGAGCTTCACCGTGCCGATCGAGTTCCCCACCTCACGGCGGCGGGCGGCGCCCGCGGTGCCCGTCACCACCACTTCATCAAGCGCCGTCGCCGCGGCCGTCAACTCAATATCCCTGGTGACGTTGCCGCCAGCAGGGACCACGATTGATGCCGATGCCGGCGCGTAGCCAATCAGGCGCACGCGAAGCGTCTGGGGGCCGGCTGGCGCATTGGCAATCACGTAGCCGCCGTCCTTGGCGGACAGCGCCCCGACCGTGGCGCCAACAAGGCCGACCTGCGCGTTGGGAATGGGTGTACCTCCAGCCGTGGTCACTTTCCCACGAATGGTGCCGGTGCCCTGCGCGTGCGCAGGCGCACCGAGCAGTGACATCGCAGCGAGTAACGCGACGATGGGGACGGGACGAACAGTCCGCATGATGGGGTGGGCAGGAGAGGAGGGTCCGTGGAGGGGGAACGTGACATAGTGCAGCGGTGAACGGCCTTCGGCAATGATGTTCAGGTTTGGACGGTGAGTCCGAACTGGCGAGTTGTCACGTCCTGAGTAGTGTCCACACGTCCCCCCTCACGATGGAGACGTGTTCGGTATGGAGAAAACCCAGCGCCGGTACAGCCCGGAATTGAAGCAGCGGCTCGTCGAAGAGCTCGAAGCGGGCCAACTTTCGGTCCGGGACGCGGCCCGCGATGCCCGGACCAGCGTCGCGATGATCTACCGGTGGGTGGAGGAGTTCGGACGCTACTGAACCGCCCCGGGTTTGAAGGAGGCTCCCCGATTTGTGAGATTTGGGAGCATGACCACGACCAAGAAGACTGGACGCCGTCGCACCACGCCCTTTGCCCCGGAGGTTCGGGAGCGGGCGGTGCGCCTCGTCCATGAGCAGCGGGACGCCCATCCGACACTGTGGGCCGCCATCCGGTCCATTGCCGAGAAGATCGGATGCACGCCGGAGACGCTGCGCCTCTGCGTGCAGCAGGCAGAGCGGGATGCCGGATCCCGAGCCGGGATCACGACGGATGAGCGCGAGCGCCTCAAGGCGCTGGAACGGGAAAATCGGGAGCTCAAGCGGGCGAACGAGATCCTCCGCAAGGCGAGCGCGTTTTTCGCGGCGGCGGGATACCCCCTCCGGGGGCTCGACCGCTTCGCGAAGTAACCCACGCCCTGATGTACGCGTTCGTCGACGCGCACCGGGGCGCCTACGGGGTCGAGCCGATCTGCGCGGTGCTGCAGATCGCCCCGTCGGGGTATTATCGCCATCGGCAGTGCCAGGCGGATCCCGCCAGTCGCTCGGCGCGGGCCCAGCGTGACGAGGTGCTGGGCGCGGCGATCCGGCGCGTCCACGCGCAGCACCACGGCGTCTACGGGGTGCGCAAGGTCTGGCACCAGCTGCGGCGGGAGGGGATCACGGCGGCCCGCTGTACTGTGGAGCGGCTGATGCAGCAGGACGGTCTGCAGGGGGTGGTCCGGGGTCAACGTCCGATCACGACGCGCTCGGACACGGCCGCCTCCTGCGCGGAGGATCTGGTCCAGCGGGCGTTCCGGGCCGACCGGCCCAATCAACTCTGGGTGGCCGATTTCACCTACGTCGCCACGTGGCGCGGTTTCGTGTACGTGGCGTTCGTGATCGACGTGTTCTCGCGGCGGATCGTGGGCTGGCGTGCCCACACCACGATGCGGACCGACCTGGTGCTGGACGCGCTCGATCAGGCGCTGCATGATCGGGAGCTGGACGGGCGCCTGGTGGTCCACTCGGACCGCGGCGCGCAATACGTCGCGATGCGCTATACCGCGCGGCTGGCCGACGCCGGGGCCGCGCCGTCGGTCGGCAGCGTGGGCGATGCGTACGATAACGCGCTGGCCGAATCGATCATCGGCCTGTTCAAGACGGAGGTGATCCATCGGCGGGGGCCGTGGAAGGGCTTTGACGACGTGGAGTACGCGACCCTGGAATGGGTCGCCTGGTTCAACACGCAGCGCATCCTGGAACCGCTGGGCTATGTTTCCCCGGCGGAGTTCGAGGAGCAGTACGACCGCGCCCAAGCGGCTCCTGCGGAGCGCTTGGCACTCAAATAACCGAGTCTCCTCAGAACCCGGGGCGGTTCAGACGGACGCGGTCATCACGGGTCCCGGTCAAGCCGTCGTCAGTGACATCACGTATCTCCGGCTCGCGCGGGACGGGTTTGCCTATCTGTTCCTCACCACCGACGTGTACAGCCGCCACATCGTGGGCTGGCATCTCAGCCGCGATCTCTCGCATCACGGGGCACTGCTGGCCCTCCAGCAGGCGGGGGTCACCCTTGGCCAGAGCGATGGCGTGCTGCATCACTCGGACCGGGGAAGCCAGTATTGTTGTCACGCGTTCCTCCGTGCACTCGCCGACCAGCGGTGGCTGCCGAGCATGACCGATGCCAACCACTGCTACCAGAATGCCCTGGCGGAACGCGTCAACGGCATCCTCAAGGATGAGTTCGACCTGGATGCCGTCTTCCTGACCTTCATCGACGCGCACGCCGCGGTCGCGCGCGCGGTCCACACCTATGACACCCGCCGATTGCACGGGAGTCTCCAGCGGCAGACCCCCGCGCAGGTGTTCCACCGCGCCGCCTAACAGCTGCGGTGAGGTACAATCAAAAAGTGTGGAAATGAACGGCAGACGGTGGCACCTTCTCGGGTGAGCCAATCACCCCCGGGAGAGTCCCGGCCACGAAAAGGAGCCACCGCCCGTGTTAAAGATCGATATCCCCACGGCCACGTCAAGCCCGACGTGGCGCACGCTTGAATCGTTCATCCGTGAGCAAGTGCAGACCTGCCTGCAGCGCGTACTGGAGGAAGAGGTGGACGCGCTGCTGGGACGAGCGCGGCACGAACGGCGCGCGGCCGACGCGGCCGGCTATCGCAACGGCTACGGGAAGCCGCGCCAGGTGGCGCTGATGAACGGCACGATCACGGTGCGGCGGCCGCGGGTGCGCGGGCTCGATGCCCGCTTCGAGAGTCGGATCCTGCCGCTCTTTCATCGCCGCACCCCCGACGTCGCGACGCTGCTGCCGGCGCTGTATCTGCATGGACTCTCGAGTGGGGACTTCACGTTGGCGCTGCGGGGGCTGCTCGGGGACGGGGCGCCGCTGAGCGCGAGCAGCATCCAGCGGCTGACGGAGGACTGGCAGCGCGATTACGCGCAGTGGCGGCGGCAAGACTTGTCACTGCTCGAGCCGGTCTACGTCTGGGCCGACGGCATTTACGTCAAAGCCGGCTTGGAGTCGACCAAGGCCGCGTTGCTGGTGCTGATCGCCGCGCTGGCCGACGGCACCAAAGTGGTGCTCGCCGTCGAGAGTGGCCATCGCGAGTCGAGCGAGAGCTGGGCCGAAATCCTCCGTGATCTGACCGCCCGCGGTTTTCGCGCGCCGGCCTGTGTCGTGGGCGATGGCGCGTTGGGGCTGTGGAACGCGGTGGGCCAGGTGTGGCCGCAGGTCGCGGAGCAGCGCTGCTGGAATCACAAGCTCCGCAACGTGGTCGATGCGGTGCCCCTGAAGCACCAGCCGGACGTGCAGGCCGCCGTACAACGCCTCGCGGGCGCCGCATCGGTTGGTGAGGCGGAGCAGGCACGTCAGCGGTTCCATCGCGAGTACCGCCTGCGCTTTCCAAAGGCGTGTGAACGCCTCGACCGCGACTGGGCGCGCATGCTGACCTACTATCAGTTTCCGAAGGAGCACTGGCGGCATCTGCGGACCACCAACGTGGTCGAGTCGCCGTTCGCGGCGGTGCGGCTGCGCACCACGGTCGCGAAGCGCTTCAGGAAGGTCGAGCGGGCGACGGCGATCATCAGGCGCTTGCTGCAGGTCGCAGAGCAGCGCTTCCGCAAACTCAACGCGCCCGAGCAGTGTCGTGACGTCTACCGCGGCGTGCGCTACGCCGACGGCATCGAAGTGCCCGCTGCACCAACCACCCAGAAGACCGCCGCCTGACGCGCAATTACACACTTCTTGACGAAACCTGATGAGGCGCCAATTGCCCGCGCTGAACAGGGTGCCCGTCGGCATGCACGGCGACATCAGCAGCATTGCACGCGTATTCGGTCGTACCGCCCGCCGCAGTGCGTCTTGATCGAGTGTCCATGGCGCCCCGGGAGTGAAGCGGAGCGGGGCAAGGGACGGGACACCACCGGCGAGTCGAATGCGATTGGCGAGACCGACATACGTCGGATCGGTGAGGATCACTTCGTCGCCCACGTCGATGGTGTCCAACAGGACGTTCAGGATGCCGGACAGGCGGCCCGGTCAAGTGCCGATTTGTGTGTACTTCGCTTCTGAGCAGGGAGGCGATCAGGCCGCGCGTGCGGTGCGGAGGATGCTTTTCACGTTGAGGGTG
>JAGWYS010000333.1 GCA_018969225.1 Gemmatimonadota bacterium | reverse complement strand
TCCACCCCGCTGCGCCTCGCCAACCTGCGGGTGACCCCGGGGCTTGGCGTGCGGGTGGTGACCCCCCTGGGCCCGTTCCGGGTGGACATCGGCTACGCCCCGTACGATCCACCGGCCGGTCAGGCGCTCTACTTCGCGGCCGGAAGCAACGGCCAGGCGGGGCAGATCTACTGTGCCAGCCCCGGCGGGTCCGACGCGCAGCGGGCCGATGTGAGCGCCTGCCCGGCCACCTTCCGTCCGGCGCGCAACAGCGGGGTGCTGTCGCGGCTGGTGTTCCACTTCGGGCTGGGGCAGGCGTTCTGATGGTCCTCCCGCCCGCCCCTGACGCCGCCGCGCCACCACCTGAAGACCAACCCGTCCCGGGGGCGCGCGCCGGTTCCCGTCGCTTGGCCCGGCGGCTGGCCCGCTGGCTGGCCGGGGGCGTCGTCGCGGTGGCCGTCATGGGAGGCGGCACGGTGCTGCTTACCGGCACCACGACGGGGCGCGGCTGGGTGCTCAACGCGCTGCTCCCGGCGGCCAACCGGGTCTTCGGCGGGCGGGGCTCGCTTCACGTGCGGCAGCTGCTGGCGCTGGGGCCGCGACGGATCCGGTTGCAGGGAGTGGAGCTGCGCGATCCCCGCGGACGCGTGTTGGCCTCGGTGGACACCGTGGAGGGCTCGCTGCGATGGCGCGCCCTGCGCCACCGCGCCATCCACCTGCATCGCCTCACGGTGCGTACCCTGCGCGTGGGGATGACGCAGGGGGACGACGGGGTGTGGGACCTGGTTGCGCTCCTGTTCGGAACCGCGCCAGCTCCCCCGCCGTCGGCACCCGGGTGGGGGGACGCCATTCGCATTGACACCCTGGCCCTCCGGGATGGCGTCCTCACGGTGGTGGCCCCCTGGGCTCCCCACCCCGTGTTCACGGGCGCCAGTCGCGACAGCGTGATCGCCGTGCGCGACAGCCTGCACGACCTGCGCGAGGACCGTCCCGGGCATTATCTGGAGCGACGTCTCGTGGTGGTGCGCGAGGCTGCGATGCGCGACCTCGTGCTGGCGGACAGCACCGGGGCGCCGGCATCGCTGCGCCTCGAGGGGGTGGACGGCGCGGTGTCCGATCCGCTGCTCTCCATCCGGCAGGCCCGCGGGTCTGCCCAGTGGACGGGGGATTCCCTGTGGTTCACCCTCGACGAGGTGGCCCTTCCCGACTCGCGCGGCACGCTGGGGGGGCGCGTGGCGTGGGACCAGCCGGGGCCGGTGCGCTACGAGGTCCGTGGCACCATGGAGGCCGCACTTGCCGACCTGCGGTGGGCGTGGCCGGCGCTGCCGGAGAAGGGGCGCGGACGGGCGCGGCTGCACGTGCGGACGCTGGCGGACCCCGATGACCTCGCCGTGACGCTGGCCGGTTTGGAGGTGGCCAGCGGCCGGTCTCGGGTGTCCGGGGCCGTCGAGGTGGTGGTGGAACCTGCGGACCTCCGCCTGCAGGGGGTGGACCTCTTTGCACGTCCGCTGGACAGCGACCTCGCGCGCCGGCTCAGCGAGGGGGCGCTGCCGGCCGCCGTGCAGGGGACGTTCTCGGGGCGCCTGGTGGCGCGGCGCGGTGGGCTGCTCACGGCCTTCCCCATCGACCGGCTGGCGCTGGAGTTCACCGACGCCCGCGCGGGGGGCGCCCGCTCGTCGCTGGCCCTGCGAGGCACCGTCCTCGCCGGTGTGGCACCCGGCGCGCGCGGGCTCGTGGTGGAGCGGGCCTCGCTCGCGCTGGCGTCATTGCGCCCCGTGGCGCCCGCGCTGGCGGGTGTGACCGGACGCCTCGACCTGTCGGGGAGCCTGCGGCGCGCCTCGGCGCGGGCGGTGGAGGCGTTGGCGGTGCGCCTGGCCTGGACCGATAGTGCGGGCGCCATCTCGGTCCTTCGCTTGAGTGCCGACGGCCGGTGGGCGCCGGCGCCCCGGGGCGCGCATGGAGTGGCGCGGGTGGCCGGCCGTGCCACGGTGGACATGGAAGCGCTGGACCTTGCCGCCGTGGCGCGCGTGGACTCCGCCCTGCCGTTGCGCAGTCGGCTGCGCGGACGCATGGCGGTGGCCGGCTCGCTGGACTCGCTGGCGTGGGAGGGAGCGTTGGAGCCCTTCGACTCCCTGGCCAGCGGCGGGTGGCTGCGCGGGGCGGGCCTGGCGCGACTGGACTCGGCGGCCCTCGCCGGCACGGCGGCGCTGTCGCTGGAGGCGCTGGATGTCGCGCGCTGGATCGGCTCGCCCGAGGCGCCATCCACGGCCCTCGACGGTCGGGGAACCGCAAC
>JAGWYS010000332.1 GCA_018969225.1 Gemmatimonadota bacterium | reverse complement strand
CCGGCGGGAGTTCGGGCGCGTCGGGGGTCCAGATGCCCCCGATCAGCGCCCCACCAGCCTCCGCTCGGCTCCGCTCCCGTGCAATCTGGGGGTCATCGCCCAGCGCCACAACGGGCGCCGGCGCCTCCGGCACCGCGCCTTGGACCCGATCCCAGCCGTACAAAGCCAAGCCCAGCGCCATGACGCCGTCGTCATGCTCGCCCCGGGGCGCCTCGTAGCGCACGCCGGTGGCCGTGTACAGGAACTCGAAGGCGTTCAGCTCCTGCACCAGCCAATGGGCCGCCTCCCCGGCCGGAATGGTCAATTCCGCGCCTTGGAACGCCGCCACCAGCCGCTGCATGAGGCGCAGCTTGGACGGTTGGGTGAAGACGTGGGGGGTCACCGACACCCCCAGCGCCTGCAGATCCGCCACGATGGCGTCCCCGACGCCGGTCGCGTCGGCCACCACGGGCGTCTCCCCAACCATCTGCCGGACCTTGACCTTGGTGATAGCCCACGGCGCCTGCCATCGGTCGATCCGCACGACGCGGCGCCAGGCATCCAAGCCCAGTAGGACCGTGTAGTCCATACTCCGGGCCAAGTCCAGCCCGTAGACCACCGGCAGAGGCGCGTCCTTGCCGCAGGGCGAGGGCTGCACGGCCCGCGCGATGGCTTCCAAACCGAACGGGTTGGCGCCGTCGTCCGTCGGGATCCCCTCGAACTCCTGCGCGAAGACCTCCGCCGGCAGTTCCCGGCGGGCCTGCTCGACCTCCTCCGGCGGGATGTAGGGGTTGTCCAGCGTCCGGGCGCGGAAGGAGGCCCAGTCGGCGTCCTCGCCGCTCATCCCCCGGTTGAACAGCTGCACGAACCCGTGCCGGCGCCCTCGGGGCGTCCCCAGGAACAGCGCCCGGCCGCGCAAGTCCACCAGCGTTGGGCGCAGCGCCTGCTGCCAGATGGTCAACAGGTCCGGCACGATTCCCGCCTCGTCGATCACCGCCAAGGCGTACTTGCGCCCCAAACCGGGGTTTTCGCCGTCCATCGTCCAGATCTCAATCACCCCGCCGGTGGCCAGCTCAATCCGCTTGTCCTGGTCGTGCGACCGGACCACCACCGGGCGCAGCCGCTCCAGCAACTCGCGCCAGACCTCCAAGACGTACTTGTACGTCGGCGCGAACCACCCCACCGGCTGCCCAGCCAAGGCCGCGTCACACACCTCGCGGATGCCATAGGCCGTCTTTCCCCACCGGCGCCCGCACATCACCGTCTTGAACCGCGCCGGGCTGCCATGCACCACCATCTGCCCCGGATGGCGCCGGATCAGCCGCACCTCCACCGTCTGTCCACCCTTCGGCTTCGGCTTGGTTGGCACGGTTTCTGCGTAGAGGTCGAGATCTCTCGTACTCGCGGTATCGCGGTGGCGGCGTTACCGGCTGTCCTACAGGGCTGTGCTGTCCTACCGGCTTCTGCTCAGTCCTGTCTGACTGCACCAGCAGACAGTCCGTACCCACCACACTCACTTCGGCGCCAGCCGAAGTACCAAGCGAAGCGACGCGTGAGCGGAGCGAAGCGCGGTAGCGTTAACCCGTTAACGTGTTAACAAGCATGACCCGTGCCAAAACTTCTGTCAATAGGGGAAACCCCTACATGGGCAAATCTTAACGAAGATTTAACCGTTTCTTAATCTTTCTCCATGTTTCACCCCTTGCGCTTTCCCCTTTGCTCTGCCGCGCTGCGCTGCGCTATCCGCTCCGCTCCGCTTGGCTTGGCCGCCTGACGGCGCCCAACGGTGTTGGGGTTGTCGCTCACTTTGGCGCCCAAAGTGATACACAACGCCGGGATCTGCACAGAAACCGGCTAGTTCCTATGCATACCGCCGGCGTTTTCAGCGCATCCCAACGCACCTGGGCGCATGGGATCCCTCCTCTGAGCTGTCGGGGGACTTGCTTGCTTTCACGATAGGACCATGCAGTCCTAGTGCTTCTTCCCTGGCAGGACGGCCATTACCTCGCCGCTGACCAGCACGGACTGCTCCATCACCGCCTCCATCGCCCGGATGGCCACCATCGGACTCGGACCCCCCTCCTCCACGATCTTCACCTGCAGCTGCTGGCTGCCCTGGTGCTCCACCGTCTGCTTCTCCCCGTACTCCGCCGGGTTGGCCTTGCTGGCCGCCCACTTCAGCGTCTCAATCAGCACCCGATCCGTCGCCGTCGTCTGGCTCGTACTCTCCCGCGCCACCCGGATCGCCTCCTCCGCCATCGCCTGCCCCATCATCGTCTTCATCCGCTGATACCGGC
>JAGWYS010000331.1 GCA_018969225.1 Gemmatimonadota bacterium | reverse complement strand
CACGGCGCGCAGCGGCTGCTCAGGACGACGGACCTGGGGAAGACGTGGACGGCGGTGTCCCCCGACCTGACGCGGAACGAGCGGGCGAAGCAGGGGACCCCCGGGGGCCCGTACACCAACGAGGCGGTGGGGGCGGAGAACTACGGGACGCTGGCGTACGTGGCCGAGTCGCCGCATGAGCGCGGCGTGATCTGGACGGGGAGCGACGACGGGCTGGTGCACGTCACGCGCGACGGCGGGCGCACGTGGACGAACGTGACCCCCAAGGGGCTGGCCGAGTGCCTGGTCAACGCCATCGAGCTGTCCCCCTTCGACAAGGGGACCGCGTACATCGCCACCACGCGCTACAAGTTCAACGACCACGCCCCCGGGCTGTACAAGACCACCGACTACGGCGCCACGTGGACGCGCATCGACCGCGGGATCCCGCCGGGGGCGTTCACGCGGGTGGTGCGCGAGGACGACGGGCGCCGTGACCTGCTGTTCGCGGGGACGGAGCAGGGGCTCTACCTGTCGTGGAACGGCGGGCGCGACTGGATGCCGTTCCAGCGCAACCTGCCGCGGGCGCCCATCACCGACCTCAAGGTGCACCAGGGGAACCTCATCGCCGCCACCTCGGGGCGCGGGCTGTGGGTCCTGGACGACCTGGCGGTGTTGCGGCAGCATCGTGACGACCTCCCCGCGCTGCACGCCTACCGGCCGTCCCCCGCGATGCTGGTGAACGGCGGGAGCGAGCTGGACGACCCCGACGATGATTTCACCGGCGCGCATCCGCTGCGCGGCGTGAACCCCGCCACGGGGGTGGTGCTGTACTACCGGCTCCCCGCGGTGCAGAAGACGGACACGCTGGTGCTGGAGATCGCCGACGCCACGGGGCGCCCCATCCGTACCTTCCGTTCGACCAAGGACACCACGGTGGGGACGTGGGACGGCGGGCCGCCGGCCGAGCGCGTGCTGCCCGCCGCGGCGGGGCTCAACCGCTTCGTGTGGGACCTGCGGCACGCCACCATGGCCGGGGTGCCTGGGGTGTACATCGAGGGGAGCTATCGCGGGCACAAGGTGCCGCCGGGGCGCTATCGTCTCACCTTGCGGCTGGGGGCGGCCACGGTGTCCACCGAGGCGGAGGTGCGCGCCAATCCGCAGTATGCCACCGACGCCGCCACCTACGCCGAGTACGACCGGTTCATGGCGCAGGTGGAGGGGGAGCTGACGCGCATGCACGAGGCGGTGAACGCGGCGCACGCGGCGCGCGGGGAGCTGGCGGCGCTGCTGGCGGGGCTGCCGGCCGACGCGCGGCACGCCGAGGTGCGGCGCGAGGGGGAGGCGCTGCTGGCGAAGCTCACCGCGTGGGATGGCGACATGGTGTCGCGGAAGACGCGCGCGTACGACGATACGGAGAACTTCCCGCAGAAGTTCACCGCCAACTGGCTGTTCCTGGTGAACGCCACCGAGAGCGACCTGCCGCGGGTGAACCAGCCGTCGCGCGAGCGGTTGGCGGAGCTGGAGCCCGAGTGGGCGCAGCTCAAGGCGCGGGTGGACGCGCTGCTGGATGCTGAGGTGCCGGCGCTGAACAGGCGGCTGTACGAACTGGGAATCGGGGCCATCCGCACGCGGAAGCCGTCCACGCCGCCGAACATCGGATGAGGCGCGACGGCCGGGCGGGGGCGCGATGACGGCGCCGTGGGGGATGCTGGCCGCGCGGCGTGCGCGGACGGCGCAGTTGCAGGCGGAGGCGGATGCGATCGCGGCCCGTCACGTGGAGGCGCCGCGCACGGCGGGCGTCCCCGGCCTGCCGGTGGTGCTGGTGCCCGCCAACACCCGGGGGCTGGTGCCGCTGCCGGAGGCGGCGCGTGCCGGCTTTCGGCGTCACTTGGACGCGGTGGTGGCCGACGCCTTTGCCCGTCCGTTGCGCGACAACACCGCGGGGATGTCGGCGCAGGAGGCGGGGGAGCGGGCCGACGCCGGGGAGACGGCCAGCCGCGACCCGGGGCTGGCGGCGCACATGGTGCACGGCGGCTGCGCCACCTGCCGCGGCGAGTGCTGCACCGCGGGGGGGACGCGCGCCTTCCTCACGGCGGACTCGCTGGTGCGCGTGCGCGCCCAGCGGGCGACACTGGGGGTGCACGGCGAGTCGCCCGAGGCGATCGCGGCGCTCTACCGCGACCGCCTTCCCGCCGAGCATTACGAGGGATCGTGCGTGTTCCATGAACGGACGGGGTGCGCGCTGCCGCGCGCGTTGCGCGCCAACCTGTGCAACCGGTACCAGTGCGGGGAGCTGACGCAGCTGTCGCGCGCG
>JAGWYS010000084.1 GCA_018969225.1 Gemmatimonadota bacterium | reverse complement strand
GGTGACGGCTCGGTGCAGCGCTTCGACCTGTGGGCGGCGGAGCCCGACACCACGAACAACCGCATGGCGCTGCGGTCGGTCATCGACACGTTTGCCGCCATGTCCCGGAAAGGGAATGCGCTGTCGGTGCGCTTCACCACCGATTCGCGCTACATCGTGGACGGGATGACCAGCTGGGTGCGCGGCTGGATGGCGCGCGGGTGGCGCCGCCGGGAGGGGGCGGTGGAAAACGTGGCGCTGTGGCAGCGCGCGGTGGCAGCCATCGCGGGGCACGAGACGGAATGGGTGTGGGTGAAGGGGCATGCCGGCCACCCGCAGAACGAATACGCCAACCACCTGGCCACCACCGCGGCGGCGCGGCAGGACGACAGCGGAGGGCTGGTGCCGTCGGCCTTTGCCGCCTGGTGGGAGGCGCAGGCGGGGCGCAGCACGGCGCGCCATCCACTGGCGCCCTTCCCCACCGCCGAGGCCTTCCGCCCGATGCGGCCGTTACCGGCCGATGACGGCGCGCGTCCCTCGGAACACGCTGTCGGCTCCCCGGCGCCCCTGTCGCCACATGTCCACCGCCCTTGACGACCTGGATCGGCTCGCCTTCCTCCTCGCCCGGACGGTGCGGGGGCGGCATCCGGCGTGGCTGACGCAGGGGTTCACGCTGGGCGACATGGAAACGCACCTGCTGCCGCATCGCGAGGCGCGGCAGGCGCTGGCGGACGGCTCGGCGGAGCACTTCGAACGGCTGGTGCTGCGGCTGCTGGTGGGCGAGCGGGGGTACCTGCTCACCGACCCCGTGCTGCGCGACCGGGCCCGCCAGGCGCTGGCACACCCCTCCCCCACCCTGTCGCTGGTGCGCCCCCTCGCCACCACCCGCGTGGTGCTGGCGCGCCCCTCGGCAGGATCTGGCGGGGATGGCCGCCCGGTGCCTCCGCCGTCACCGGCGCGGGGGGCGGCGTCCACCATCGACGCCCTCGACCCCCCCGGTTTCGCCAGCGCTTCCTGCCCGCACTGCGGCGGGGCCCTGCCGGCGCACCGGGCCCTGCACTTCTGCCCCCATTGCGGGTGCGACCTGCACCGCCAACAGTGCCCGGCGTGCAGCACCGAACTGGAGCGCGGCTGGCGCTACTGCGTGACCTGCGGGCGCAGCGCCGAATCGGCGGATCCGTCGGAAGCGATGGACGGGGCGGCGGGGCTCGCCCAGCGCAGCGGCTGATCCGGTCGTTCGCCGCCGCGGCGGGGGCTCGCTGGGCACCGTCCCCCGTTTCCCCCCTATACTTCGGCGCATGGGCTCCTTCCGCGCCGCGCTCCCGTCGCCCCGCGTCGTGACACGCGTTCCCGTGCCCGGTGCGCGACGGCACCGGGGCGTCCTGGCCTGGTTGACGGCCGGCGTGCTCATGTCGGCTGGGGGCTGCGCCAGCGCCCCGCCGGTGGTCACGCTTCCTCCCGACGCGATGGGTGCCCCGCCACCGGTGCGGTGGCCGGTGCGCACCGCGCCGCACGTGGACCTGTGGCTGCACGGGCTGGCCATGCTGCGCGCCGACAGCGCGGGGACCGGGAGCGTCGTGCCACTGTACCGCCGGGGCTACCGGGACTCACTGGTGGTGGTGCGCAACCAGGCGCCGGTGCTGACGCGGCTGGATGCGCTGCGCGACTCGCTGGCGCGGCGCATGGCCGTGCGCGGCTACCTGTCGGCGGAGTTCGTCCCCTTCGCCTTCGGGTCGTGGACGGAGCTGCAGGCGGTGGCGGAGCGGGTGCTGCAGGTGGAGGGGGATCCGCGGCGCACGGGGGAGCGGGGCGAGGCGCTGGCCAGCGTGTTTCCCACGCCGGCGGACCGCGGCTGGCTGCGCGATTTCCTGGAGGCGCTGGGTGACGAGCAGGCGCGCTTCTTCGGCGCGGAGTACCAGCGGCAGCTGCGCGCGCGCCAACGGGTGGTCACGGCGGTGGATTCGCTGTGGCAGCGGCACTATCGCGCGCGCCTGGAGCGGTTCCTCAACAACACGGGGCAGCGGCAGGGGGAGCTGCTGCTGGTGCTGCCCCTGGGTGGGGAGGGGCGGATGGTCCCCGGGCGCGAGGGGCGGCCGGTGGTGGCCGTCCCCTTTCCGGGGCGGGTGGAGGATGCGGTGGAAGTGGTGTACGTGGCGGCACACGAGGTGACGGGGACGCTGGTGGCGCAGGTAGTGGCCGACCACACCACCCCCGCCGAGCGGCGCAGCGGCGAGGGGGACCGGCGGGTGGCCACCGGGCAGGTGCTGGCCGGGGCCATGCTGCTGGAGGGGGTGGCGCCCGAGCTGGCGGACGGCTATCGGCAGTACTACCTGCGGCAGGCGGGAGAGCGTGCGGCCCCGGCGGCCACGGCCGCGCAGCGGGCCGTGCGTTTCGCGGCGCGCTTTCCCCTCCCGGAGGCCATCGTGACGGGGCTCCAGCGGCAGGTGGCGCTGGTGCTGGGGGGGATCTGAGCATGGCCGGGGAGCGGACGGAGACGGCCGGGGGCGCCATGGTCCCCGTGGGCGGGGCCGGTGAGCGGGCGGCCATCCCGCGGGCGGCGCTGGAGCGGGTGCTGGCGCGCGCCGCGGAGCTGCAGGCAGCGGCGGCCCCCGAGGGAGCGGAGGTGATCCCCGAGGCGCAGCTGCTGGAGATTGCGCGCGAGGTGGGGCTGGATGCGGCGCACGTGCGCACGGCGCTGGCGGAGGAGCGCGCGCGCCCCGCGGCGCTGCTGGAGGAAGGGGGGTGGCTGCTGGAGGCGCTGGGGGGCGCGCGGCTGTCGGCGCATCGCACGGTGCCCGGGGCCCCCGACGCGGTGGTGGCGGCGCTCTCGGCGACCTTCACGCGGCACGAGACCATGACGGTGATGCGGCGCACCGACACGCACCACAGCTGGGAGCCGCGCGACGATTTCGGCGCGGGGCTGCAGCGAATGCTGTCGGCGCAGCGGTACGCGCTGGCGGGGGTGGACGTGGTGGTGGCCACGGCGACGGCGGTGGACGGCACCCGCACGCTGGTGCGGCTGGAGGCCACGCTCAACCGGGCGCGGCGGCAGGCGCGCACCACGGTGGCGGCGGTGTGGACCGCCGTGGGCGGGCTGGCGGCGGTGGTGGCCGCGCTGCTGGTGCTGCTGCCGCTCCCCGAGGCGCCGCGGCTGCTGTCGCTGGGGGGGCTGGGCGCCTTTGCGCTGCTGTGCGGCGCGACGGCGTGGGGCGCGGTGCGCCGCGGCTACCGGCGCGCGGCGGCGCGGGCGCAGCTGCGGCTGGAGCAGCTGCTGGACGAGCGGGAACGGGGGTGAGGGGCGACCGCCCGGGGATGCCGGGCGGCCGCGGTCACGCCACGGGGCGTGGCGTCGCGGTGGGCGCGGCCCCCAGCCGCAGCTCGAAGGCGCCACGGCGCACCCGCGCCACCAGCCACCGCACGCCGCCGTTGCTGGCGGCCAGCACCGCGCCGGTCATGAGCAGCGCCTTCACCTCGCGGCGGGAGATCTTCACCGACCCCCCGGGGCGGAGCATCGCGGTGCTCTGCACCAGGTCGCGCAGCGTGGCGTACGCCAGCAGCAGCGGCAGGGCGCAGAAGAGACGGATGCTCACGGCGCGGCGCGGTATGTCCAGCAGGTAGCGGCGCGCCTCGTCGAGGTCGTGCCACGCCAGCTGGATGAGCTGCGCCAGCGCGGCACGGTTGGAGTGGAGCAGCTCCGGGGCGAGGATGCGGTCCTGCGAGCTCCCCTGCGCGCGCAGCAGCTCCTCGGGGATGTACACCGAGTTCTCCTTCTCGGCGTCCACGGCCACGTCCTTCAGGATGTTCACGGTCTGCAGCGCCTCGGCGAAGGCGCGGCACCGCTCGCGCAGCACCTGGTGGCGGCGGGCGCCGATGCTGCCGGCGTGCTCGTGCCAGAGGTCGGTGAGCAGGTACCCCACGGTGCCCGCCACGTAGTAGCAGTACTCGCGGTACTCCTCGAGCGTCTGGATGCGGATGCCGTCGGGGTACAGCAGCACGAACTTGCGCATGCCGCGCGCCATCTCCGCCACCCAGGTGCGCACGTGCGCGCGGGTGCGCGCGGGGAGGCGCGCGAAGTCGGCGAAGACGAGATCGGCGTTGCGGGTGAGGGTGAGGTGCGCGGGATCGCCGGTGAGGGTGGCGACCCCCTGCCCGAAGCGGGCGAGGGCGGCGGGGTCGTCGAAGGCGGCCAGGAAGTCGTCGAAGAGGGCGGCCTTGGCCTCGGGGGCGATGGCCGGCGCGTCCTCGACGGTGTCGGCAATGCGGCAGAGGAGGTACGCGTCGAGCACGGCCTGGCCGAGCGCGCCGGGGAGGACCCGGATGCCGAGCGCGAAGGTGCGCGATACCGCCGGCAGGATGGCGGCGCAGAAGCGCGAGGCGTCGCGACGCGCGAGGGCGTCGCCCACGGCGGGCGGCAGGGACATCCGGGATAAGCTACTCGCCGCACGGCCGGGTGGCGCGCTGGCGGCGAGGGGTGCCGGGGCGGGGGTTGCCCACGCCGACGGGAGCCGAGAGGTTGCGGCCATGGCCCCGTCGCTCCCTCCGCTCCCGCGCGCCCTGCGCGGGGTGCTGCGCACCGACCTGCCGGCGCGCGCCCTGTACGCGCAGGGGGCGGGGATTGCCCGGACCATGCCCGCGGCCGTGGCGATTCCGGCCGATGCCACCGACGTGGCCGCGCTGGTGACGTGGGCCCGCGCCGAGGGGGTGGCGCTGGTGCCCCGAGGGTCGGGGAGCGGGATGGCGGCGGGGGCGGTGGGCCCCGGGGTGGTGCTGGACCTGGGACAGCTGCGCACGCCCGCCCCGACGGTGGCCGGGGAGCTGGTGGTGGCCGGGGCCGGGGTGCTGCAGCGGGAAGTGGACGCGGCGGCGCGGCGCGCCGGGTGGCGCTTCCCGGTGGACCCCTCCAGCGGCGCCTTCTGCACGGTGGGGGGAATGGCTGCGACCAACGCGGCCGGGGCGCGGTCGCTGCGCCATGGGGCGATGCGGCGCTGGGTGCGCGGAGTGGAGGTGGTGTGGGAGGATGGCACGGTGACGTGGGTGCGCCGCGGCGCCCCGTGGCCGGTGCAGGTGCCCGCCGTGGCCCGGTTGGCCGCGCTCCTGGAACGGCTGCGCACCGCCGCCCCCGCGCCCTGGATCCACGCCGGGGTGCGCAAGGAATCGTCGGGGTACGCGCTGGCCGACGCGCTGGCCGCCGACGGGCACCTGGTGGACCTGCTGGTGGGGAGCGAGGGGACGCTGGGGGTGTTCACGGCGCTGGAGCTGGCGGTGGCCCCGTTGCCGGGGGCGACGGCCACGGTGCTGGCCGCCTTTCCGTCGCTGGAGGCGGCAGCGGCGTGCGCCGTGGAGGCGCGCGACGCAGGGGCGAGCGCCTGCGAGCTGCTGGACCGGAGCTTCCTGGAGGTGGCGGCGCGCGGGGGATCCACGGGGATCCCGACGGGGAGTGAGGCGGTGCTGCTGACCGAGGGGGAGGCGGGCGACGCCGCCGAGGCGGCGGCGTGGGCGGACGCGTGGGCAGCGCGCTGCCGCGGGCACGGCGCCGCGCTGGTGGAAACGGGGGTCACGCCGGCGGAGGAGCGGCGGCTGTGGGCGCTGCGGCATGCAGCCAGCCCCATCCTGGCGCAGCTGCCGCCATCGCAGCGGTCGATGCAGTTCATCGAGGACGGATGCGTCCCGCCCGCGCACTTCCCCGCCTATGTGCGCGGGGTGCGGGCGGCGCTGGCGCGCCATGGCATCCCCGGGGTGATCTTCGGGCACGCCGGCGACGCGCACGCCCACGTGAACCCGTTGGTGGACGTGACGCGCCCCGGGTGGCGCGCGCGCGTGGCGGCACTGCTGGACGACGTGGTGGCGCTGACGGCCTTGCTGGGGGGGACGCTGGCGGGGGAGCATGGGGACGGCCGGTTGCGGGCGCCCCTGCTGGAGCGGGTGTGGCCGGCCGAGGCGCTGGCGGCGTTTGCGGCGGTGAAGGCGGCTGCGGATCCGCACGGCGTGCTCAATCCGGGCTGCAAGGTGCCGATGCCCGGGGCCCTCCCCTTCGACACGCTGCGCCACGACCCCGAGGCTCCGCCGCTGCCGGAGGCGGTGGCGGCGGTGCTGGCCGAGATCGAGCGGACGCGCGACTGGGGGCGGCCGCGGCTGGACGCCCTGGAGGCGGCGCTGGCGGCGGGGCCGAAGGCCGGGTCGTCCGGCCAAGGGGGCGCGCCCTGAGGCCGACCCGCTAGCTTTCGCGGCGACCCTCAGCCCCCTGGCCATGCCCCTCCCCGACGCCCAGATCCTTCGCGCCCCCACGGTGACCGTGCTGGCGCGGCCGCAGTTCCTCGAGCCGGCGCACCTGCCGGTGCAGTGGCGCGGCGAGGCCACCGACGGCGAGCGGCTGGCGGAGTTCGCGGGGCGGCTGTGCTACATGAGCCAGCACAACCCCGCGGGGCGCACCACCGCCGAGTACCTGGAGAACATCAAGGCCCAGGGGCACGGGAGCGTGCTGGAGCATGCCACGTACGCGCTGCTGCTGGAGGGGGTGAGCCGGTCGCTCACGCACGAGCTGGTGCGGCACCGGGCGGGGTTCGCGTATTCGCAGCTGTCGCAGCGGTACGTGGACGAGCGCGACGCCTGCTTCGTGATGCCGCCGGCGATCATCGGCGACGCGGCGCTGGAGGCGGCGTGGCGGGGGCAGGTGGAGGGGGCGCTGGACAGCTACGTGGCGCTGGTGGAAGCGCTGATGGCGCGCTACGGGTGGGTGGAGGACAAGGTCCACCGGCGCAAGATGGCGCGGGAGGCGGCGCGCGGCGTGCTCCCCAACAGCACCGAGACCAAGATCGTGGTCACCGGCAACGCGCGCGCGTGGCGCACGGTGCTGGAGCTCCGCGCCAGCGAGGCGGCGGAGCTGGAGATCCGGCGGCTGGCGGTGGCGGTGCTGCGGGTGCTGCAGGGCGAGGCGCCGGCCTTCTTCAGCGACTTCGCGGTGTACGTGGCCGCCGACCGCGTGGAGGCGGCGCGGGTGACCCACCACAAGGTCTGACCGGCGCCCCCCGCGCTTGGCGCGGGGGGCGTGTTCCGCCGGCGCCGGGCGTGACGGTTGGCGCGCGGCGCTCGTCGGAAGGGGTGATGCGATCCGTCCATTGCCCCCGCCATGGCCTTCCGCGAACCCGTCCGGGCGAGGCGCGCGTGCGGCGTGCCCCCTCGGCCCGACGCGGCTTCACGCTGGCGGAGCAGTTGGCGGTGGTCACGGTGGTGGGGGTGGCGATGGCCATGGCGCTGCCGCGCATGCGGACCGGGCAGAGCCGGGTGGACGCCTTCGCCCGCATGGCCGCCACGGCGCTGGTGGCGGCGCAGCGCGAGGCGGTGGTGCGGCAGCACAACGTGCTGGTGGTGTTCGACACGACGGCCGGCGCCATGCGGACCGTGTGGGACGCCAACAACAACGCGCGCCGTGACGCCGGCGAACGGGTGCGGGTGACCCCGATGCCTGACGGCGTGACGCTGCGCCTCCCGGCCGGGGTGCCGGCAGTGCCCGGCGCCGGCTCGGGCGGCGGGCAGCCGGTGTCTGACTCCGAGGGGCCGGCGCTGCTGCTGCAGCGCAGCGGGAGCGCCAACCAGGGGGCGACGGTGTACCTCACCACGAAGGGCGGCCTGCGGTCCGCCCTGCGTGACGTGCGGGCGCTGCGCGTGGAGCGGGCCACCGGGCAGCCCATCTGGTTTGCCTGGACGGGGAGCCGGTGGCGCCGCGGGTAGTCGGGGCATCCCGTCGCGCGCCCCGGACGGGGCGGCGGCGCCGATCCGCGACACCGGCGGGGTTCACGCTGGTGGAGGTGCTGGTGGCCATGGTGGTGCTCTCCGGCGTGGTGCTGTCGATGGCGCTGGGGACGTCGATGCTGGCGCGGAGCGTGGTGCTGGGCGGGGGACGCGCGCGCGCGCAGGCGCTGGCCGACCAGCAGGTGGCGCGCGCGCGGGTGTGGCCCACGTACGGCAGCCTGTCGCAGTTGGCCGGCACGGCGTACAACGGCACCGTGGACGGGTTCCAGCTGTCCACCACGGTCACCGTGGATTCGCTGAACCGCCGGCACATCACGCGCGTGGTGGTCACGGTCTCCAGCGACAACCCGGCGCTGCTGGCGGTCCCCGTGCAGCGGCGCATCAGCATCGCGGCCCCGTGAGCCCCGCGGCGATCCCCTCCGCCGGCGCGGCCGACGGGCGCCGGACGCGCGCGGGCCGCCGCGGCTACACGCTGGCCGAGCTGATGGTGGCCATGGGGCTGTTCGGGGTGGTGACCAGCGTGGGGGTGGCGTTCCTCCTGCGTCAGTCGGCCGGCATGCGCGCGCTGGCGCTGCGGTCGGCGCAGGTGCAGCGCGCGCGCGTGGCGCGCGACGTGCTGCGGCAGGAGCTGCGCACCGCGGGGACGCAGGTGCTGGAGACGCAGCCGCTGCTGGTGCTGGCCAACGACAGCACCTTTGCGTTCAACGCCGACCTGCTCACCAACCGGGCGGACGGCGCGCAGTTCACCGGGGCGGTGTACGTGGACCCCTACGCGTCCGGCGCCGAGGCGCAGGCGCTGCGCCCCTCGCAGAGGATCGCGGTGCCCGGGTCCAACCCCGTGGTGACGTATCCGCTGGGCGACTACACGCAGGTGGCGGGGACCCCGGGGGACGCGGAGCTGGTGATCTTCCGCTTCGTCACCGACACCGCGGTGCCCGGTGGCGCGGAGTTCGCGCTGCTGCGGCAGGTGAACGGGGAACCGGCGCAGGTGGTGGCCACGGGGCTCCGGCGCGCGGGGACCACGCCCTTCTTCCGTTACTGGCATGACCCCACGCGCACGGGGAGCACGCTGACCGCGCTGGACACGGTGCCGCGCGGCTGGCTGCCGCTGGCCAAGACGGTGGCGCAACGGGGGGTGGCGCCCGACACGGGGACGGCAGTGTCCACGCGCATCGACGCCGTGCGGGCGGTGGAGGTGACGTACGAGACGATGGCCCCGCGCAACGGGCGCCGCGACGTGGTGCGCTTCACGGTGCCGCTCCCCAACACGGCGATGCCGCGCCAGTCGCGCGCCTGCGGGCGCCCCCCGACTGCGCCCGCGGGACTCGCGGGGGGGTGGAACGCGGACAGCGGCGCGGTGCTGCTGTCGTGGGGGAAGGCGACGGACGACGGCGCCAGCGAACAGGACGCGGTACGGTACGTGCTCTGGCGCCGGCTGGCGGGGGCGACGGTGTGGCCGGAACCGCTGGCCACGATCGGCGCGGTGGCGGGGACCACCCTCTACCGTCACAGCGACGCCAGCGTGGAGCGGGGCGCGTCGTACCAGTACGCGGTGGCGGTGCAGGACTGCACCCCCAACCTGTCGGGGCTGGCGACCTCGGCCACCGTGCCCGTCCCGGCGCTCCCGCCGTGAGTGCCCGGCGCACCGGCTCACGCCCCCGCCGTGCGCGGCGCGGGACGGCGCTGATCACCGTGCTGCTCCTGGCGGTGGTGGGGTCGGCGATTGCGCTGGTGGGGGCGATGATGGCCGCCACCGGCACGCTGGTCCAGAACGCCTCCGACCGGAGCGCGCTGCTGGACGACACCGCGCTGTCGGGGCTGGAGGAGGCGCGCAACCGCCTGAACGCGGGGACGGACACCGTGCCGCTCACGGGGTTCCGCACGCTGGAGGACGAGGTGGTGGTGCCCTCCACCCCCGGTGCCGTGGTGCGGCGCAGCACCTGGGTGGGGCGGGTGGGCACCCCCGACTCGCTCACCGGCACGGGGGAGTTCGGCGTGCAGGCGGAGATCGTCTCGCGCGCCACCGATGCGCGGGGCGGGGTGGCGATCCGCCGGCTGGAAGTCATCCAGCAATCGTTCGCGCGCTTCGCCTCCTTCAGCAACCTTGGGCGCTCCACCAACGGCTCGGCGCTGTGGTGGGCGCTGGGGGCGCAGGCGATGGGGCCGGTGCACTCCAACGACACCATCCGCATCTGCTGCCCCACCCCCATGAACGTGTTTCATGAGGAGGTCAGCACCTCCCGGGTGGTGATCGGTACCGCGTCGGCGGAGTTCCGGAAGGGCCCCCCGCGACTGGGGGTGCTGCCCGTCCCCATGCCCGGCGCCGCGGACTTCGCCGGGCTGCGAACGCTCGCGATGCAGGCGGGGACCCTGTTCACCCCGGCGTGGGTGACGGGGGACAGCGCGCTGGCCACCATGCGGATCGACTTCGTGCCGGTGGACGTGAACGGCGACGGCGACACCACCGACCCCGACGAGGGGTACTTTCGCGTGTACCGCCTGCGCGTCGGTGGGGGGCCATGGGGGGCGGGATACGCCGTGGCGCGCACGCCCCCCCCGCCGGCGGGAACGCTGGACAGCCTGTACAACTCCCCCAACTGCGGCGTGCTGGTGACCCCCGCGGGGCAACCGCCGCGGGTGGCGCAGACGCTGCGCGACCTGCCGGCGGGGACGGGGACCTACGCGCAGCAGATGGCGCAGAAACGCGCAGCCTTCGACCACGCCAACGCCTTCTGCTTCCTGGGGGGCGACGAGCGGCTCAGCAAGGACGGGCGCTTCGCACCCAGCGACTCCGCCGGCGACTGGCTGCCGCGCACCCGGGGGACCGTGCCGGCGGCGGTGGCCGCGCGCCCCGACGGGGGGCACCTGTGGCCGCTGAGCCGGGCGCTCAACCCCGACTTTCGCGGGGTGATCTTTGCCGACGGCCGGGTGGCGGTGAGCGGCGTGGTGCGGGGGCGCGTGACCGTGGTGGGGAGCGGCAACATCATCGTCGCCCACGAGCTGATGCAGGCCACCAATCCCGGGGTGACCACGGGGTTCTGCACGGCGGAGGACGATGTGATCGGGGTGGTGTCGGCCGGGTACAACATCTACGCCAACAACACGCTCACCACGCCGCAGCAGCGGCGCACCGACGACGGATCGGCGTGGCGGACGCCGCGCAAGGACTTCGACCCCTCGCCGCGGCGCCCCGACCTCACGGTGCATGCGTCGCTGCTGGCGCTGCAATCCAACGTGGCGGAGGGGGCCAGCCCTCCCGCAGGGCTGCCGGTGGCGCAGTGGGTGCTGGCCGGGACTCTGCGCATCATTGGCGGCGCGTCGGAGAACCGGCTGGGCCAGACGGGCTCCATGTCCGGGAGCGCGTTGCACGGCTGGAAGGATGACATGTCGTTCAACCGGTGCGCGCTCCCCTTCCCGCCCCCGTTCTTCCCCACGACGGGGCGCTGGGTGCGGAGCCAGTACTACGAGGTCAACCCGGTGGGGTTCAGCGCGGCGGCCTGGTTCGCCAACCGGTGACGGCGGGGTGCCCAACGCACACGGGGCGCGGCCTGACGGCCGCGCCCCGTGGCGCATGCAACGCCCCCCGGGGGGCCACGGACGAGGCAGGGGCGTCTAGTCGCCCTCCGTCTCGGCGTCCACCTCACCGGCGGTGGCGTCGCCCTCGCGCAGGCGCTGGAGCCACTCGGCCTCGCCGTCGGCATCCGGGAGCACCACGCTGCCGTAGGCGGGGGTGCTGCCGGCGTGCAGGGTGAAGGTGACGGCCCGGTCGGCCCCTTCGGGCCAGTCGGCCATGGCCAGCCCCGCCGCCACCCGCCGCAACGTGGGGCCGCAGCTCCCCCACAGCGCGGTGGCGCGCGCCTCGAGGTCGGCGAGGGGGATGTCGAGGTCGTGGGTGACGAGGTCGCCGGTGGCGGTGTCGCGCCAGGCGGCGTCGCCCACCGCGCCCCGGTTGGCCCAGATGCCGAAGTGGCGCACGGCATCGCGCGCCTCGCGGCCGAAGCGGGCCCCCTCGACGGTGGCGGCGAGCGCCAGCGCCAGCGCCTGCGGATCGGCCGCGCCGTACAGGGTGACCACCTCGCGTCGCACGCGCGCGCCGTGCGGGTGCCCCGGCACGGAATTCACGTGCGCCATCACGGTGGAGTCGCCCGGGGGATCTTCCAGGCGAACAAGGACGTCCATGCTGCGGCCTCCTGTCGTCAACGGGTCCAGTGCACCGGCCAAGGGTGTCGCCACGTCGCGGGTACCGCCCTCCGTATGTGGAAGGACGCGCCCACCCCGCCGAGGGCAACGCTGGCGGGGCACAAAGAGTGCCACGCGGTGCGCGGTGCCCCGCGCGGTCCGCCCCCCGCGCGCGACTGCGTGCTACGGCACACCCGGGCGGGGGTCCGCGCGGCGCGCCAGCCACGCGCCCCCCAGCAGGGCGACGGCCAGCGACGCTGCGATGCTAACCACGGCACCCGGCTGTTCCGTCACCGCGAGGCCGATGCGCAGCGGCACGGGGAGCCGCCCGGCGGCGAGCCAGCCGTAGGCCGCGGCCGCGGCGATGGCGGCGGGGATGCGCCACGCGCCGCGCCAGGGGACCACGCACAGCGCGAGCAGGGTGCCCCACGCGGAGGCCACGAGCAGGTGGTGCACGTACCCCAGCGCCACGGCAGTGAGCGGAAGCGCGCCGGAGGCGACACCGGCGCGCTCCAGCAGGGTGCGCCCGGCGAGGCGGAACATCCGCCCGGGTTCTCCCTCGCGCCACCCGAACCCGAGCAGCGCGCCGCCCGTGGCGATGGCCGCGAGGGTGCCGGCGGCCAGGGCCGCCTCCAGCCGCCCCGGGGGCGGGTCGTCCTCCTCGTCCGGGGGCGCTGCGCCCGCCGGTGCGCCAGTCACGGGCGCATCCGTTCCGTCCATGGCGCGAAAACAATGGCGGGCCGTGCGCCCGCTCAAGGGGCGCCCGCGCACGGGGCGCCCGCGCGCGGGGCGCCAGGCGGGTGGCCCCTGACTGCCATGGCCAATTCGGCCGGTTTTTATTGGGCGCATGTCATCGCCGCCGCGCTTCGCCCTGCGCTTCCACGCGCTCCTGAGCACCCTCGTCACCGCGCTCATCCCCGTCTCGGCGGCCGCGCAGCCGGTCTCGGCGCGCGCGCCCAACGAACTGGGGCGGATCCCCATCGTCGAGTGGCACCTGGTGGCCGACACCGACGGCCCGTACCGGGTCTCGCGGACGCGCTTCCTGGCGGAGCTCACCGCGCTGCACGCCCGGGGCTACGTGCCGATTGCGCTGGGCGACCTCCTGGCCGGGCGGATCGACCTGCCGGCGGGGAAGTCGCCGGTGCTGCTCACCTTCGACGACAGTTCCCCCAGCCAATTCCGCTACCTCGAGCGGGACGGCCGCCTGGTGGTGGACAGCAGCAGCGCCCTGGGGATCCTGGAGGCGTTCCTGGCGCGGCACCCCGACTGGTCCCCCCGGGCGGTGTTCTGCCTGTTGCCGGCGGCCGACGCGGGGCACGCCTTCTTCGGCGACCGCGGCATCGAGGGGCAGCGGACCGCGTGGCGGCACCCGAAGCTGCGGCACCTGGTGGCGCGCGGCTACGAGCTGTGCAACCACACGCTGTGGCACGCGCGGCTGGACCGCAGCGCGCCGGCGCTGGTGCGCGAACAGCTGGCGCGCGGCGTGATGGCGATCGACTCCGCGGTGCCAGGCTATCCGGTGCGCGCGCTGGCGCTGCCGTACGGCCTGTGGCCGCGTGAGCGGGCGCTGGCGGTGTCCGGGGCGTGGACGCCGCCGGCGCGTCGCGGGGCGCCGGCGCCGGCGCCAGTGCGCTACCGCCACGAGGCGGTGTTCCTGGTGGCCGGCGGGCCGGCGCGGAGCCCGCACGATCCGGCGTTTGATCCGCTCGCCCTCCCCCGGGTGCCGCTGCAGGGGGGCACGTCGCTCACCCGCACGCTGGACGCGCTGGACCGGCCGGGGCCGGGGGCCCGCTACGTGTCCGACGGCAACCCGGCCACGGTGGCGCGACCGCCGGTCGGGCACGCGCCGGTCGGGCACGCGCCAGCGCGTGGCGGTGCCGGCCGCGGCGCGTCCGACCGCGGCGTCTCCGCCAGCGCCGGTCAGAAGCGGTAGCTGCGGAGCGTCTCCAGCGCGGTCTCGAGGGCGGCGCGCTGCTCGGGGGTGGGGGAGTGCGCCCAGAGGTGCTCGTAGCTGTCGATGGCCAGCTGCAGCGCCTCGCGATCATGCTCGGCGGCGGCGAGCGAGGCGGCGTTGTCGGCCAGGGCCGCGCGCGCCAGCAGGTCATCGGGGAAACGCTCGGCGACCTGCCGCCACCGCACGGTGCGATCGCGCGGATTCCCCTCGGTCAGGGCCCACAGGTGCCAGGCCCCGCGGTTGGCAGGATCGGCGGCCAGCGCCCGGGTGGCCAACTCCCCCACCACCTCGGGGCCGCGCCCTGAGAGCCAGTAGGCATTGGCGAGGATGACGAGGGCGCGCGCGTTGGCGGGCTGGGCCTCGACCACGGCCTCATACAGGGGGCCGACGACTTCGGGGAGGTGCAGCCAGGGCTCGGCGGCGGCCACCAGGGCATCGGGGGTGGCCGTGGCGCGGAGCTGGTGCAGCCGTTCCATCAAGGCGCCGATATTGTGGGACGCGTCGTAGGCGGCCACGGCCTCCGCCAGCGCGCCCGGGAGGTTCACCAAGGGAGCGATCATGGTG
>JAGWYS010000083.1 GCA_018969225.1 Gemmatimonadota bacterium | reverse complement strand
CGCCGCCCACCATCGACGGGGTGCTGGACGAGGCGATCTGGCGCGAGGCGCCGGCGGCCTCGGGGTTCCTGCAGCGCGAGCTGAACGAGGGGGTCCCCGAGTCGGAGCGCACGGAGGTGCGCTTTGCCACCGACGGCGAGAACCTGTACGTGGGCGCGCGCATGTTCGACCGCGAGCCGCAGCTGATCGTCCCCGGGGAGAAGATCCGCGACGTGACGCTGGCCAACAGCGACCACATCGCGCTGATCTTCGACACCTATCACGACCGCCAGAACGGCTTCGTCTTCGCCACCACCCCGGCCGGCGTGGAGTACGACGGGCAGGTGATCCGCGAGGGAGAGGGGGGCGGCACCATGGTGCCCGGGCAGAACCGCATGCAGGCGGGGGCCATGGGCGGCTTCAACGTCAACTGGGACGCCAGCTGGACGGTGCGCACGCGGGTGGACTCGCTGGGGTGGACCGCGGAGTTCCGCATCCCCTTCGCGACGATCCGCTACCAGGGGGGGAGCGGGCCGCAGACCTGGGGGCTCAACATCTCGCGCACGATCCGCCGCAAGAACGAGGAGCTGTTCTGGGCGTTCATCCCGCGGCAGTTCAACCTGTACCGCCTGTCGGTGGCGGGGAACCTGGCGGGGCTCACGCCGCCGGTGCGCCGCATCCAGACGGTGACGCCGTACGTGCTGGGCGCCAGCCAGACGGTGTGGCGCAACGGGGTGGCGGCGCGCACCAGCTCCCCCGAGCTGGGGGGGGAGATCAAGTACGGCGTCACGCCGGCGCTCACGCTGGACCTCACCGCCAACACCGACTTCGCGCAGGTGGAGGTGGACGACCAGCGGGTGAACCTCACCCG
This sequence comes from Gemmatimonadota bacterium, assembly GCA_018969225.1. Taxonomy (GTDB): domain Bacteria; phylum Gemmatimonadota; class Gemmatimonadetes; order Gemmatimonadales; family Gemmatimonadaceae; genus Gemmatimonas. Next base: position 13,588 of record JAGWYS010000083.1, on the reverse strand, counting down.
CTTCCCGATCTTCTTCCCCGAGAAGCGCCCCTTCTTCCTGGAGAACGCCGGCGTCTTCTCGGCCGGCACGCCGCAGGCGGTGGACCTCTTCTTCACGCGGCGCATCGGCATCGGCGCCGACGGCACGCCGCAGCCGATCCTGGGGGGCGGGCGCCTCTCGGGGCGCGTGGGGGGGACCACCGTGGGGCTGCTGCAGATGGTCACCGACGCCACCGCGGGGGCCACGGGGCAGAGCTTCTCGGTGGGGCGCGTGGTGCGCGAGCTGTCGGCGCGCAGTCGGCTGGGGGTGATGGCGGTGCAGCGCCTCTCCACCCGGGACGCCGGCGACGTGAACCGCACCTTCGCGGTGGACAGCCGCATCGGGGTGGGGCAGGCGTGGACCAGCGACCTCTGGCTGGCGCGCACCACCAGCCGCAACGCCGACGGCGACGAGACGGCGTTCAACGCGCGCGTGGAGTACAAGACCAACGTGTGGAACCACTCGCTGCGCGTGGCGCGCATCGGCGACGACTTCAACCCCGAGGTGGGGTTCATGAGCCGCCCCGCGGGGTACCGCACCGCCGAGCTGTCGTTCATGCGGCTGGTGCGCAAGCCGGAGTGGGCGTGGTTCCGGCAGTGGAACCCGCACCTGAGCTACCGGAACTTCTGGAACCTCAACGACGGCTTCCTGCAGACGGGCTACCTGCACCTCGACTTCACGGAGATCGAGCTGGCCAACAGCACGCGCTTCGGGCCGGAGTACAACATCTCGCAGGAGGGGCTGCAGAAGCCCTTCGAGATATCCCCGGGGGTGGTGATCCCGGCGGGGTCGTACCAGTGGGGGTCGATGGGGTTCGACTTCACCACCGACCCCAGCGAGAACGCGTGGGTGACGGGGCGGCTGGACGTGGGGCCGTTCTGGACGGGGCGCCGCACGGGGGGGAACGCCACCTTCACGGTGCGGCGCGGGGCCACCTTCTCGGGGTCGTTCCTGCTGGATCAGAACCGCGTGGTGCTGCCGCAGGGATCGTTCACCCGCACGCTGCAGGCGGTGCGGCTGAACTACTTCTTCACGCCGCGCATCTTCGTGCAGACGCTCACGCAGTACAACAACCAGCAGCGGATCTTCTCGGCCAACGTCCGCTTCGGCTGGCTCAACACCGCGGGGACGGGGCTGTTCCTGGTGTTCAACGACGGCCGCGAGGCGACGGGCTTCCTCGACTGGACGCGTCCGCAGCAGCGCTCGCTGTTCCTCAAGTTCACGCGGCAGTTCGGGACCACCGGGTGACCGGGTGACCGGGGGCGCCGGCCCCGCCGCCGCCTCGGCCCTCGCGCCCGCGCCCGCCCGCCCGCGGCTGGCGCGGGCGCTGTCGTTGCGGGACCTGGTGCTGCTGAACGTGGTGGCGGTGTTCACCCCCAGCACGATCGCGCAGAGCCTGCCGCTGGGGCGGGCGGGGGTGCTGGCGTGGGCGCTGGCGGGCGCGGCGTTCCTGTTCCCCTACGCCGCGGCGGTGGCCGCCCTGTCGCGCCGGCACCCGGTGCAGGGGGGCGTGTACGCCTGGACGCGGATGGCGTTCGGCCACGCGCACGGCTTCGCGTGCGGGTGGTGCTACTGGGTGAACACGTTCCTCTACCTCCCCACGCTCTTCCTCGGGGTGGCGGCGGTGGCATCGCTGCTGGGGGGCGCGCGCACCGCGTGGCTGGCCACCTCGGGGTGGGCGACGGTGGCCCTCGCGCTGGGGGCGCTGTGGGGGAGCACGGCGCTGCACGTGGCGGGGCTGGGGCAGGGGAAGTGGATCCAGAACGCCGGCGCGGCCGGGCGCCTGCTGATTGCGCTGGGGCTGCTGGGGGCGGCGTGGTGGACGCTGGCGCACCCCGCCGCCGCACCGGCCACCGGGGCGGCGGCCGCCGCGTCGTTTCCGGGGGCGCTGGGGGTGCTGGCGCTGTGGCCGTTCATCCTGAACGCGCTGGTGGGGCTCGACCTGGGGGCGGCGATGAGCGAGGAGGCCACGGCCCCCGCCGACGACCTGCCGCGCGCGCTGCGCTGGGGGGGCGGGGGCGTGATGGCAGCGTACCTGCTGGCCTTCGGGGCCGCGCTGGTGACCGGGCTGTCGGATGGCAACGTGATCACGGGGCACGTGCAGGCGATCACCGGGACGGTGGCGCGCGCGGGGACGGGCGCCGCGTTCGCCGCGCTGGGGGCGCTGTTCGTGCTGGCGGAGGTGGCGGGGCTGCTGGGAACGGGGGCGGCGTGGCTGGCGGCGCCGGCGCGCATCCCCTTCGCCATCGGGCTGGACCGGCACCTGCCGGCGGCATTTGCCCGCGTGCACCCGCGCTTCGGCACGCCGTGGGTGGCGCTGCTGGTGCAAGCGGGGGTGGCCACGGGGCTCATCCTGCTGGGGCGGCTGGGGGCGACGCTGCAGGAGGCGTACCTGGTGCTGCTGGGGGGCTCGATCGTGCTGGTGCTGGTCCCCTACGGCTACCTGCTGCTGGCGTGGCGCCGGCTGGCCGCGCGCGAGGCGGGGGGCGCGGTGCCGCGCCGCGTGGCGCTCATCAGCGGCCTGGGGCTGGCAGCGGTCGCGGTGGCGCTGGCGGGGTGCTTCGTGCCGCCGCCCGCGGTGGCGGGGGTGCTGCTGTACGAGGGGAAGCTGGTGGCGGCGGTGGCGGGGATGCTGGGAGTGGGGTGGATGGCGTGGCGGAGGGGATCCGGGTCAGTAGCCGCGTGACTGGTCCACGGTCCAGCGCGGCAGCACGCCGCGCTCCAGCTCGGCCAGCGCCTGCAGGAAGCCTTCCACCGCGCCGGGCACCGTGGTGAGCCCGGAGATGTGCGGGGAGATCATCACGCGCGGGTGGCGCCACAGCGGCGACGCCGCGGGGAGCGGCTCCACGGTGAAGACGTCCAGCGCCGCCCCCGCCAGCCACCCGGCGTCGAGCGCCTCGGGGATCCCCCCCTCCTCCACCACGGCACCCCGCCCCGCATTCAGCAGGTAGGCGCCGCGGCAGCACGCCAGCAGGTCGCGGGAGAGCAGCCCCTGCGTGTCGCGGGTGAGGGGGAGGGTCACCACCACGATGCGCGCCTCCGGCAGCAGCGCCGCCAGCCCCTCCACGCGCGCCATGGCGTCAAAGGGGGACGCGGCATCCCGGTCACCGCGCACCGTCCCGCTGCGGGAGACGCCGGTGACGTGGCACCCCAGCGCGCGGAAGGCGCGCGCGCAGTGGCTGCCGATGTCCCCGGCGCCCACCACCAGCACCCGCGACCCGGCCAGCATCGGCACCTCGCGCTGCGCCCAGCGCGCCTCGCGCTGCGCCTCGTCCAGCGCGCGCAGCTGCTGGGTGAACGCCAGCGCGCGCGCCACCGCCCACTCGGCGATGGGGGCGCCATACGACTCGCTGGTGCGGGTGAGGAGCACGCCGTCGGGGAGCGGCGCGGGGTGCAGCCACCCGTCCACGCCGGCGCCGGTGCAGTGCACCCAGCGCACGCTCCCCAGCGTGGGGAGCGGCGGGCGCCGGAAGCCGATGTAGCACTCCCCCCACGCCAGGTCGTCGGCGGTGATGAGCGCGGCGCGGTTGCCGCGCACCTCGAGGTCGGGGCGCGCGGCGGCGAGCCCGGCGGCGAGGCCGGCGTGGTACTCGGCGCCGATGACGATGCGGCGGGGCGGGGTCGGCAGCATGGCCCACGTTAGCGCGCGGGCGCGGCGCGGGGAATGGCGCCCGCCCCTCGAACGTTTTCCGCGGGACGCGCGTAGTCGCCCCGATGCCACCCGTCGCCCCGTCGTCCGTCCCGCCCGCCCGCGCGCGTCGCGCGTTTCGCGTCGCCGCCGCCCTGCTGGCCGTCCTGCCGCCGGCGCGCCCGGCAGGGCTTGGCGCGCAGCCGTCGGCGCAGGTGGCCGTGGCCACGCGGGTCACCCGGGCCCCGCGCGTGGACGGCCGGCTGGACGAGCCGCTGTGGCAGCGGGCTCAGCCGGTGGACCGCTTCACGCAGCAGCGCCCGGTGCCCGGGAAGGGCGCCACCGAGCGCACCGAGGTGTACTTCGTCTACGACAACGAGGCGCTGTACGTGGGGGCGCGGATGCACCGCGCCGATCCCTCGGCCATCTCGCGCACCATGACCCGCCGCGACGGCTTCGGCAACGCCGAGCGCATCACCATCACGTTGGACCCGCAGCAGGACCGTCGCACCGGCGTGGGGTTCGGCGTGTCGGCGGCGGGGGTGCGGTCGGACTTCCGCCACACGCAGGACGACGACATGCGCGGGCGCGAGAGCCAGTTCGACCCCGTGTGGACCGCCGCCGCCACGGTGGACTCGGGGGGCTGGAGCGCCGAGCTGCGCATTCCGTTCTCGCAGCTCCGCTTCCCGCCGGGGGAGCAGCAGCGGTGGGGGCTGCAGGTGGACCGGTGGATGCCCGACAAGAACGAGGACGTGCAGTGGGTGATGATCCCCCCCACCGAGACCGGGTACATCTCGCGCTTCGGGACGCTGGCGGGGCTCGAGGGGATCCGCTCGACGCGCCCGGTGGAGTTCCTGCCGTATGCCGCGGGCGACCTCACGCGGCGCGCCACGGCGGTGTCGGCCAACCCGCTCAACCACCCCTACGCGGGGCGGATGGGGATGGACGTGAAGACGGCGGTGGGGCCCAGCCTCACGCTGGACGCCACGGTGAACCCCGACTTCGGGCAGGTGGAGGCGGACCCCGCCGAGGTGAACCTGAGCGCCTTCGAGACCTTCTTCGACGAGCGGCGCCCCTTCTTCGTGGAGGGGAGCGAGATGCTGCGCGGCAACGGCGCGCAGTACTTCTACCCGCGGCGCATCGGCGCCCCCCCCAAGGGGAGCGCGACGGGAGACTTCGTGGACATGCCGCGCTCGGCGACGATCCTGGGGGCGGCCAAGCTCACCGGGCGGCTCCCCAGCCGCCTCACGGTGGGAGCGCTGGCGGCGGTCACCGGCGCCGAGGAGGCGCGCGTGCACCTGCTGGACTCGGCGCTGACGCGGGCGGTGCCGGTGGAGCCGCGCGCCGCGTACGGATTGCTGCGGCTGCAGCAGGAGATCGGGCGGCAGGCCTCCACCGTGGGGGTGGCGTTCACGGGGACGCAGCGGGCCTTTGGCGACGCGGGGGCGCTGGCGGCGCTGCTGCCGCGCGAGTCGCGGTTCGGCACGCTGGACTGGCGGCTGCGCTTCCAGCAGGGGAAGTACGTGCTGAGCGGCTTCGTGGCCGGCTCGCAGGTGGGGGGCGACACGGCGGCGATGCGGCGGCTGCAGCAGTCGAGCGTGCGCTTCTTCCAGCGCCCCGACGCCACGCACCTGCACTACGACCCGCTGGCCACGCGGCTGTCGGGGTACTCGGCGCAGCTGCGCGCCGACAAGGACGCGGGGCGGTGGATCCTGTGGGGGGCGGAGGTGAAGGTGGAGTCGCCGGGGTTCGACCTCACCGACCTGGGGCGGCTGCAGTCGGTGGACGACATCGAGTACAACGCCGACCTGCAGGTGCGGCAGACGCAGCCCGGGCGGTGGCTCCAGAACTGGCGGCTGGGGTTCGAGACGCGCGGCGCGCGCACCTTCGGCGGGATCCACCAGCAGAACAGCTGGACGCAGAACACGTCGCTCACGCTGCGGAACTTCTGGAACGTCAACGTGCGCAGCACGATCGACCTGGCGTCGCTGGACGACGCGCTCACGCGCGGCGGCCCGCTGATGGGGCGCCCGCGCACCCTCAAGCAGGACCTGCGCCTGAACAGCCCCTTCGGCGCGCGCACCGGGTGGCGGGTGAACGGCGGCTGGGAGCAGGACGAGTTCGGCACCGGGCGCCGGTCGCTGGGGGGGCAGCTCACCGTGCGCCCCTCGGCGCGGGTGTCGGTGTCGATGGAGCCCGGGTGGCAGTCCGGGACGGACCCGCGGCAGTACGTGGCGCGGGTGGCCGGGGGGGCGCGGACGTACGGCAACCGCTACATCTTCGCCTACGTGGACCGCACCACGATCTCGTCCAAGTTCCGGCTCAACTACACGTTCTCGCCCAACCTCACGCTGGAGGGGTACATGGAGCCGTTCGTGGCCAGCGGCACCTTCTCGCGCTTCGGCGAGCTGGCGGCGCCGCGCAGCCGGCAGCTGCGCACGTACGGCACCGACGGCACGTCGGTGACGACCGATGCGGCGGGGGTGCGCACCGTGACCGACGGGGCGCAGTCATTCGCCATCGGCAACCGCGACTTCCACGTGCTGTCGTTCCGCTCGAACGTGGTGATGCGGTGGGAGTGGACGCCGGGGAGCACGCTGTTCGTGGTGTGGCAGCAGAACCGGCGCAGCAACGAGTCGCTGGCCGACCCGGCGCGGGTGGGGGAGCTGTGGCGCACCACGCGGGCGGCGGGGGACAACTTCCTCTCGGTAAAGTTCAGCTACTGGCTGCCGGTGGTGGTGGGGCGGTGAGCGCGGCGGCGGGGATCCTGGAGCGGGACACGCTGGGGGCGTTCTGCCGGCACACGCATGTGGCGCAGGCGGGGGCGCCCGCGGGGGCGCTGGCGGGGCTGTCGTTCGGGCTCAAGGACCTGTTCGACGTGGCGGGGCACCGCACGGGGTTTGGCAGCCCCGACTGGCTGGCCACGCACCCGCCGGCCACGGCGCACGCGGCGGTGCTGACGGCGCTGCTCGAGGCCGGGGCGTCGCTGGCGGGGCGGACGCACACCGAGGAGATGGCGTTCAGCCTGACGGGGGAGAACGCGCACTACGGCACGCCGGTGAACCCGGCGGCCCCCGGGCGGGTGCCCGGGGGGTCCAGCAGCGGCTCGGCGGCGGCGGTGGCGGGGGGGCTGGTGGACTTCGCCATCGGCAGCGACACGGGCGGGTCGGTGCGCGCGCCCGCGAGCTACTGCGGCGTGTACGGCATCCGTCCCACGCACGGGGCGGTGTCGCTGGCGGGGGCGTGCCCGCTGGCGCCCAGCTTCGACACCGCGGGGTGGTTTGCGCGCGACGCGGCGATGCTGGCGCGCGTGGGGCACGTGCTGCTGCCGCCGGCGCGCGGGGAGGACACGCCGGGGCGCGCCCTGCTGGCGGCGGATGCGTTTGCGCTGCTGGCGCCCGCGGTGGCCGAGGCGCTGCGCCCGGCGGTCGCGGCGGTGGAGCGGGTGCTGGGGGGGCTGGTGCCGGTGACGGTGAGCGTGGAGGGGCTGCGGGGGTGGTTCGAGCTGTTCCGCACGCTGCAGTTCCACGAGATCTGGGCCACGCACCGCGCGTGGGTGGAGCAGACGCGCCCGCGGTTCGGCGCGCAGGTGGCGGCGCGCTTTGAGGCGGTGCGGCAGGTGCCCGACGAGGCGGCAGCGGCGGCGCGGCCGCGGCGCGAGGTGGTGGCGGCGCTGCTGCACGCGCGCCTGGCAGGGAATGCGGTGCTGGTGCTCCCCACCATGCCGGAGGCGGCGCCGCGGTGCGGGCAGGACGGCGGGGCGGTGACGGCGGTGCGCGAGCGGGCCATGCAGCTGCTGTGCATCAGCGGGCTGTCGGGGGTGCCGCAGGTGACGCTCCCGCTGGGGCGCGTGGCGGAGGGGCCGGTGGGGGTGTCGCTGCTGGCGGCGCGCGGGAAGGACCGGATGCTGCTGGCGGTGGCGGAGGCGGTGGCGGTGGCGGAGGCGGCGGGGCGGGCGGGGTAGCGGCCCCGGTCGCGGTTTGGCAGGGTGGCGCTGTTCCTTGTCAGGGAAATGCCGATTGCCGGGTTCGGGAACGGAGTGAGTACTCGTTCCATGACCCCCACCATTCTCGAAGATCCGGCGTTGCGCCCCACCCGTCGTCCCGTGCAGCGCGGGCCCGTGTCCGTGGCCTTCCAGGGGGAGCGGGGGGCGTTCGCGCACCTGGCGCTGGAACGCACCTTCGGGCCGCGCGCGTGGCTGGTGACCACGCGGACCTTCGCCGACGTGGTGCGGGCGGTGCGGCAGGGGACGGCCACCTACGGGATGCTGCCGGTGCACAACTCGGTGCTGGGGGAGATCCCCGGGGTGCGGGCGCTGCTGGAGGCGCCGGGGCTGGAGGTGGTGCAGGAGGTGGAGCAGCCCGTGGTGCACTGCCTGCTGGGCGCCCCGGGCGCCACGCTGGAGGACATCACGCACGTGTACTCGCACCCGGTGGCGCTGGCCCAGTGCACGCGGTTCCTGGCGGCGCACCCGGCCATGGTGCCGCAGGAGTGGCACGACACGGCGGCGGCGGCGCGGGAGGTGCAACAGCGGCGCGCGCGCCACGAGGCGGCCATCGCGTCGGCGCCGGCGGCGGCGCGCTACGGGCTCACCCTGCTGGCGCGGGACATTGCCGACGAGCGGGACAACTCCACCTGGTTCGTGGTGGTGCAGCGGGCGGCGTAGGGCGCGCTACGGCGCCACGGTCTCCGCAAGGCAAATGGTGGGCGATCCGTTCACCCGCTGGGCCGCCGCTTGGAACTGCTCGGTGATGGCCGCCGTGAAAAAGGCGCGCGGGCAGAGCGCCACGGTGGGGGCGGGGACCTTGCGATTGACCTGCAGTTCGGTGCGTCCGCGTCCGTTCGCCAGCCTCCCCACGGAGCCCAACTGCGTGCCCGCAGTGACCGTCTGTCCAGCCGCCACCCGCACGGCACTCACGTGGTCATACACGATCGCGTAGACGGATTGATCCGACGGGAGGACCACCAGCGTCGAGTCCGCCTGCGACGAGAGGTTGACGGTCACCACCTTGCCCGCCGCCGCGGCCACCACCGGGGTGGTGGGGGAGGCGGTCTCGATTTCCCAGGTGGGATTGAGCAGCCCCGATGGGAGCTTGGCCCCGAAGACGTAGAAGGTGAGGGCGGCCTCCGGAGCCACGAAGGGCACCGTCAGCTTGGGGGACGCCGTGTCCGGTGCGGTGCTCGATGTCGGGGGCGGGGGGTTGCCCGGCGAGGTGGCGGGGGAGCCACCACCACCGCAGGCTGCGGCCAACAGCGCAATCATTGACGCCAGCATCAGCATCGGTGCCCGCATCATCCAGCTCCCGGCATAGGGGTCAGGCCGTTCCAGAGTGGTGGCAACATGCACCGGCGCCGTGGGCGCCTCAAGGGCGTCCCGTGGAATGGCCGCGGCAGCGGTGTGCAGCGTGAGCGCCTCCGTGACCACAGCCGCGCGACGGATGCTCGCGCCTCGCCCCCCGGCGTATGGGACCTGTTGTCCAGTAGCCGGTTCCCCTCAAACCTGACCAGTGCCGACCTCCCGGCCAGCTGTACATTCCTCCCATGCGCCATCTCACCGCCTCCCTCCTCACCCTCGCGGCGTTCTCCTCGGCCCTCCCCGCCCAGGACCGCTCGCAGTCGCGCTCCATGGTGTCCTCGCCCCTCGGCGTCGTGGCCAGCGAAAGCGTCCTGGCCTCGCAAGTCGCCGCGCGGATCCTGGAGGCCGGCGGGAACGCCGTGGACGCCGCCATCGCCGCCAATGCCATGATGGGGTTGGTGGCCCCCATGAACGACGGCATCGGCGGCGACCTCTTTGCCATCGTGTACGAGGCCAAGACCGGGAAGCTCCACGGCCTCAACGCCTCCGGGTGGGCGCCGCGCGGGCTCACCCCCGCGTTCCTGCGCGCCAAGGGGCTGACCCGCATGCCGCAGCGCGGCATCCACGCCGCCACCGTGCCGGGGGCGGTGAAGGGGTGGGAGGCGCTGCATGCGCGCTTCGGGCGCCTGCCCATGGCCGAGATCCTGGCGCCGGCCATCCAGCACGCCGAGCTGGGGTTCCCGGTGGGGGAGGTGGTGAGCGTGTACTGGAAGGACAGCGAGGCGGTGCTGCGCGAGGACGCCCCCACCGCGGCCACCTTCCTCCCGGGCGGGCGCGCCCCCGCGGCGGGTGAGCTGTTCCGCAACCCGCAGCTGGCGTGGAGCTACCGGCAGATCGCCGCCGAGGGGGCCAAGGCCTTCTACACCGGGGCCATTGCGCAGCAGCTGCTGGCCAGCGCGCGCACCCACGGCGGGACGATGACCCCCGCCGACCTGGCCGACTACGACGTGGAGTGGGTGACGCCGGTGTCCACCACCTACCGCGGATGGACGGTGCACGAGCTGCCCCCCAACGGGCAGGGGATCGCCGCGCTGCAGATGCTCAACATCCTCGAGCGGTACCCGCTGGCCGAGTGGGGGCACAACAGCGCGCGCGCGCTGCACGCGATGATCGAGGCCAAGAAGCTGGCGTACGCCGACCTGCAACGGCACGTGGGGGACCCGCGCTTCGTGCGGGTGCCGGTGGCGGGGCTCATCAGCAAGGGGTACGCCGACCGCCAGGCCGAGCGGATCAGCGCCACGCGCGCGGCGTGCGACGTGGGGGGCGGGGACCCCACGGGGACCCCCGACAACGGCACCACCTACCTGGCGGTGGCGGACAAGGACGGGAACCTGGTGTCGTTCATCCAGAGCAACTACAGCACCGTGGGGTTCGGCGCCGGGATCACGGTGGGGAAGGCGGGCTTCGTGTGGCACAACCGGGGCGGCGGCTTCTCGCTGGAGGCCGGCAGCCCCAACGTGCTGGCGGGGCGGAAGCGCCCGCTGCACACCATCATCCCCGCCTTCATGGAGAAGGGGGACGAGAAGGTGGCGTTCGGGATCATGGGCGGGTGGAACCAGGCGCAGGCGCACGCCCAGTTCGTGGCCAACATCGTGGACTTCGGGATGAACATCCAGGGGGCGCTGGATGCGCCGCGCTTCTCCAAGGACACCTTCGCCGGGTGCGACGTGAACTTCGAGGCCCGCATCCCTCGTGCGGTGCGCGACTCGCTGGCGGCGATGGGGCACGAGGCGGTGATGCGCGGCGACTTCTCCAGCACCCGCATGGGGGCGGGGCAGGCAGTGCAACGCAACATGGCCACCCGGGTGAACAGCGGCGCCAGCGACCCGCGCAAGGATGGCGGGGCGATCAGCGAGCTCCCGTCGCGGCCTTCGCGGCCTCCCAGGCGCTGATCTCCTCCATCGCGCCCAGCAGGTACCCCAGCTGGTCCACCCCCTCCAGCAAGCAGTGCCGTGCAAAGGGGGCCAGCGGGAAGGTCCACGACCGCCCTCCCGTGGCCACCGTTCCCGCCGCCACGTCCACCACCACCGGCGCGTCGGGGTGCGCGGTGAGGTGCGCCACCACGGCGGCGTGCGCCTCGGGGGTGACCTGCACCGGGACCACGCCATTCTTGAGGGCGTTGTTGCGGAAGATGTCGGCGAACGACGGCGCCACCACCGCCTGGATGCCGAAGTCGGCCAGCGCCCAGGGGGCGTGCTCGCGGGAGGAGCCGCAGCCGAAGTTGCGCCCCCCCACCAGCACGCGGCGCCCGGCGGCGGTGGGGGCGTTGAGGACGAACCCCGGGCGCGGCGCGCCCGCGTCGTCGTAGCGCCAGTCGGCGAAGAGGTGCTCCCCCAGTCCGCGCCGCGACGTGGTCTTGAGGAAGCGCGCGGGGATGATCTGGTCGGTGTCGATGTCGTCCACCGGCAACAGCAGCGCCGGGGAATCGATGCGGTGGATGCGCGTGGGCATGACGTGACGGGGGTCAGGAGGCCGGGCGCCCCGCGAGGAGCGGGCGCGGGTCGGTGATGCGCCCGGTGAGCGCGCTGGCGGCGGCGGTGGCGGGGGAGGCCAGGAACGTGCGCCCCCCCTTCCCCTGCCGCCCCTCGAAGTTGCGGTTGCTGGTGCTCACGGCGTACTCGCCGGGGGCCAGCTGGTCGCCGTTCATGGCGATGCACATGGAGCAGCCGCTTTCGCGCCACTCGGCGCCCGCGTCGCGGAAGACCCGGTCGAGCCCCTCGGCCTCGGCCTGTCGCTTGACCGCCTGCGAGCCGGGGACCACGAGCATGCGCACGGCGGGGGCGATGCGCCGCCCGCGCAGCAGCTGGGCGGCGGCGCGCAGGTCGCCCAGGCGCGAGTTGGTGCAGCTGCCGATGAACACCACGTCCACCTTCTGTCCGGCAATGGGGCGCCCGGCGTGGAGCCCCATGTAGGCCAGCGCCTGTGCGTGCTGGGCGCGGTCGGTGGCGTCCTCCAGCGCCTCGGGGGCGGGGATGGCGGCGGTGACCGGGATGGCCATCCCGGGGTTGGTGCCGTAGGTGACCATGGGGGCGATGGCCGAGGCGTCCACTACGACGGTGCGATCGTAGGTGGCCGCGGGGTCGGAGCGGAGGGCGCGCCAGCGCGCCACGGCGGTGTCCCACGCGGCGCCGCGCGGCGCGTGCGGGCGCCCCTTGAGCCAGGCGAAGGTGGTGTCGTCGGGGGCGATGAGCCCGGCGCGCGCCCCCAGCTCGATGGACATGTTGCACACCGTCATGCGTCCCTCCATGTCCAGCGCGCGGATGGCGGGGCCGGTGTACTCCACCACGTGCCCCGCGCCGCCGGCCACGCCCACCTGCGCGATGATGGCCAGCACGAGGTCCTTGGCGGTGACCCCCTCGCCGAGGGCGCCCTCCACGCGCACCTCCATGGTCCTGGGGCGCGCCTGCAGCAGGCACTGCGTGGCCAGCACGTCGGCCACCTCGGAGGTGCCGATGCCGAAGGCGAGGGCGCCGAAGGCGCCGTGGGTGCTGGTGTGCGAGTCGCCGCAGACGATGGTCATCCCCGGGAGGGTGTGCCCCCCTTCGGGGCCGATGACGTGGACGATGCCGCGTTCGTCGTCGCCCAGGTCGTGGAGGCGGATGCCGAAGGCGTCGCAGTTGGCGCGGAGCGCGTCCAGCTGGCGGGCGGCCTGCGGGTCGAGCACCGCCAGCTGCCGCCGGTCGGCGACGGGGCGGGTGGGGGTGCTGTGGTCCATCGTGGCGAGGGTGCGGTCGGGGCGGCGCACCGGGAGCCCGCGCACGCGGAGCTCGTCGAAGGCCTGCGCCGAGGTGACCTCGTGCACGAGGTGGAGGTCCACGTAGAGGATGGCCGGGGCGTCGGCCGACTCGGGGCGCACCACGTGGGCGTCCCACAGCTTGTGCGCGAGGGTGCGCGGCGCGGTGCGGGCGCGGAGCAGCGTGTTGAGCGCGTTGACGTACGCCTCGGCGGTGGCCACCAGGATGTCGGTGTGCGCCGCGAAGCCGGTGTAGCGCACCTCGCGGGGAAGGGTGTCCTGCGGGTGCGTGTGCGCCGCGGGGGTGCCGGTGGCGCGCAGGCGCACCGTGACGCCGCCGACGGCGTTGATCCCCTCGGTGACCGCGTCCACGCCGAACTCCACCAGCTCGGCCACGTCGCCCACCACGTCGTTGATGGCGCGGCAGACGGCGTCCACCGGGCCGTCCCCCTGCGCGGCGGCCACGAGGGGGTTCCCCTCGGGGCCCACCAGGCGCACGGTGGCGGTGGGGATGGCGTGGGTGCCGGTGGAGACCTGCACCAGCTCCAGGCGGTAGAGGGGCTCGGTGCGACGCGCCTCGCCGTGGACCAGCGCCTCCAGGTCGCGGTCGTCCACCACCTTCTTGCGGTCGGCCACCTCCTTGAAGCGGGCGAACACCGCGCTCAGCTCGTCCTCGGTGAGGTGGTGCCCCATGGTCTCCAGGTGGCGGCGGAGGGCGTGGCGTCCGGAGTGCTTGCCGAGGACCAGGCGCCCCCCCTCCAGCCCCACCAGCTCGGCACTCATGATCTCGTAGGTGCCGCGGTGCTTGAGGATGCCGTCCTGGTGGATCCCCGCCTCGTGGGCGAAGGCGTT
>JAGWYS010000082.1 GCA_018969225.1 Gemmatimonadota bacterium | reverse complement strand
ACCGACGCGGTGGCGCAGGCGCGCCTGCTCGTCCCCGACGCGGTGCTGCTGGACCAGCACCTCCCCGAGGCCAGCGGCGTGGAGGCGGCCGCGGTGATCGCGCGGGAGCTGCCGGGGACGGCGGTGGTGCTCATCACCGGCGACCTGGCGCTGCAGCTCAGCCCCGAGGAGGTGCAGGAGAGCGCGGCGGTGGCGCTGCTGGCCAAGCCGGCCCCGCCGGGCACCCTGGATGCCACGCTGCGCATGGCGGTGGCGCGCTCGCGCGCGCTGGCCGAGGCGCGCCGCGAGGCGGACGAGGCGCGCCAGGCGCTGGAATCGCGCAAGCTGATCGAACGCGCCAAGGGGATCCTCATGCGGCGCACCGGCACCAGCGAGCAGGAGGCGTACCGCATCATGCAGCGCAGCAGCCAGGACCGCTCGGTGCCCATGGTGGACATCGCGCGGGCCGTGCTGGAGAGCGAGCCGGGCAACCGGCCGTAGCGGGTCCGGCGCTGGCCGTGGCGGCGCCGGGATCGGGGGGTAGATTGGGGCGTCCCCAACCCCCCTAGGACATGCCCCGATCCCGCCGAGAGTTCCTGCGCGCCGGCGCCGCGGTGGCCGCCGGTTCGCTGGTGGTCCCCCGCGCGCTGGCCGCCCTCCCCCCCGGACGCCCTGCCCACGCGCGCGACGTCCCCGCCGTGGACGATCCCGCGGTGACCGCCCTCATGCAGGCGGCGCTCGACGCCGCCACCGCCGGGGGCGCGGGGTACGCGGACGTGCGCGTGGCCGCGCGCCGCCAGCAGACGGTCAACGTCCGCGATCGCATCGTGCAGGGCGTCAGCGACACCGACACCTATGGCCTGGGCGTGCGCACCCTCGTGGACGGCGCCTGGGGGTTTGCCGCCACCAGCCGCCTCGACCGCGACAGCGTCGTCGCCGCCGCGCGCAGCGCCGTGGCGCAGGCGCGCGCCAACCGGGCCTCGCAGCGCCGCCCCGTGGTGCTCGCCCCCGCCCCCGGCAACCAGCGCGGCACCTGGGCCAGCCCCATCCAGGTGGACCCGTTCACCGTCGCCATCCCCGACAAGGTCGCCCTCCTCCTGTCGGCCACCGAGGCGGCGCTCAAGGTGAAGGGGGTGCGCACCGCCAGCGCCTCGCTGTTCTTCCTGCGCGAGGAGAAGTCGCTGATGACCAGCGACGGCACCCGCGTGGTGCAGGTCATCTACCGCACCTCGCCGGGGCTCTCCGTCACCGCCGTCTCCCCCGACTTCACCGACTTCCAGTCGGTGGACAGCAACGAGATCGCCCCCATGGGGCTGGGGTACGAGCACGTGACCGGCAGCCGGCTGGCCGAGCGCGCGCCGCAGTGGGCCGAGCTGGCGGTGGCCAAGCTGTCGGCCAAGCCGGTGGAGCCGGGGCGCTACGACCTGCTGCTGCACCCCTCCAACCTGTGGCTCACGGTGCACGAGGTCATCGCGCACCCCACCGAGCTGGACCGCGCGCTGGGGTTCGAGGCCAACTACGCCGGCACGTCGTTCATCGCCCCCCCCGACCAGGTGCTGGGGAAGCTCCGCATCGGGTCGGAGCTGCTCAACATCGTGGGCGACCGCGAGCAGCCCGGGTCGCTGGGCGCCATCGGGTGGGACGACGAGGGGGTCAAGCCGGTGAAGTTCGACATCATCAAGGACGGCGTGTTCGTGGACTACCAGACCACGCGCGAGCAGGCGTCGCTGATGGCCGACTACTACCGCGCCGCGGGGAAGCCGGTGCGCAGCTACGGCTGCTCGTACGCGCAGAGCTGGGCCGACGTGCAGTTCCAGCGCATGCCCAACGTGAGCATGGTCCCCGGGCGCGCCGACGACACCTGGGAGAGCCTCATCGCCAAGATGGACCGCGGCATCGCCATCGTGGGCGACGGCTCCTTCTCCATCGACCAGCAGCGCTACAACGGGCAGTTCGCCGGGCAGGTGTTCTACGAGGTGCGCGGCGGCAAGGTGGTGGGGCAGCTCAAGGACGTGGCGTACCAGTTCCGCACGCCGGAGTTCTGGAAGTCGCTCAAGGCCATCGGCGGCCCGCGCAGCTATCACCTGGGGGGCGCCTTCGGCGACGCCAAGGGGCAGCCCGGGCAGTCCAACGCCGTCAGCCACGGCTGCGTGCCGTCGCTCTTCCAGCAGGTCAACATCATCAACACGGGGCGCCGCGCATGAGCCTCCGCTCCCTCTACGCCCCCGCGGCGCTCCTCTCGCGCGCCGAGGCCGAGGCGCTGGCCGCGCGCGCGTTGCGGGTGTCCCCCGCGCCGGAGACGCGGGTGAGCATCAGCAGCGCCGCCCGTGCCGACACGCGCTTCGCCCTCAACCAGGTCACCACCTCGGGGGAGAACCAGGACACGCAGGTCACCATCACCGCCATCGTGGGGAACCGGGCGGCCAGCGTGAACACCAACCGCCTCGACGAGGCGTCGCTGGCCGCCGCCGCGCGCCAGGCGCACGAGATCGCGCAACTGGTCCCCCCCAACCCCGAGCGGATGCCCGAGCTGGGGGCGCAGGCGTATCCGCCGCCCCGCGCGCGCGACCTGTCGCTCCCCTCCCCCGAGGAGCGCGCCCGCGCCGCCGCGGTGGTCACCGCGCTGGCCCAGCAGAAGGGGCTCATCGCCACCGGCTTCATCGAGTGCCGCGCGTCGGCGTCGGCGCTGGCCAACTCGCGCGGGCTCTTCGCCTACGACGCCGGCAGCGTCGTCACCATGACCGCCACCGTCCGCTCCCCCGATGGCACTGGCTCGGGGTGGGCCTGCTCCGACGGCAACGGCTTCGGCGAGCTGGACCCCGCCGCGGTGGCCGCCACCGCCGTGGAGAAGGCGGAGCAGTCGCGCAACCCGGTGGCCATCGAGCCCGGGCGCTACACCACCATCCTCGAGCCCACCGCGGTGGGGAACCTCGTGCAGCTGGTGGCGGGCGCGATGTCGGCGCGCGCCGCCGACGAGGGGCGCTCCTTCTTCTCGCGCCCCGGCGGCGGCAACAAGCTGGGGCTCAAGGTGGTGGACGAGCGCGTCACCCTCCTCTCCGACCCCGCCGACGCCGCCACGCTGGGGGGCGGCTTCGACGGCGACGGAATGCCGCTGGAGAAGGTCACCTGGATCGAGAACGGCGTCGTGCGCGCCCTCAACTACGACCGGTACTGGGCGCAGAAGCAGGGGGTGGCGCCCACCCGCTCGGGGGGGGGCGGCTTCCGCGGCGCCGGCACGCTGCGGATGCAGGGGGGAACCACCTCGGTCCCCGACATGATCCGCGGCACCGCGCGCGGCGTGCTGGTCACCCGCTTCTGGTACATCCGCGGCGTGGACCCGCGCACCATCCTCTACACGGGGCTCACGCGCGACGGCACGTTCCTCATCGAGGACGGCAAGGTCACCCGCCCCATCAAGAACTTCCGCTTCAACGAGTCGCCCATCTTCTTCCTCAACAACCTCGAGGCGCTCAGCCCGGCGCGGCGCGTCAACGCCACCGAGAACCTCTCGGCGGGGAGCGCCACCTTCATGCCCGCGCTCAAGGTGCGCGACTTCACCTTCAGCAGCCTCTCCGACGCCGTCTGACCGGCGGCGGGGCGTCGGTCGCCGGGACCGTCGCGGCCGGCTCCGTTCAGGGGCCGGCCGCGTGCCATTTCGGTGGGCTACACCGCCCGCACGAAGCAGCACCCATGGTGCTGCGCCAGCGTCCCGGCAAAGATCCCCGACGGCTGCAGGATGATGCCCGGGATGATGTAGCTTCGCGCCTTGGCATTGGCCGCCTCCGTCGGCAGCTTGTCCTGCTTGGCCACCATCTGCACGAGCCCCCCGAACGCCGTGCCGCACCCGAGCACGATGCTCCCCCCCGCCAGCAGCGCGTCGACCGTCGGGCGCTCGCCGCGCCCCTCCCCCGCCGGCTCGCCTCCGCCGTGCACCGGGTTGCGTCGCGCCCACTTCTTCCCCTTGGCATCGCGGATGCGCAGCGTCTTCCCCACGGGGTAGGCCTCCCAGAAGGCGTGGGTCATCACCAGGGGGATGGCATTGTGCCGGAGCACGACGACCTGCGTGATCGCCTCCCGGGGCACCCGCAGCACCTGGTGGTAGGCGCGCAGCCACGCCGCGGCCCGCCACACCCCCGCCCCCCCCTCGATCTCGGGGACGTCGAACATCGCCTTGTGGGTGCCGACCACCTTGGCGGTCCAGCTCACATCCCACGGTGCGGCCGGCGGCTGGCTCCCCGCCGCCTCCTCGGCGGCTGCCAACTGCTGCGCCCACTCGGTCTCCGCCAGCGCCGACGCCGCGGGGGCCATCGGCGCCGCCTCCGCCCTGGCGGGAAGGGCCAGCGTGCTGGCGGCGGCCAGGCCGGCGTGGCGGATGAAGGTGCGGCGGGAGGGGGTCATGGGGCGCCCCTCAGTGGCTGGGGCGGGGAATGCGCAGCACCAGCAGCGCCGCCAGCGCCAGGAACCCCCCGCCGGCCACCACCGCCAGCATGCGGTCGTTCCCCAGCAGGTGCGTCATCACCCACCCGAACCCCAGCGCCGCCACGATCTCGGGGATCACGATGAAGAAGTTGAAGATCCCCATGTAGATCCCGGTCTTCCCGGCAGGGATGGCGTCGGCCAGCATCGCGTAGGGCAAGGACAGCGTGCTGGCCCACGCGATTCCCACGCCCACCATCGACGCCAGCAGCCACGCCGGCGAAGGGACGACGGCCACCGACACCAGCCCGGCCGCCCCCGCCAGCAGGCACATGGCGTGCGTCACGCGCGGGCCGCGGCGCTGCGCCATGGGAGGAAGGAGGAACGCGAAGGCAAAGCACACCAACGAGTACGCCCCGAAGCACACCCCCGCCCACTCCACCCCCTGCTGGTAGCGCGGGTCGGCGGGATCCTCGGCGCCGAACACGCTGCGCGCGACGGCGGGGGCGAAGTACAGCCACATGCAGAAGAGCCCCAGCCACGTGGACACCTGCACGAGCGCCAGGCGGCGCATCGTCTCGGGCATCGCCCGCACCGCGTCCACGATCTCGCGCACCCCGGCGCCCACCCCGGCGCTGGCGGCGGTGTCGCGCCGGAAGGCCGCCAGGTCGGCCGGCGGCTGCTCGCGGGTCGTGAGGATGGTGTACAGCACGGCGCCGAAGAAGGCGGCGGCGCCCACGTAGAAGGAGAGCCGCACCGTGGTGGGGATCGCGCCGGTCCCCGTGTTGGCCACCCCGAGCCAGTTGGTGAGCATCCACGGCAGCGCCGAGGCGATCACCGCCCCCGCGCCGATGAAGAAGCTCTGCATCGCGAAGCCGCGCGCCCGCTCCCCCGGGGGGAGCAGGTCGGCCACGAAGGCGCGGAACGGCTCCATGGCCACGTTGATGGAGGCGTCGAGGATCCACAGCAGCCCGGCGGCCATCCACAGGGCGCTGCTGTTGGGCATCGCGAGGAGCGCCAGGGAGCTGAGCACGGCGCCCACGAGGAAGTAGGGGCGGCGCCGCCCGAGGGTGGGGTGCCAGGTGCGGTCGCTGAGGCGCCCCACGATCGGCTGCACCAGCAGCCCGGTGAGCGGCGCCGCCAGCCAGAGCATCGGGATCTGCTCCGGCGTGGCGCCGAGGTACTCGTAGATGGCGCTCATGTTGGCCATCTGGAGGGCCCACCCGAACTGGATCCCCAGGAAGCCGAAGCTCATGTTCCAGATGACGGGAAACGGCGTGCGGGGCGCGGCGGCGGAAGCGGTGGTCATCGCTCGTAGGTGGCGGTGAGGGCGCGCAGGCGGGCGGTGAGGGCAGGGGAGAGGGCGTCCCAGGTGAAGCGGAACCCCCAGTTCCCCTGCTGGCGCCCCGGGAGGTTCATGCGGGCGTCGGTCCCCAGCCCCAGGACGTCCTGCAGGGGGAGGAGCACGGTGGCCGCCACCGACGCCAGGGCGGCGCGGATGAGGGTCCAGTGGATGTCATGGCCGTCGGTGGCCAGGTAGCGCCGCGCAAAGGCCTTTTCACGGGCCACCGCCTCGGGGGCGCGCGTGGAGTCGCCGCTCCCCCCCGAGCGCCACCACCCCGCGGCCGTGTCGTTGTCGTGGGTGCCGGTGTACACGACCAGGTCGCGCACGTGCCGGTGCGGGAGGAAGTTGGAGTCCTGCCCGTCGAAGGCGAACTGCAGGATGGCCATCCCGGGGTAGCCGAACCGCTCGCGGAGCGCCTCCACCGCAGGGGTGATCATCCCCAGGTTCTCCGCCACGATGGGGAGCGGCCCCAGCGCCGCCGTGAGCGCCTCGAAGAGCGGGGCGCCGGGCCCCGCCTCCCAGCGGCCGTGCATGGCGGTGGGGTGGTCCCCCGGGATGGCCCAGAACGCCTCGAAGCCGCGGAAGTGGTCCAGCCGCACCAGGTCGAAGTGCCGCAGCGCGGCGCGCACCCGGTCGATCCACCATCCATATCCGCTCTGAGCCAGCCGGTCCCAATCGTAGAGCGGATTCCCCCACAGTTGCCCGGTGGCGCTGAAATAGTCGGGGGGGACCCCGGCCTGCCACGCCAGCGTCCCGTCCGGGTGCAGGCGGAACAGCTCGCGGTGCACCCACACGTCGGCGGAGTCGTGCGCCACGTAAATGGGGAGGTCCCCCATGAGGCGCACCCCCAGGGCGTGGCACCGGTCGCGCAGCGCGCCGAACTGCGCGGCAAACTGCTGCTGTTCCTTGTACACGCGCGTGATGGCCGGCCGCAGGTCGTCGCGCCAGCGGGCCAGCGCGGCCGGCTCCCGGTGGGCGGCCCCCCGCTCCCATGCCGTCCATGCCGCGCCCCCGTGCACCTCCTTGAGCGCCATGAACAGCGCGTAGTCGGGGAGCCAGTGCGCTTCCCGCTCCACGAACCGGTCCAGCGCGTCGTCGGCCGGCAGGGCGTCCAGCCACGCGGCCAGCGCGGTGCGCTTGGCGGGGATCACCCGCCCGAAGTCCACGGTGTCGGCGGGGAAGTCGCCCCCGAACCCCGGCACGTGCAGCAGGAGCGGGTTGCCGGCAAACGCCGAGAAGCACTGGTAGGGGGAGTCCCCGAAGCCGGTGGGGCCCAGCGGCAGCACCTGCCAGAGGCGGAGCCCCGCGTCGGCGCACCACGCCGCAAACCGGTGCGCCTCGGGGCCCAGGTCGCCGATGCCGGCGGCACTGGGGAGGGAGGTGGGGTGCAGCAGGACGCCGGCGGCGCGCGGAAAGGGCATGGGGCGGGAAAGTCGCGACCGGACCATGGTGGCGCCAGTCGGACCGGGCGTCCGGACCGATTGGTCCCAAGGCAATAGGGGCCATCCGCGCGCGCTTCGTGATCAATCGCGGGAAAATCGCGACGCTCGGCATCACGCAATCTTGACAGAGTTTGTACCCGATGGTTGCGTGTTGCGCCGAACACCTTGGTACCCGATTTCCGTCCTGCGCTGGTGCGGGACGGACACCGGGGACTTTTCGGGGTCCCGGATTCGCCGGGGCTCGCGCGGACACGCCCACGGAGGCAAGGCTTCTATGGCAGGGAAATTCCGCTGGTTGGCTGCGGCAGTCGTCGGACTGTGCGCGGCGGCCGGTCACGTCGAGGCCCAGGGGACCGGGCGCATCTCCGGCCGGGTCATCGATTCGGCCTCCACCGGCATCCTTGCCAACGCCTCGGTGACGGTCGTGGGGAGCCAGGCGGGCACCTACACGCGCGCCGACGGCGGCTTCCTCCTCCCGGCGGTGCCGGCGGGCGCGGCGCGCATCCGCGTGGCGCGCATCGGCTACGCGGCCAAGGAAGTGGCGGTGACGGTGGTGGCCGGCCAGACGGCCACGGTGGACGTGGCGCTCGCGCCCATCGCCGCCCAGCTCACCAGCGTGGTGACCATCGGCTACGGCCAGCAGCGCCGCGAGGCGATCACCGGCGCGGTGGCCACCGTGAAGGGGGCCGACGCCAACGTCGGCGTGATCCCCAACGCCACCGGGCTCCTCACCGGCCGGGTGGCCGGCGTGAACGTCATCACGAACAACGGCGAGCCGGGGGCCGGCGCGCAGATCCGCATCCGCGGCGGCACCTCCATCAGCGCGTCCAACGACCCGCTGTACGTCATCGACGGCGTGCCGATCCAGAACGACCAGACCGAGGCCTCGGGCTTCGGCATCGGCGGCGGGCCGGCGCTGGCGCGCAACCCGCTCAACATGCTGAACCCGGCCGACATCGTGAACATCACGGTGCTCAAGGACGCCTCGGCGACGGCCATCTACGGCTCGCGCGGCGCCAACGGCGTGGTGCTCATCGAGACCCGTCGCGGCGCGGCGGGGGTGTCCACGGTGGAGTACGAGTCGTACATGGCGCTCTCGTCGCCCTCCAACCGGCTCAACTTCCTCTCCGGCGACGAGTACCGCACGTTCGTGAACCAGCAGGTGGCGGCGCGGCGGCTCAACGCCAGCGCGCAGCAGGCGCTGGGCACCGCCAACACGAACTGGGAGGACGAGCTGATGCGCTCGAGCTCGACGGTGAACCACAACCTGTCGTTCTCCGGCGGCACCAGCCAGACCCAGTACCGCGCCTCGTTCAACTACCTGAACCAGAACGGCGTGGTGATCGCCAACGGCTTTCGCCGCATCCAGGGGCGCTTCAACGCCAACCACCAGGCGATGGACGGCAAGCTCCGCGTGGCGGTCAACATGACCACCTCCAAGGTGGACAACGACTACCTGCCGTTCGAGAACACCGGCGGCTTCGAGGGGGGCGTCTTCGCCAACATGGCGGTGTTCAACCCCACCTTCCCGGTGAGCACCACGAAGGACGGGATCACCTCGTTCTACGAGATCGGGCCGGGGCGGCAGTCGGTGCGCAACCCGGTGGCGCTGGCGGAGCAGATCGCCGACGTGGCCACCTCCAACCGCACGCTGGGGAACCTCCAGGCCACCTACAGCTTCACGGACTACCTGACGGCCTCGCTCAACGTCGGCACCGACCGGGCCACCAGCATCCGCAAGTACTACCTGCCGCGCAGCAACCCCGTGGGCTCGGAGTTCAACGGCCTGGCGCAGCAGACCGCGCGCAACCTGGGGAACAACACCCTGCAGTCGCTGGTCACCTTCGCGCCGCGCCTCTCCGACGCGCAGGAGCTCGAGGTGGTGGGCGGCTACGAGTACTCCGACTTCGACAACGGCGAGTTCGGGGCGCAGGGGCGCAACTTCATCACCGACGCCTTCAGCTTCAACAACCTGGGCGGCGGCGGCACGCTGCAGCCCCCGTTCTCGTGGCGCGAGCAGAGCCGCCTGGTGTCGTTCTTCGGGCGCGCCAACTGGAGCTTCAAGGACCGCTACTTCGTCACCGGCGTGATCCGCCGCGACGGCTCCTCGCGCTTCGGCGCCGGGAACAAGTGGGCCACCTTCCCCGCCGTCTCCGTGGGGTGGAAGGTCTCCGACGAGGCGTGGATGGCCGGCAAGGGCTTCTCCAACCTCCGCCTCCGCGCCGGCTACGGCCTCCAGGGCAACCAGGCCGTCTCGCCGTACGCCTCGCAGATCCTGCTCGAGCCGAACAACGGCGCCCGCTACCCCTTCGGCGGCACCGTCTACACCGGCGTGGTCCCCACCCGCAACGAGAACCCCAACCTCAAGTGGGAGCAGACGGCGCAGTACAACCTCGCCGCCGAGTTCGGGTTCAAGGACAACAAGTACACCGGCTCCGTGGAGTGGTACCGGAAGAACACCTCCGACCTGCTCCTGACCGTCGCCGTGCCGCAGCCCGCCCCCGTCTCCAGCCGCCTGGAGAACGTCGGCAGCCTGCACAACACCGGCATCGAGGCCACCTTCGACGCCAACCTGGTCAACAGCAAGACCACCTCGTTCACCACCGGCCTCGTGCTCGCCATCGAGCGGAACCAGGTGGACGACCTCGGCGGCCGCTCCTTCATCCCCACCAGCGGCGTGAGCGGGCAGGGGCAGTCGGGGCAGCTGTCGCAGCGCATCATCCCGGGGCGCCCGCTGGGCACCTTCTGGGGCCCCGAGTTCGTCGAGGTCAACGCGCAGGGGAAGCAGGTCTTCAACAACTACAAGGTCACGCGCGACGCCACCGGCCGCGAGACCAGCCGCACCCTCGACGGCACCACCACCTCCCCCGACGGCGATGACGCCACCGTCATCGGCAACGCCAACGCCGGGTTCAGCCTCGGCTGGCGCGGCACCCTGAAGCGCGGGCGCTGGGACGCCAGCTACCTCGTGCGCGGCGAGTTCGACCGCGACGTCTTCAACAACACGGCGCTGGTGTACTCCACGCAGTCCGCCGTGCTGCAGGGGCGCAACTTCCTCCGCACCGCCCTGGACCAGAAGGACGGGCTCACCGAGCCGGCCATCTACTCCAGCCGCTGGATCGAGGACGGCAGCTTCATCCGCCTCCAGAACGTGACCGTGGGCTACACCTTCCGGGTGCCCTTCAGCGGCTCCGACGCGCGGGTGTACCTGTCGGGCGACAACCTGCTGCTCTTCACCGGCTACACCGGCTACGATCCCGAGGTGTTCGTGGACGCGGGGCTCGCCTCGCGCGGCACGGACTACCTCGTCTACCCCCGCGCCCGGACGTTCACGTCGGGGCTGCGCCTCCAGTTCTGACCCACCGGGACCTTCCAACCATGTCCAAGACCAAGATCCAGCAGCTGTGGCGGGCCGGCCGGGGGCGCATCGCGCTCCTGGGGGCCGCCGCGGTCCTCGCGGTGCCGGGGTGCACGGACCTCACGGAGACCCCGCTGAGCGCCATCACCCCCGGGAACTTCTTCAAGAACTCCGACGAGGTGATCGGCGGCGTGGCCTCGGTGTACGCCGGGCTCCGCGGCACCATGTGGGGCTACTACAACATCTCGCAGGTCACCACCGACGAGAACGTCGTCCCCACCCGCGGCTCCGACTGGTTCGACAACGGCCGCTGGCTCGAGCTGCACCGCCAGGCGTGGACCCCCACGTCGGGCGCCGGCCTCGACGACATCGGCGGCATGTGGAACGACCTCTTCGGCGGCGTCGCCCGCTCGAACGTCGTCCTCGCGGCCCTCGAGACCACGGACGTCCCCAACAAGGCCACCGTCGTGGCCGAGATGCGCGTCCTCCGCGCGTTCTACTACTACCTCCTGATGGACATGTTCGGCGGCGTGCCGATCGTGACCACCACCGAGGTGAAGCCGCGCGAGCAGGCCACGCGCGCCCAGGTGTTCGCCTTCATCGAGAAGGAGCTCACCGAGGCCCGCCCCAACCTCCCCGACGCGTGGCCGGCCGACTCCTACGGCCGCCTCACCAAGTTCGCGACCGACGCGATCCTGGCGAACATGTACCTGAACGCGCAGGTGTTCACCGGCACGGTGTCCGCCACGGGGCTCACCCGCGGCCAGGCCAAGTGGAGCGAGGCGGTGGCCGCCGCCGACCGCGTCATCAACTCCGGGCGCTACCAGCTGGCCTCCAACTGGCGGTCCAACTTCGCCTTCGACAACGCGGCGTCGCGCGAGAACATCATGGTGGTGCGCCACCGCGCCCAGGACGGGCTCGGCCTCACCTTCGTGATGCGCATGGGGCACTACAACAGCTTCAACCCGTCCCCGTGGAACGGCTTCGCCACCCTGTCGGACACGTACTTCTCGTTCGACGCGGATGACCCGCGCCGCGGCGTCTTCCTGGTCGGGCCGCAGGTGGAGCTGACCACCGGGCAGCCCATCCGCGACCGCGCCGGCAACCCGCTGGTGTTCACCCCCGAGATCCGCGACATCACCCAGGCCACCGAGGGGGAGGGCGCCCGCATCTACAAGTACACCCTCGACCCGGCCCGCCAGGGCGGCGACAACGGGAACGACTACGTGTACTTCCGCCTGGCCGAGATGCTCATGGTCAAGGCCGAGGCGCAGAACGAGCTGGGGCAGACGGCCGCGGCCATCGCGATCATCAACCAGCTCCGCACCCGCGCCGGCGTCCCGGCGGCCAAGCTCCTCCCGGCCACCCTGACCCAGCAGCAGGTGCGCGACGCCATCTACCGCGAGCGCCTCTTCGAGTTCATCGGCGAGGCCAAGCGGCGTCAGGACATGGTCCGCTACGGCACCTACACCACGGCGCGGCAGTTCAACACCACCGCCCGGGCGCCGTTCCGCATCCTGATGCCGATCCCGCAGAACCAGATCGAGATCAACCCGCTGCTCAAGCAGAACCCCGGCTACTGAGCCGGCGCCGGAACCCCGCGGCCCGCGTCCCCTCCGGGGGGCGCGGGCCGCGTCGCGTTCCGGCCGGCGCGCCGTGCCCCGCCGCCGCCCCTTGGTGCCGGCCTCGCGCGCGTTGATCTTTCCCGCATGGCGATGGCTCCCCGCCCCCTCGTGCGCGCCGCCGCGCTCGCGCTCCTCGCGGCGGCGCTCCCTGCCGCATGCGGCGCCCCCGCCGACGCGCCGCGCGCCCCCCTCCCCCCGGCCGGCGCCACCCTCTTCACGCGCCTCCCCGCCGCCGCCACCGGCATCGCGTTCGCCAACCGCGTCACCGACACCCGCGAGCGCAACGTCTTCACCTACCGCAACCACTACAACGGGGGCGGCGTCGCCATCGGCGACCTCACCGGCGACGGGCTCCCCGAGGTGCTCCTCTCCGCCAACGAGGGGGGCGTCACCCTCTACCTCAACCTCGGCGGCTTCCGCTTCCGCGACGTGACCCGCGAGGCGGGGTTGCGCGACGGCGCGCCGTGGACCACCGGCCTCCTCCTCGCCGACCTCACCGGCGACGGCCGGCTGGACCTCTACGTGAGCCGTGCCGGCGGCGGCGAGCCCGCCAGCCGCGCCAACGCCCTGTACGTGCACCAGGGGGTTGGCGCCGACGGCGTCCCCACCTTCGCCGACCGGGCCCGCGCCCTGGGCGTCGCCGACGAGGGGTGGTCCACGCAGGCCGCCGTCCTCGACTACGACCGCGACGGCGACCTCGACCTCTTTGTGCTCAACAACTCGCCGCGCCCCGTCACCTCCTTCGGCACCCGCAACCGCCGCGACGAGCGCCACCCGTACGCCGGGCACCACCTGTACCGCAACGACGGCGGCCGCTTCGCCGACGTGAGCGAGGCCGCCGGCATCCACGGCCCCGAGATGGCCTTCGGGCTGGGGGTGGGCGTGGGCGACGTCAACCGCGACGGCTGGCCCGACCTGTACGTGGCCAACGACTTCTTCGAGCGCGACTACCTGTACGTGAACCGCGGCGACGGCACCTTCGACGAGTCGCTCGACCGCCGCGCCCCCGTGCTCAGCTACTTCTCCATGGGGATGGACGTCGCCGACGTGGACAACGACGGCTGGCCCGAGCTGGTCACCACCGACATGATGCCCGCCGACGAGCGGCGCATCAAGACGACCGCGATGTTCGAGGGGTGGGACGTCTACCAGGCCAAGGTGCGCGACGGCTACCACCACCAGCTCATGCGCAACATGCTGCAGCGGAACAACCGCGACGGCACGTTCACCGACGTGGGGTACCTGGCGGGGGTGGCCGAGTCGGACTGGAGCTGGAGCGCGCTGCTGGCCGACCTCGACCTCGACGGGCGCAAGGACCTGTACGTCACCAACGGCCTCGCGCGCGACGTCACCTCGCAGGACTACGTGGCGTTCCTCGCCGACCGCCAGACCATGGAGGCCGAGCGGCAGCGCCGCCGCGTGGACTTCCTGCGGCTGGTCAACGCCATGACCGTCACCCCCGTCCCCAACGCGGCCTTCCGCAACGACGGCGACTGGCGCTTCACCGACGCCGCCCGCGCGTGGGGGCTGGACGTCCCCTCCATCTCCAGCGGCGCCGCCTACGGCGACCTGGACGGCGACGGCGCGCTCGACCTGGTGGTCAACAACACCAACGACCAGGCGATGGTGTTCCGCAACAACGCCCGCGCGCGCGCCGGTTCCGGGGCGCCCTCCGCGCCGCACGCCCTGCGCGTGCGCCTCCGCGGCGATGGCGCCAACCCCTTCGCGGTGGGCGCCCGCGTGGCCGTGCACGCCGGCGGCACCCAGCAGGTGCAGGAGCTGTATCCGTCGCGCGGCTTCCAGTCGTCGGTGGACTACACGCTGGTGTTCGGCCTGGGCGCCGCCCCCGCCGCGGACTCGGTGGTGGTCACTTGGCCCGACGGACGCTCCACGGTGCGCGTCGCCCCCGCCGCCGACACCCTCCTGGCCGTCGCACTCGGCGCCGACGCCCGCCCGCCGGCGGCCGCTCCCCCCGCCGCCGCCCCGCGCCCGTGGCTGGCGCTCGTGGACTCGCTCCCCGTCCGCCACGTCGAGAACGACTTCGTGGACTTCGACCGTGAGCGGCTCATCCCGCACATGCTCTCCACCGAGGGGCCCGCGCTGGCGGTGGCCGACGTCAATGGCGACGGCCTCGACGACGCCTACCTGGGTGGGGCCAAGGACCAGCCCGGCCGCCTGCTGCTCCAGCGGCGCGACGGCACCATGGCGGCCGACAGCGCCCCCTTCCTGGCCGACGCCGCCAGCGAGGATGTGGGCGCCCTCTTTGCCGACGTGGACGGTGACG
>JAGWYS010000081.1 GCA_018969225.1 Gemmatimonadota bacterium | reverse complement strand
GTGATCGTGGTGACGACGAAGGGGAAGAAGTAGGGACGTGCCCTCGGGGCCTCGCGACACCGGTCGCGGGGCCCCGGGGCAAGCGGGGACGGGCATGGCGCCGTGCGCATGCAGGCAAGCAGCTCGCCATCTGGACCCAGTGGCTCGACACCACACTCCTCGCGCCTGTGCCGAACTGGCAGGTCGTGCGCACGATCCAGAAGCGGCTCCGCGCCTCCTGCCTCTACCGCCGCCGCCTGCCCGGAGAAATTGCCCGCGTCGCCGCCCGCATCGTTACCGCCGCCATTCGCACGCTGACGCGGGAGCACGAGTTCGCCGTCGGCATCGTGGCGTGTCTCCAGACGCATGGCTCCCGGGCGAACTGGCATCCGCATCTGCACCGGCTAGTCAAAGACGGCGGCGTTCGGCCAGACGGGACCTTGGTGTCGTGGCCCGCCACCGACACGGCGCGCTTGACCGAGGCGCTCCGGCGCGCGGTGCTCCGGTTCTTCGTCCGCCTCGCACTTTTCGACGAGCACCAGGCCGCTGGCATGCTGACCTAGCCGCACGCCGGCTTCCATGTCCACACGGCCGTCTGGGTCCCTCGCGAACGGTTCCATGCGCTCCGCGGCCAGGTGAGGATGGTGCCGGTACCGCCGGGGCCCGTATTATTGCCGGGCCCACCACGCGCGGTCTTTCCGGATCGATCTCGGGAGCACGTTCGCGCGCTACGGTGGCCGCTCGCTGCACGAGCAGTCACACGGCGAGGCGTTCCTGTCGTTGTTCGAGAACCGCTTCGAGGACGGGTTGTACATTCTCGATGAGCCGGAGGCTGCGCTCTCGCCACAGCGTCAGCTGGCGTTCATGCGGATTCTGCACAGCCTGGCCGGGCGGGGGATCGCGCAGTTCATCATCGCGACCCATTCGCCAATGCTGCTGTGCCTGCCCGGCGCACGGGTGCTCGAGCTCGAGGACGGGAAGGTCACGGAGGTGTCGTATCGCGATACCGAGCACTATCGGCTGTCGCGCGATTTCCTCAACGACCCCGATCGCCATCTGCGCCATTTGCTGACCGACGACGCGTCGTAGCACCGGGCAGTCGCTGCTGGATCCACGCCGGCAGCAGCAGGTTGTCGGCAATCGCGGCAATCTCCTCCGCTTCCGCCCACGCTCGCTCGAGCGCGGCGAGGTCGCCTTCGAGCGCGGCACGTTCCGCGTCCTCGTGCAGGGCCATCTCGAGGGCCAGCTGCAACTCGCGGTTGCGCTCCCGCGGCCCCCCGGAAAACACGCCCTTGCCTGCCGCGATGTACCGCCGCACGAACGCCTCGGGGGAGCCGGCCTCGGCGAGCTGATTCACAGCCGAGTCGACCGTCGTGCGTCCGCCCCCCTCTTCGTTGGCCACCACCAGCGCACTGGCCATGACCCGGCGCGCGTCGTGATCCGTGAGGACACTGCGCCCCTGACGGTGCAGCACGTTCAGCCGCCAGCCGGTGGGCGTGTCGTCGGTCTCGAGGCGCATGTTGGCGAGGTCGCTGCGGCGCACAGTGACCAGCCCGGTCTTGTGCGGCACGCGCCCCACGGGCCGCAGGAGCATGCGGTAGAGGTTCCAGTACTGGATGGCAGCGGGTATGGCGCCGATGGCCGGCACGGCGTTGTGCAGGGTCGGGTTTACCCACTTGAGGGCCATGGCGCCCAGCACGAGCGCACTGCTGCCGCCGGCGATGGCGTAGTGGCGCCAGCGACGCTGCTGCAGCGTCGCCCCGTATCGCCACGCCGCAAACTCCGGCCGCGTGGGCTGTCCCACCCGCACCAGCTGCAGCCCTTCGGAGAGCCTGGCCAGCCCGATGTTGTCGGTGCTCGCCTTGCGGGGAGTGTCGTGGTAGAGCCGCTCACACGTCTCGATGGCCTCCCACCGCTCTTCCAGCGGCGAGAGATTCCACCGTGTGCAGCGCGGGCATATCGCCCATAACCGTCCGCGCGCCGCGTCGAACGCGAGCTTGCGCCCCACGGGGAAGTGCGCGACCACCTCATTGGCGCCCAGCGCGCCGTGGCAGTAGACACAGGTGGCGTACATGCGGCGAAGCTGACACCGGAGCCAGCCCGGACGCGGTCGTGTCCGTCCGACAGGTCGAGCAGAAGTAGGGCGGCGCGCCCGGGGCCTCGCGACACCGGTCGCGGGGCCCCGGGGCACGCGGAGACGGGAATGGCGCCGTGTGCATGCAGGCAGTACATTTATGCATGCATGCATCCCCCAAGCGTGTTCGCGAGCCGGTCCAGGTGTACCTGGAGCCGGACGACAAGGCGCTGCTGGATCAACTGGCTGAGGAGACGTCGCTGTCCCGCGCGGAACTGCTGCGGCGCGGGTTGCGGCGCATCGCGGCGGACCTGCGGGGCGCCCGCGCGCCGGGACGGTCGTTGGACCTGCTGATCGGCGCGTTGGGGACCGACGCGGACATTCCCCCGGACCTGTCCACCCGGCACGAGGAGTACCTGTACCCCGCCCCCCATGCCGACGGGTCGCGCCGCGATTGACACGGGGGCCTTGCTGGCGCTGGCGTCCCCGCGCGACCAGCACCATGCGGACGCCGTGGCGGTGGCCCGCCGACACCTGGAGGCCGGCGGGCGCTGGGTGGGGTCGGTGCTGGTGCTGGCGGAACTGCACGGCCACCTGCTGCGGTGGCGCGAGCCCAGGGTGGCCCACGCGCTGATTGACCGGGTGCGCGCCGACCCGGCCTACGACTGGCGCGGCGTGGACGGGGCGCTGATTGAGGCGGCCACGGTCAACTGGCTGTTGCGCCACGCCGACCTGCGGCTGTCGCTGCCGGACGCCGTCACCTGCGAGCTGATGCGCCAGGAGCGGCTGGACACGGTGTTCGCGTTCGACCGGGACTTCGTGACGGTGGGGTACCGGCTGCAGGGGTCGGGCGGCGAGGCCGCGCGAGCACGTCGTGCGGTCCGGGTGGCCG
Organism: Gemmatimonadota bacterium; assembly: GCA_018969225.1. Classification (GTDB taxonomy): domain Bacteria; phylum Gemmatimonadota; class Gemmatimonadetes; order Gemmatimonadales; family Gemmatimonadaceae; genus Gemmatimonas. The sequence goes on along the minus strand of JAGWYS010000081.1, from coordinate 11,509 downwards.
CCGGCGCACCGGCGCCCGATGGCTTCCCCACGCGGTGAGGGGACGGGTGCGGCGTGCGCACCAGTCCCCTCACGCGTTCCGGTCCCGCGCGGCCGGCCCCCCGGTGGGCGCCGTGCCGTCAGTCGATTCCCCGATCAGAACTCGTAGCGCACCCCCAGCTGCATCTGGTACCGGTTCCCGCTCTTCACGGTCCGCCCGAAGTTCGGGTTGACCCGGTACCGGTACTCCCGGGTCGCCTGGTCAAAGGCGATCACGTTGAGCAGCGTCTGGTTGGCGGCCGGCACCACCTTGACGCCGCCCCAGTTGTGGTTGATGAGCGCCGCCGCATTGAAGATGTCCAGCGTCAGCAGCGCCCGCTGGCCGCCGCGGATCGCCGGCAGCTTCTGGGCGAGGCGCACGTCCACCAGGGTCACGAACGGGTTGCGGATGGCGTTGCGGTCGGCGATCCGTCCCACCTGGCCACGCAGGTACGCCGCCCCGATGTTGGCCGGATTGTCGTAGACCAGCCGCAGCGAGTCCGCGAAGCCCTGGCGAAGCCCCGGGGTGCCCGGGTTGAACACAAAGGCCAGGTCGTTCTGATTGCCGAACGAGCTGCCGGCGCCCACGTCGTCGCCGTTGATGTCCTGCGCCACCGTGGGCGACCACGGCGATCCCGACTGCCCGATCACGCGGGCGCTGAACTGGAAGCCGAACACCTCCGGGGTGGCGCCGAACAGCACCAGCTTGTGCCGGAAGTCGTTGGCGCTCGCCCCCCAGGTCGCGATGCGCGGGTCGCTCGGGACCGGCGTGAAGACGGAGGTGATCGCGATGCAGCAGTTGAACGAGCTGTTGTCGCGCGTCTCGTTGAAGGTGAACGACCCGCTGATCGAACCGCCGCGCGGCAGGCGGTACGCGCCATCCAGCACGAGGGCCTTCTGGTGCTGCGCCGCGTCGCTGCGCAGTTCGAGCACCCGCTGGAACTGCGCGAAGGGACGCGCCAGCACCGGGTTGCGGCCGCCCGTCGCCGTGATCGAGCTGGCCGGGACGAACACCGCGCGGTTCGCCTCGTTCGCGAGCGTGAACTCCGGGGCGGGGCGGAGGTTCAGGTCGACGTAGCGGTACAGGTCGGAGGTGTGCGCGTACTGCGCCGCCACGCCCAGCGTCAGGTCTCCGCCCAGCAGGCGTCGCTGGTAGGCGATGTCGCTCTTCCAGGTGCGGGGCACCCGGAAGTCGGCGCCGAACAGGTTGATGTAGGACGGACGCTGCGCGCTCCCCTGCGGGATCCCCGGCACGTTCGCGAACGACTGGCGATACGACGCGAAGTCCGGCGTGGGCACCGCGGCCCCGGTCAGGAGCACGTCGGCCAGCTGCGAGCCGTCGTTGAGCAGGTGGTTGATCTGCACCATGTAGTGCGGCTGCGCGGTGAAGTAGCCGCTGCCCACGCGGAGCAGGTTGGTGCCGGCGTCGCCGGGCGTCCACGTGAGCTGCGCGCGCGGCTGGATGGCGAAGTCGCGCGGCGTCACGTCTGTCCGGCGTCCGAGGGCCTGCTCTACCGCCGGGTTCGGATTGGCGGCCGTCAGGAAGGCCGACAGGTCGGCCCGCACGCCGGCGGTGAGGTTGAGGTTCGGACGCACCCGGTACTCGCCCTGCGCGAAGGCCCCGCCGTCATACACCCACTGGCGCATGCGCGGCTCGAGCTGCTGCAGCGGCACGAGGCGGGCGAAGCTCGAGGGGCGGCGGGCCTCGAGGGCGGCCAGGTTGGGGAACTGGAACAGCCCGTCGGTCTCGATGGAAACGAACATCGACAGGTTGTTGAGCGAGTGGTCGGTGCCCAGCGTGAACGCGCTTCGGTCGCCGTCGAACCGGAGGATGTCCACGAGCTGGACCGACTCCTCCGTCTGGAGCTCCGGGCTGGTGCGCTGCCCACCGAACTGCAGGATCTGGTTGGTGCCGGTGCCGCCCGTCGGCAGCGCCGAGGAGACGTTCACCCACGCGCGCGGCAGGCGCGTGTTCGGCTCGTTCTGGAGGATGCGGTTGGTGTACGCCAGGCGCAGGTCGTTGGTGAGCCGGCCGCCAAGGCTGGACTTGAGGGAGCCCATCACCTGCAGCTCCCGGGACTTCTGGTTGCCGCGACTCTCCAGCACCGACAGCTCGCGGTCCGGGATGGAGTTGGAATAGAACCAGTCGGAGTACGTCGCGCGCAGCGTCGCGCGGTGCGCGTCATTCACCTGCCAGTCGAGGCGGGTGAACACCGTGTTCAGCGCGTTGCTGCGGTCGAAGGTGCCGACCTGCCGCCCCGCCGGCAGGCCGTACAGCCGCGTGAGGATGTCCAGAAAGCGCGCCACCGAGTCGGGAGCGACCTGCAGGCGGGCCCAGTCCGCCGGGTTGTCGACCTGCAGGGTGCTGAAGGGCTCGGCCACCTGCTGCCGGTCATAGGCAATGAAGTAGTGCAGCCGGTCCGTCCGGATCGCACCGCCCAGCGCGCCGCCGAACTGCCAGTTCTCGAACTTGGTGATGGGCTGGCCGAGGAAGTTCGTCTTCGTGGTGAACGCCTGGTTGCGGTTGTAGCCGAAGAGCGAGCCCGTGGTGCGGTTCGTGCCCGCGCGGGTGGCGACGTTCACCGCCCCGGCCCCCTGCCGACCCTGTGTCACGTCATAGACGTTGGTGACGACCTCGAACTCGCGCACCGCCTCGACGGACAGGGAGTACGGGCCGCGGCCGAACCCGGCGCCCCACAGGGTGTTCTTGGCCTGCACGCCGTCCACGCGAATGTCGGTGCTGGTCACGCGACCGCCGGCGATCGACGAGCTGGAGGTGATGATGCCGCCGGTGCCGGCTCGGCTGGTGGTTGGCGCGATGATGGCCAAATCGGCGAAGGAGCGATCCTGGATGGGGAGCTGGCGGATCTCCTTCTCCCCGACGACGACGCTGCCGCCGATGCGTTCCGAGCGCTTGCTCGCCTGGTCTGCCCGGACATCGACCGCCGCAAGTTCCGTGGCGGCCGGCTCCAGGGTCACGTCGAGGGCGGCGCGGTCGCCGAGGTTGAGCATGAGGCCGGTGCGGCGCACCGGCCGGAAGCCCAGTTGCCGGACGGTGATGGAATACGGCCCGCCAATGGGCAGCTGAGCGAACACGTAGCGCCCGCGCGCGTCGGTGGTGCGGGTCTGCTGCGTGCCGGTGGCCTCGTTGCGGGCGGTGACGGAGGCGCCGACGACGGGCGCGCCGGCCGCACTGCGGACCGCGCCGGCGACGAAGCCTTCGGTGGCCTGGGCACCGGCCTCGCGTGGCATCAGGGACGGCAAGAGGGATGCGGCGCCAAGGCAGGCGAGGAACGCCAGGCGCCGAGAATGGGCGAAACGCATGGGCAGGTGGCTGGTGGGTCGGTGAGGACGTCGACAGTCGGACGGAAGCGCGCGCCGCTCCCGTCACAACGCTCTCCGCGCTGAGTCACCAATCCATGTCGCGCCCGTGACAGCTTTCCACGGATTTCGTCACGCCGCCCGCTGCCAACCCCGGCCCTGGCCCGCGCGTCCCGCGCTCCCCCCATCACCAGTCCCCCTGGAACGGCTTGAACTCGTCGAACGGCTGCCGGCACCCCTGGCATACGTGGATCGCCCTGCACGCCGTACTCCCGAAGTCGCTCTGGAGCCGCGTGTTGGTGGAGCCGCGCCAGGGGCACGGCACCGGCTCCCGCCGCCGGGTGAGCGTCACCAGCGCGCTCGCCCCCGCGCGCCCGACCGCCACGGGGGCCGGCGGGGCGATCCCGTAGCGCCGCAGCTTCTCCCGCCCTTCGGGCGCCATCCAGTCGGTGGTCCAGGCCGGCGCATGCGCCACCTCCACCCGCACCGCCGGCGCCCCCGCCTCCTGCACGGCGGCGCAGATGTCCGCCTCGATCTCGCGCATGGCGGGGCACCCGGAGTAGGTGGGGGTGATGGTCACCACCGCCGTCTCCCCCTCCCAGCGCGTGTCGCGCACGATCCCCAGCTCCACCACGCTGATCGCCGGGACCTCGGGGTCCTTCACCGTGTCCACCACCGCGCGCAGCGCCTCGGCGGTGCGCGCCGCGGGGTCGCGCAGCGAGGGCACCAGCGCAGGCGCGTTCCCCTCCGCCTCCAGCGCACCACCTGCCATGGACACGCTCGCCGCTACCAGCGCGCGCCGGGGTGCGCGCGCCACGCTCTGCATGGTGGCCAGCAGGTGCCCCAGGTGCTCGGTATGGAAGCCGCGACGCCCGCCGGTGCGCATGGACGCCCCGCGCGTGGCCCCACCCTCGGGGAGCACCTGCGTGGCGCGCTGCGCCACGTCGGCCACCATCCCCTCCCACAGCGCGCGCCGCGCGTCGTGGTCCACCACGATCCCCACCTCGGCCACCGCCGCGTCCACGGCGTCGGCCTCGAACAGCTCGCCGGTGAAGCGCCACAGCGCGTCCAGCGCCGCCTGCGCGCGCGCATGGCTTTCGTCGGTGCCATCCCCCAGCCGCACCACCCAGCCGCTGCTGCTGGTGGCGGGGGCGGCGGGCACGGTGCTGATGCCCTGGAACCCCTTCAGCTGGGCGCTGCTGGCGCGGCTCCGGCTGGCCATTGAAGTGGACTGCGACCAGCGCGTGCTGCGCCTGGGCGCCTCCACCGGCCGCTACGGCCGGCTGTTGATCGACCTCGCGGCGGCGGCCCCGCGACTCCCCCTCTCGGCCCCGGCCTTCTCGTACCACACCATCCACCTCGAACGGAGACTGCGCACCATGACCACCCCCGCCCCCCGGCACCGCGGCGCCCGCCGCCTGTCGCTTCTGGCCACCGGCGCGCTGGCGCTGGTGACCGCCTGTGAATCCCAGCTCCCCACGGCCGCGGAGGTGGAGCGGATGGACGTGGCGGCGCTGGAGGCACGGACGGCGGCGGCGCTGCCGTCGGGGGCGGATGGCCCTGTGCGGTTCTTCCTGAACGGGCGGGAGATCACCGAGGCCGAGGCGAAGGCGCTCCCGGCCGGGAAGATCGCGACCTTCGTGATGACGAAGTCGGACAAGGCGCGGGAGGTGCGCATCTCGACCGAGGGCGACACGATGCGGGTGGTGCGCGGCGTGCGTATGGAGGCGCGCCAGCTGGACTCCTCGATCCTGGTGGGCATGCCGCTCGACAGCGCGCGCCGGGGTGGCATGATGGTCCTGGGGGACTCGGCGCTGGTGCTCCTCGAGCGCGGCGACGCCGCACTCGCCGCCGTCCCGGGCAAGCCGGTCACGGTGGAGTTTCGCCGTCGGGTCGGTGGCGACACGGGCACCGTGGAGGTGGTCGAGCAGGTCGGGACCATCGTGACCGGGACCGCCCAGCCGCTGCTGATCGTGGACGGGGTGCGGCAGCCGCAGGAGGCGCTCAAGCGGCTGTTGCCGGACGCCATCAAGTCCATCGAGGTGATCAAGGGCGCGACGGCGTCCAAGTTGTACGGCCCCGACGGCGCGAACGGCGTGATCGTGGTGACGACGAAGGGGAAGAAGTAGGGCGGTGTCCCCGGGGCCTCGCGACGACGGTCGCGGGGCCCTGCTGGCGCTGGCCTCCCCGCGCGACCAGCACCATGCGGACGCCGTGGCCGTGGCCCGTCGGCACCTGGAGACCGGCGGGCGCTGGATGGGGTCGGTGCTGGTGCTGGCGGAGCTGCACGGGCACCTGCTGCGGTGGCGCGAGCCCCGCGTCGCGCACGCCCTGATCGATCGGGTGCGCGCCGACCCCGCCTACGACTGGCGGGGGGTGGACGGGGCGCTGATCGAGGCGGCCACGGTCAACTGGCTGCTGCGCCACGCCGACCTGCGGCTGTCACTGTCGGACGCCGTCACCTGCGAACTGATGCGCCAGGAGCGGCTGGACACGGTGTTCGCGTTCGACCGGGACTTCGTGACGGTGGGGTACCGGCTACAGGGGTAGGTCGGCACAGCCCCGTGCGTCGCCCCCTACGGCTCCATGCGCCGCACGCCGGGAATGAGGTCGAAGTCGCGATCATAGCTGCAGATCGCCTCGAATCCTTCCACCAGCACCACCGCCGCGTGGAGCCCGTCGCGGGCCATCAGCATGGGGTGCCGGTCCAGCAGGCGGCGCGCCTCGTCCAGGACCGCCGCCGTGATGGGCACGACCGCCGGGAAGATGGTGCGCGCCAGGTCGTACACGCGGCGGCCGTCAGACCACCGCCCAATGGCCCGGTAGCGATGGAGCAGCTCCTGCAGCGTTTCGGCGTTGACGGCGGCATCCACCTCGCCGCGCGCCACCGCCTCCAGCCAGCGGGCCGACGGCGCCTTGTGGGGATGCGGCGCCCCGGCGGCGTACATGAGGATGTTGGCGTCCACCAGGATCACGGGAGGAGCGCCGCCGGGTCGGGGACGGACTCCCGCTTGAGCTCCGCTGGCGTCCCCACCGGCAGCGCCAGCGCCGCCAGCGCGGCCACCGCCGACACCCGCTGGTCCGTGTCGGCAATGCCGTAGGCGACCACGCACGCCTCCCGCACCAGGTCGCCCAGGCTGGTGCGCCGTCGCGCCGCCAGTTCGGCCAGCTGGCGATGCTGGTCCGGCGTGAACAGGATGGTGGTCTTCTTGGATAGCTCCATATATGGAGAAACATATGGAGGTTGTTGCGCCATGCAAGTCGAACCCTGGCCCGGCCATGTCCCCTAGAACGGCTTGAACTCGTCGAACGGCTGCCGGCACCCCTGGCACACGTGGATCGCCTTGCACGCCGTGCTCCCAAACTCGCTCTGCAGCCGCGTGTTGGTGGAGCCGCACCAGGGGCATGGCACCGGCTCCCGCCGCCGGGTGAGCGTCACCAACGCGCTCGCCCCCGCGCGACCGGCCGCCACGGGGGCCGGCGGCGCGATCCCATAGCGCCGCAGCTTCTCCCGCCCCTCAGGGGCCATCCAGTCGGTGGTCCAGGCCGGCGCGTGCACCACCTCCACCCGCACCGCCGGCGCCCCGGCCCCCTGTACTGCGGCGCAGATGTCCGCCTCAATCTCGCGCATGGCGGGACACCCCGAATACGTGGGGGTGATGGTCACCACCGCCGTCTCCCCCTCCCAGCGCGTGTCGCGCACGATCCCCAGCTCCACCACGCTGATCACCGGGACCTCGGGGTCCTTCACCGTGTCCACCACGGCTCGCAGCGCCTCGGCGGTGCGCGCCGCCGGGTCGCGCAGCGAGGGCACCGGCACCGGCGCGCCAGACTCCTCCCCGGGTTCGCGGGGTGATGCGTCCACGGGCCGGGCTACCAGCGCGCGCCGGGGTGCGCGCGCGCCACGCTCTGCATGGTGGCCAGCAGGTGCCCCAGGTGCTCGGTGTGGAAGCCGCGGCGCCCGCCCATGCGCATGAACGCCCCGCGCGTGGCGCCCCCCTCGGGGAGCGTGAGCGTGGCGCGCTGCGCCACGTCGGCCACCATCCCCTCCCACAGCGCGCGCCGCGCCTCGTGGTCCACCACGATACCCAGCGCGGCCACCGCCGCGTCCACGGCGTCCATCTCGAACAGCTCGCCGGTGAAGCGCCACAACCCGTCCAGCGCGGCCTGCGCACGCCGGTGGCTCTCCTCGGTGCCGTCCCCCAGCCGCACCACCCACCCGCTGCTGTGCCGCAGGTGGTACTGGTCCTCCTTGAGCGCCTTGGCGGCGATGGCCGCCAGCCCCGCGTGCCCGCACTGCGCCAGCCGGTCCCACAGCAGCACGCTGTGCGCGTCGAAGAGGAACTGCCGCACCAGCGTCACCGCGAAGTCCCCGTTGGGGACCTCCACCAGCAGCGCGTTGCGGAAGCGCACGCCGTCGCGGAAGTAGGCCAGCGCGTCCTCGTCGCGCCCCTGCCCCTCCTCCCGCCCCGCCAGCGCCAGCAGCGCGCTCGCGTGCCCGATGAGGTCCAGCGCGATGTTGGCCATCGCGATGTCCTCCTCCAGCACGGGGGCGTGCCCGCACCACTCGGAGAGGCGGTGCCCCAGCACCAGGCGGTCGTCCCCCAGCCGCAGCAGGTACTCCACCAGCGGCGGCGCCATGGGGGCCGTGCGCGGCCCCGCGGGGTTGAACGCCGGCGCCTTCAGCACCACGCCCGCCGCGGGCGCCCCCTCCTCCTCGTGTCCGCCCACGGCGCTAGAAGATGCGGACGCCGCGCGGCGCCACGTAGAACTGCGGGTGCCGGTACGGCTTGTCGTTGCCGGGGTCGAAGAACGGCCCCGCATCCGACGGCGCCGACGCCACGATGGCGCTGCTGGGGACCACCCACAGGTTCACCGCCTCGCCACGGCGCGTGTACACGTCGCGCGCATGCTGCAGCGCCAGTTCGGCGTCGGCCGCGTGCACGCTCCCGGCGTGCTCGAACGGCTCGCCGCGCGCCCCCTGCGTGAACACCTCCCACAGGGGCCCTTGCGCGTCCGGCCGGCTCTCCGCTCCCATGGCCCCGGTCCTCAGGCCGCGGCGGTGCCGCGGCGCGCGTCCTGCTTGGCAGCGTGCGCCGCGGCCGCCTCGCGCACCCACGCGCCCTCCTCGTGGGCCTGTCGGCGCGCCGCCAGGCGCTCCTGGTTGCAGGGGCCGTGCCCCTGCAGCACCGCGTGGAACTCGCTCCAGTCGATGGCGCCGAACTCCCAGTCCCCGGTGGCCTCGTTGAGTCGCAGGTCGGGGTCGGGGACGGTGATCCCCAGCGCGATCGCCTGCGGCACGGTGAGGTTCACGAAGCGCTGCCGCAGCTCGTCGTTGGTCTTCCGCTTCACGCGCCACTTGAGCAGCTCCCCCGAGTTGGGGGAATCGGTGTCGCTGGGGCCGAACATCATCAGAGACGGCCACCAGAAGCGGTTCACCGCCTCCTGCAGCATCTCCCGCTGCGCCGGCGTGCCGTTGGCCAGCACGGTGCACACCTCGTAGCCCTGGCGCTTGTGGAAGTTCTCCTCCTTGCAGATGCGCACCATGGCGCGCGCATAGGGGCCGTACGACGCCTTGGCCAGCACCGTCTGGTTGACGATGGCCGCGCCATCCACCAGCCAGCCGATCACCCCCATGTCCGCCCAGGAGAGCGTGGGGTAGTTGAAGATGCTGGAGTACTTGGCGCGCCCGTCCAGCAGCTGCTCCACCAGCTCCGAGCGGTCGGTCCCCAGCGTCTCGGCCCCGCAGTAGATGTACAGCCCGTGCCCCGCCTCGTCCTGCACCTTGGCCAGCAGCGCCAGCTTGCGGCGCAGCGACGGTGCGCGGGTGATCCAGTTGCCCTCGGGGAGCATGCCCACCACCTCGGAGTGCGCGTGCTGCGACATCATGCGCAGCAGCTGCTTCCGGTAGCGCTCGGGCATCCAGTCCTTGGGCTCGATGCTCTCGCCCGCGGCAATGCGGGCCTCGAAGGCGGCCAAAAGCGCCGCGTCGTCGGCAGGGGGCGTGGGAAGGGGCGTCATGCCCGCAATCTAGGGGGCGCGCTGAGGAGCGGGCAATCGCGCCCCCGGCCCCTTAGTTTCCCCCGCCATGACCCAGCCCGCCTCCCCCCAGACGCCCCCCGCCCCCGACGGCACCGTCACCGCGACGGTGGACCAGGGGGTCGGCACCGTGGAGTTCTTCCACCCCAAGTCCAACTCCCTCCCCGGCGCCCTGCTCCGGGAGCTCGCCGCCACCATCCGGCGCCTCTCCGCCGACCCGGCGGTGAAGGTGCTGGTGCTCCGCAGCGGGGGCACCGGTCCCTTCTGCGCCGGCGCCTCCTTTGACGAGCTCACGGCCATCGACACCGCCGAGCAGGCCGCCACCTTCTTCAGCGGCTTTGCCGGGGTGATCCTGGCCATGATCCGCGCCCCGCAGTTCGTGGTCACGCGGGTGCACGGGAAGGCGGCGGGGGGGGCGGTGGGGCTCATCGCCGCCTCCGACTTCGCCTGCGCCGTGTCCACCGCCCCCGCCAAGCTCAGCGAGCTGGCGGTGGGAATCGGCCCGTTCGTGGTGGGACCGGTGATCGAGAAGAAGGTGGGGCTGGCCTCCTTCAGCCAGATGGCGGTGGACGCCGACTGGCGCGACGCCGCCTGGTGCGAGCGGCGCGGGCTGTACGCGCGCCTCTACGACGACGTGCCCGCGCTGGACGCCGGGGTGAACGCGCTGGCCCGCACGCTCGCCGCCTCCAATCCCGAGGCGATGGCGCAGATGAAGCGCGTCTTCTGGGCGGGGACCGAGGGGTGGGACGCGATGCTCGCCGAGCGGGCCCAGATGAGCGGTACGCTGGCCCGGTCGGCGTTCACCCGCGAGGCGATCGCCCGCTTCAAGGGGCGGTAAGGGGGCCCGGAGGGAGCTCCGGGGCGCTCAGCGCCCCGGCGCCGGCTTCCGCGTCCCCGTGAAGGACGCGCTCCCCATCCCCCCCAGCTCCATCGTCCCCTTCACCGTGTTGGCGTCCACCACCGCCCCGGTGAACAGGTAGGTGATCCCCCCGGGGGTGGTGGTGGTGAAGGTGAACAGCGTGTCCCGCACCGTTCCCTTGAAAGGGAGGCTTCCCGAGCGCGCCGACTCGTAGGTGCCGGTGAGCGAGTCCCCCTTCTGGGTGATGGTCACCGTGGGCGTGCCGGTGCCGTTGTCGGTGACCACCGTGAAGGCCCAGGTGCCGGTGAGGTTCACCTGCGGCAGCGGCAGCGGGAGTGCACGGGCGGCGATGGCCAAGGGGGCCAGGAGGGCGACCCCGAGGGCCAGGAGATGGCGACGACGCATGGGGAATGAAGCGAGAACCGTGAATGGAAGGACGGAGGGAAGCGCGGCCTGCGGATCGCCCGTCAGCGCGTGAGCCCGAAGCCGTACGGGGCGACCCCCGGCAGGGTGATGGGGAGCTTCCCCCCGATGGGGCTCTTCCCCAGCAGCGCCCGGGCCGCGGCGCGCTGCGACGGGGTCCACGGCCCCCACGCCAGCAGGTGCGCCTCGGTGAGCGGCAACCCCAGCTGCAGGTACGGGTTGTTGAACGACACCAGCACCACCTTGGTGCCCTCGGCGCGCAGCCCGTTCAGCAGCTCGGGCACCCCCTTGGTGGGGACCATGCTGGCGGTGTTGGTGGCGGCGCCCACATAGCTGGACACCACCACCAGGTCCGCGCCGCGCGCGATGCGCAGCGCGTTCTCCACGGCCGCCGGAAGGATGGCCGGATCGGGGCTCACCTTGTACGCCCCCTCCCCCCCGCTGGCGGCGCCGGCGGTGGCTTCGGCCACCACCTCGGGGATGAGCGTGAGCGACTGCAGCTGGGGATAGGCGCTGCGCAACTCGGCGTCAAAGCCGCGCCCCGCCCCCAGGTCGGTGCGCGGCGCCACCGAGACGCTCACCACGCGCGCGGTGCGCGGCATCCGGAAGGGGACCACCCCCAGCGAATCGCGCACCAGCGTGATGGAGCGCTCGGCCACCGTGCGCGCCACCGCCTGGTTGGCGGCCGTCCCCACGGCCGCGCGCACGCCATCCAGCGACACCTCGCGCGCGCGGTGCAGCCCGAACTCGTGCTTGGCCGCCAGCAGCTTGCGCACCGACGCGTCCAGCCGCGCCTCGGAGACGCGCCCGCTGCGCACCGCCCCCTCGATGGCGTCCACCGACGCGCGCG
>JAGWYS010000330.1 GCA_018969225.1 Gemmatimonadota bacterium | reverse complement strand
CCGCACCGACGGCGGGACGACCCGACCCCCGACATCGACCTGCACAACCAGCGCACCAAAGAGCTTGCTGCGCGCCATCATGGCGTTTGTGGCGCTGTGATGGCTGTTTGACGGCTCGTGCATGAGGAGCACGCACGCCAGGTGCCGATCGCGCGCCAGCTGCGCCAGACGCACTCCCTGCACCCGCGACAGCGCCGGCGCCCCGTCCAGCACCACCAGCGCAAACACCCCGCTGCGCAACAGCTGGTCGGCCGCCCACGCACTCCGGTGCGGCGTGGGCGGACGCACCACGATGAGCCGCGCGCCCAGCGCACTCCACGGCCCCGGCGCCAGAGTCCGCTGTGCGTCCACCCACGCCACCCACCCCCCGCCGCGCAGCACCTCCGCCACCACCCCGCGCAGCAGGGTGGACTTGCCCGCCCCACGCGGCCCGACGACCTGCGTCAGACGCCCCCGGGGAATCCCCCCGCCGAGCAGACGGTCCACCCCCCCCACCCCGGTCCGCCATGGCGGCGCCGATCCCCCGGGAGGCGCCACCACGGCTGCCATCCGTGCCCGCAGCTGCTCCAGCGAAGACAGGGGCGGGGGCGGCGGCGCGGCGGGGTGCGGGGCGGGGAGGGCCATGGCTCATGCTACCGAAGAAAAACCGAAAAGACAAGCCGGGAGGGGTGGCGCGATGGCATTGTCCGGCAGGGCGAGCGAGGGTACTCTATCTGGTTATGCCCCCCCTTTCCGATATCGAGATCCACCGCGCCCTGGCGGCGCTCCCCGGCTGGAGCCGCAAGGGGGAGGCGCTGGTGAAGGCCTACCACTTCGCCAATTTCCCGGCCGGCATCGCCTTTCTGGGGCGCGTGGCGGAGGTGGCCGAACAGCTGCAGCACCACCCGGATGTGGACATCCGCTACACCAAGGTGCAGTTCGCCCTTTCCACCCACGACACCGGCGGGATCACGTCGAAGGACTTCGTGCTGGCGCGCGCGATCGAGGAGCTGGCGGCCGCCTGACCGACCACGCGGGGCCTCGGCACCATCGCCGGGAGGCGCCCGCGCGCCGCACCACCGTCACCCCGCCGGCTGCCGGCGGAGGAGATCGGCCACGGTGTCGGGCAACTGGCTCATGCGGTCCAGCCAGTAATCGGGAGCCGCCACCGCCAGCTGGTCGCGGGTGAAGGGCCCCCACTGCGCCGCCGCCGTGCGGACGCGCGCCGCCCGCCCCGCGTGCATGTCATGCGGGGAATCGCCCACGAACAGCGCCCGCGTGCACGGAATCTCCAGGCGCGCCAGCGCCAGCTCCACCGGGGCCGGGTGCGGCTTGTGCCGCACGGTGTCCTCGACGGTCACCACGGTGTCGAAGGCGTCGGCCAGCCCCACGTGCCGCAACGACCGCGCGGTCATCCCCCGCCCCTTGCTGGTGACCAGTCCCAGCGCATGCCCCGCCCCGCGCGCCCACGCGATCGCCTCGGTGACCCCGGGATAGGCGGTGGTGGTCGCCTCGAGGTGCCGGTCCTGATAGTCGCGGTACCGGCCAACCAGCTGCTCGACGTCGTCCACCCCGTCGCACCACGGCGCCAGCTGCTCCCGCAACGGCGTCCCGATCCCCGCCACCCACTCCGCCTCCGTGGGACGCCGCACCCGCTCGGCGAAGGCGTCACGCATGCAGGCCAGCAGCAGCCCGATGGAGTCGATCAGGGTGCCGTCAAGGTCGAAGAGGAGGGCGAACCGCCCCGGGGCGCCGAGCATGCCGAAGCATAACCGCCGAGGGCGGCGGACGGTTCGGGGAGGAGGAGCAGGAGGGCGTGCAGGCGACCATGGCGGCGTCCCGCGCGCACGCGCCGCGCCGACCGCCCGGCGGCGCCCGCCCCGGCGGGAGGGGCGGCAGGAGCGAGAGGAGCGGACGGGAGCAAAGCGGCCAGCTCCGGGTGCCGTTCCCAGCCCCGCAGCCACTCTGGCGCTGCGGCGGCCGCGTGTTCGGCCAGCCAGCGCCGCAGTGCCGCCTGCGCCCCCGCGTGACGGGCGGCGTCGATGAGCGCGCGCGCCCGCGCGATCGCCCCCCGCTGCGCGTGCCGACTGGTGGGCGACAGCTCCTGCACCCGCCGCTGCAGCAGCGCATGCGCCTGCCGCTGCACCACCGCGAGGCGCGCCGACGACGGCCCCAACCCCCGCCCTCCCCGACGCACCACCCCCTCGGCGCGCAGCTGCCGGCGCACCGCCCGCTCGGCGGCCCGCAGGCTCCCGCGCGAGGTGACGTCGGCGTCGGGGGGCGGCGGGGTGCCGCGGGTGGCGGCTTCGGCCAGATGAAGGAGGGTACGAACGCGGGTGGTGGGACGGGTGGC
>JAGWYS010000329.1 GCA_018969225.1 Gemmatimonadota bacterium | reverse complement strand
AGGTGCGCGATGAAGACGATGGGGACCGTCTGCCCCACGCCGGCGCCCAGCCGGTAGGTGGCGGTGAGGAGCGGCACCAGGAACCCCGGGATCTGCGGCGGCAGCTGCAGCGTGTCACGCGTGGCGGTGATCATGGCCGGCAGCGCGGCCAGCGACGAGCGCCCGCTGAAGGCCATGGCCTGCGGCGGCAGCGCGGCGCGCGCGTAGGCGGCCACCGAGGTGCCCCGCCCCAGCAGCATCACCGCGGGGTAGGTGAGCGCGATGAGGAGCGTGGAGAGGAGCACCACCACGCCGATGTACGCGGCCAGCGCACCGGCGGCGCCGATCCCCATCTTCGCCGCCAGCGGCACCGCCAGCCCGAAGACACCAAGGGGCGCGAGCCCCAGCACCCAGCGCACCACCTGGATGCAGGCGTCCTGGATGCCGTGGAAGGTGCGCACCACCGCCTGCCGCCGCTGGTCGTCCACGCGGGTGAGCGCGATGCCGAAGGCGATGGCGAAGATGATGAGTGGGAGCATGGCGCCGTCGGCCGCCGACTTCACGGGGTTGGCCGGCACCAGGTCGGCGAGCCACTGCCCCATGCCGGGGAGCTTCTTCGCGCTCTCGGCGGCGGCGCTCCCGGCGTTCCCCGCGCTGGCGCGCAGCGACTCGGCGGCGGCCGCGTCGATGGGGAGGCGTGCGAACAGCGGCCCCGCGGCCAGGATCCCCACGGCGGCGGCGATGCCGATGGTGACCACCATGAAGGCCAGCGCGCGCCCGCCCAGGCGGCCGATGGTGCGCGTGTCCGGCGCCGAGGTGATGCCGACCACCAGGCTGGTGACCACCAGCGGGATGATGGTCATGCGGATGCCGTTCACGAACAGCGTCCCCAGCGGCTCGATCCAGGGGATAAGGGCGCGCAGCGCGCTGCTGCCACTGGCGTCGATGGCGGTGCCCAGGGCGAGGCCGCCGACGAGGGCGAGGAGGATGCGGACGGTGGGAGACATGCGGCGAAGCTACCGGCGGGGGCGCCGGCGCGCACCCGCCGCCGCCCGCGTCAGAAGCGGATGCGCAGCACCGTGCCGTTGGTGCCCCCCACCCACGCGGTGCGCCCGGCGGCGCCGATGCCGGTGTGCGGGCGCTCGCTGAGCACGCGCCATGAGCGGCCATCGTCGGTGGAGTGGAAGACGCCGCCAAAGCCGGCGGCGATCAGCACGCCGTCGCCCACGGCCGGGAGGTACACGGCGCCGGTGAGGGCGCCGGGGCGCGGCGGGCGGGGGCGGAGCGTCCAGGTGAGGCCGCCGTCGGTGGTGACCGCCACGGCGGCGGCGCTGCTGTCGGTGCGGGTGTGCTGCATGTCGCCCCCCACCGCCACACCGCGCTGGGTGTCGATGAAGTCCACGCCGGCCAGCCCCGCCGAGGCGGTGCGCACGAGGGGCGTGGCGCGCGGGGTCCAGGTGGCGCCGGCGTCAGTGGACACCAGCAGGCGCGACGCGGGGGCGCCCATGGCCACCACGGCCGAGCGCGGGCCGATGCGCAGCGCACAGCGGCCGCTGGCGGCGTAGGCGCCCTCCCCCTCCAGCGGGGCGGGCACGTGGTCCCGCGGGAGGAGCGCCCAGGTGGCGCCGCCGTTGGTGGTGCGCAGGAGGTGCGTGCGCCCCCCCGCCGCGTCGCCGATGACGATCCCCGTGCGCGCGTCGAGCATGGCGAGGCAGTCGTAGAAGGCGCTGCTGTCGGCGTTGCGGAACTGCTCGGTCCACGAGGCGCCGCCGGTGGCGGTGAAGTAGATGCGCGACGCCGCGCCGTTGCCGATGGCCAGCACCCACGCGGTGTCGGCCCCCCGCGCGTCCACATCGCGGAACTGCAGCCCCTCGGCGCCGGGGACGGGGCGCGGCTCCCAGGTGGTGCCCCCGTCTCGCGAGCGGAGGACCGTGCCCTTGGTGCCGGCGGCCCAGACCACCTGCTCGGAGGCAGGGAAGATGCCGAAGAGGGCGGCGGTGGTGCCGGTGGGGTGTTCGGTGACGGTGGGGGCGGGCACGGTGGCCCCCACGCGCGTCAGCGTCCACGAGCCCATCAGCCGCGGCACCTGCACGGCGCTCCCCACCTCGGCGTGTCCCATCAGCGAATCGCCCGCCAGCACCGCGCGATGGCGCGCGTCGGGGGCCAGGAAGCGCGGGTCGCTGACGGTGAAGGCCAGGCCGGCGCTGTCGAGCGTGGCGGCGGCCACGGTGTAGGCGGCCGACCAGCCGGCGCCCACCTCGCGCCAGGTGAGCTGCGGGCGCGGCGTGGCGCCGGACACGCTCAGGGTGACGGTGACCGGGGCGTCGAAGAGGCGCATGGTGCCGGTCCACTCGCCGG
>JAGWYS010000328.1 GCA_018969225.1 Gemmatimonadota bacterium | reverse complement strand
GGCGGGGTGGGAGCCCGCCGACGACTGGGCGGCACTGGTGGCGGCGCTGGTGATCGCGTGGAACGGCACGGGGCTCCTCCGCACCAGCGTGGCCGAGCTGATGGACCGCGCCCCGGAGGCCGACCTCCTGGACCGCGTGGCGGAGGCGGCCGCCGCCACCCCCGGGGTGCTGGCGCTCCACAAGCTCATGGCCCGCCGTTCGGGATCGGGGGTGTACGTGGATCTGCACGTGCAGGCGGATCCGGCGCTGTCGCTGCGGGCGGCGCACGACCTGTCGGGGGCGGTCAAGGCGGCCATCCGGCGCGCCGTCCCCGGGGCGCGCGGGGTGCTCATTCACATGGAGCCGTTTGAGGAGGGAGGGGGGACATGAGCAAGGAACCGCAGTTCCGGGTGCTCGCGCACGAAGAGTGCGAGGCGCTGCTGCAACGGGGGAGTGTGGGGCGCCTGGCGTTCACCCACCAGCACCGGGTGGACATCGAGCCCGTGCATTACGTGTACCGCGACGGGTGGATCTACGGGCGGACGCAGCGGGGGACCAAGGTGACCCAGTTGGTGCACCGTCCGTGGGTGGCCTTCGAGGTGGACGCCGTGCGCGGTCCCTTCTCCTGGGAGAGCGTGGTGGCGCACGGCCGGGTGGAGTTTCCCGATCCCGGCGACGGCCCGCGCGAGCGCGACCTGCATGCGCGCGCGGTGGCGGCGTTCCGGACGCTCATCCCGGCGGCGTTCACCGAGGCCGATCCGACCCCGGGGCGCACCATCGTGTTCGCCATCAGCGCGCTGGAGTTGGCCGGGCGCGCCGCCACCCCGTCGCCGCCGGCCCCGTGAGCCACGACTGGGCCAAGGGGGTCCTGCGGCAGGTGGACCCCACCGGACCCGTGCGCCTCACCGACGCCGCCGCCCGGGTCCCCGGCGTGCCGGACAAGGGGGTGCTGCTGTCGGCCACCGCCCAGCTGCAGGAGCGGCTGGCCGAGCTGCAGGAGGCGCTGCATGCCGACGGGCGCCATGCGCTGCTGCTGGTGCTGCAGGGGCGCGACGCCTCCGGCAAGGACGGCACCATCAAGAAGGTGATGGGCGCCCTCAACCCCATCGGCGTGCGCGTGGCCGCCTTCGGCCCCCCCACGCCGCTGGAGCTGCGCCACGACTTCCTGTGGCGCGTGCACCAGCAGGTGCCGCCGCGCGGCACGATCGGCGTGTTCAACCGCTCGCACTACGAGGACGTGCTGGCCGTGCGCGTGCGGGCGCTGGCGCCCGAGGCCGTCTGGCGCGGTCGCTACGCGCAGATCAACGCCTTCGAGCAGATGCTGGCCGAGAACGGCGTGGTGACGGTGAAGGTGCTGCTCCACGTGTCGCGCGGCGAGCAGCTGGCGCGGCTGCGCGAGCGGATGGAGGATCCGCACAAGAACTGGAAGTTCCGCATGGAGGACATTGCCGACCGCGAGCGGTGGGACGACTACACCGCGGCGTACGAGGACGCCCTGCGCAAGTGCAGCACCAGCTGGGCGCCGTGGCACGTGGTCCCCGCCGATGACAAGGCGGTGCGCAACTACCTCGTGGCCCGGCTGCTGGTGGACGCGCTCGAGGCGCTGGCCCCGCAGTACCCGGCGCTGGATCCGGCCATTCGCTCCGCCGCCGCGGCCTGGTACCGCGACGCCCACTGACCCCGGTCGGGCGCGCCACCCCGGGCGCGCGCGACCGGGGGGATCAGGGCGCGGCGGGGGCCGGCGCGAGGCGCGCCTGCACCCGCTGCGCCACCCCGCGCAGCCCCCACGCCAGCAGCAGGTGGACGGCCAGCAGCCCCAGCGCGTTCCGGAAGGCGCCCAGCACCCCCAGCGCCCCGGCGTCCACGAAGAAGTACGGGTAGCTCCCCACGACCGCCCCGCGCGCCAGCAGGTAGGCGAAGTACGCCACCGGGTAGGCGCTGAGCGCCCCCAGCGCCGGCCACAGGGGGCCGCGCGTCGGCAGCGGCAAGGCGCACACCCAGGTGAGCGCGTACAGCGCCGGCACCAGGTAGTGGAACACCAGGTCGGTGACCGCCGCCACCCCCGTGGGATTGTACAGGTCGCTCAGCAGGAGGTGGTACGCGATCCCCACCACCAGGATGGCCGCGGCGGCGGTCCATCGCGCCAGGGCGTGCCCCAGCACCCGCCCGGCGGCGCTGCGCGGCGCCACCGCTGGCACGGTGAGCACCAGCGCCACCAGCAGGTTGGTGAGGATGGTGTAGAAGCTGAAGTAGTCGGCCACCGCGCGCGCCACCGTGTCGCCGCGGGCCACGCCTCCCTGAATGGAGAGGGGGAGCTGCACCAGCAGCGCCACCCACGCCACGGTGGCGGTCAGGGGGGAGAGGAGGCGGCGGAGCGAGGCGAG
>JAGWYS010000327.1 GCA_018969225.1 Gemmatimonadota bacterium | reverse complement strand
CCCGCCTCGGCGGCCGCGAGGCCGAAGCGCACCACCCCGCCCAACTCGTCGTGGTCGGTGAGCGCCAGCGCCGGATAGCCGAGCTGCGCCGCGCGCGCCACCAGCGCCTCCGGGAGGCTCGCCCCGTCCAGGAGGGAGAGCGCGGAATGGCAGTGCAACTCGACGTACGACGGCGCGGACGCAGGGGGCATGGGCCGCGGAATCTACCCGAACAGAACCCGAAATGCCACGACGGCGCCGGGGCCGATTGCGCGTGTGCACGCGGTTAGGTTGGACCGCATGAACCCGCTGCACGCGTCCCACCCGCTGCTCCCCGCCGAGGCGCTCCCCGCCGAGGCGGAGGCCGCGCTGGACGCCGCCGACGGCATGACGGCAGCCCAGCTGGACGCCGTGCCCTACGGCCTGATCCAGCTGGACCCGACCGGGCGCATCCTGGCGTACAACGCCGCCGAATCGCAGCTGGCCTCGCTCCCGCAGCAGGACGCGCTGGGGAAGTCGTTCTTCACCGAAGTGGCCCCCTGCTGCAAGGTTCCCGCCTTCTTCGGCCGGTTCACCGACGGCGTGATCCACGAGTCGCTGGACGCCACCTTCCGGTTTCACTTCGCCTTCAAGCAGCACCCGCGCAACGTGCTGGTGCGGATGCGCTACGTGAAACGCACGCGGACGGTGTGGCTGCTGCTGGTGGAGGACACGTCCGGCCCCTGACGCCGCACCAGCACCGCCTCCGTCAGTCGTACCACCCCTGCAGGTACCACCCCGCCCCAGGGTGGTGGTAGAGGAGCAGCTCCCCCTCGGCGGGCGCCGTCACGCGCCAGTACTCACGCGGGGCATCGGCGCCCCGCCACCATGCCCCGTCCAGCCGCTCCGGTCCCACCACCGCCGTGAGCGCCACCCGCGTCCCCCGCCACCACACGGCCTCGGGACGCCCATGCGGCCGCTCCACCTCGACCGCCTCCGGCACCGGCAACAGGCGGAGCACGGCGTCGGACACGCCACCCGCCCCGGTCACCCCCCGCGGCAGCGGCGCCTCGCCCAACACCAAGGGATCGGCCGCCACCCACCCCCCCGTCCCCTCCGGCCGGTACGCATCCCCCGCCACCGGATGCACCACCACCTCCCCCGTCCCCCCAGGGTCCAGCCCCGCCCGCAACCGCGCGCACACGCCATCCGCCTGCATGGCGGCATCCCGCCACGACGGCACCAGCAAATCCCCCTGGTCGGCCGCCAACGGCGCGGTGGCCGGCACACTCACCGCCACCCCCACCACCGGCGCCGGCAACCGCCACCCCTCCAACACCCCCCAACACTGCTCGAACAGCGGCCCCACCCGCGCCACCGGACGCGCCGGACGCACCTCGCGCGTGACCGCCCGCACCCCCCCGTCGCGCCGTCCCCCGTCCACCAACAGGGTGATGGCCACCGCCGCCGCCGCCCGCCCGTCACGGACACACCCCGCCACCACCTGCTCCACCTGCGCGCGCACCAGGAAGCGCAACGGCTCCACCCGGTCCACCGGCATGGCGAGCTCCGCACTGGCCACCCGCTCCGCCACCACCCGCGCCACCCCGGGACGCCGCGGATCATCCCCCCGCGCCAACCGCCACGCCGCCACCCCCTCCGCCCCCCAGCGCGCCTCCACCTCCCCCGGCGCCAAGGCCGCCAGCCCCCCCACGCTGCGCACTCCCAACGCCTCCAATGCCTCCCGCACCTCCGCCGGCATGGGGAGCAATGCCAACGGCGCCGGCGCCAGATACGCCGCACACCCCCCGGGCGGCACCACCCGGATGGCCCCCACCTCCCCCACCCCCTTCCCCCTCCGCCCCCCGGTGGCCCACAACGCCGCCCGCGCCGCCACACAACTGTCCGCCACCGCCACCCGCGCCTCCGGATGCCACCGGCGCGCCACCGCCAACACCCGCTCCGCACACCCCAGCTCCCCCCCCACCCCCCCAAACCCACCCACCCCCACCCACCAATACCCGGGCGCCTCCGGAACCGGCGTGACCTGCGGCGATGCCTCCAGCAACGCCGCCGTCACCGCCGTCACCCCCTCAGCCACCCGCTCCGGATCCCACGGCCGACACGCCAACGCCGCACACCGCGCGCTCCCCTCCGCCACGGTCATCCCCACCTGCACCCCGCCCCGCGCGCCCCCCCACGACACCACCCGCAGACGCCCCCCCTCCACCAAGGCGCGCGGCGGCAGATCCCACCCCCCGGGACGCTCCCCCGCGTCGCCCCGCCGCTCGCTCTGGCCCTCGCTCCGGCCCTCGCTCTGAGGTTCGTTCCGCCGTTCGTTCGCCCCCGCGCTCCCCTGCGCCATGCCCCCGAAGGCGAGCGCCAACTGCCCCCCCGCCGTAGGGATCGACGG
>JAGWYS010000080.1 GCA_018969225.1 Gemmatimonadota bacterium | reverse complement strand
GGGGCGCGGGCGCCGCAGCCACCGCCGGGGGCGGCGCGGGGGGGATCGCGTGCGCCGAGGCCACGCGCGACTCCCGGGCCACACGCCGCGGCGGCGGATCCTCGCCGCCCCCGGCGCCGAAGCCCTGCAGCACCTCCTCCAGCTGGACCGTCCGATCGAGGTAGGCCCACCGCACCAGCAGGAGCTCGAAGAGCAGCTGCGGCTGGGCGCTGCGCCGGAACAGCGGCTCGGTGTCGGCCAGCGCATGGAGCATGCGCAGCAGGTCACCCACCGGCTGGCGCCCGCGGCGGGCCTCCAGCGCCTGCTGCAGGCCGTCGGGGATGTCGGCCACCCGTCCCCCCATCTCGAGCGCCAGCTGGGCGCGCAGGAGCCGTCCGAGCCCGGCGAGCATCAGCGCGAAATCCACCCCGCCATCGGCCAGTCGCTGGACGGCCGGGAAGAGGGCGGCGCCGTCGCGCGCCGCCGCCAGGTCGAGGAGCCCCAGCAGCTCGTCGTCGGGGACCAGCCCCAGCGCCTCCTGCACCCGCTCCACGGTGACCTCGGCCGACTCGCCCAGCGAGAGCACCTGGTCGGTGAGGGAGAGGGCGTCGCGCAGCCCGCCGTCGGCGGCGCGCGCGATGAGCGCGAGCGCGTCGGGCGCGAAGGGCACTTCTTCCTCCGCCAGCACCAGCGCCAGCCGCTCGCGGATCTCCGCGGGGCCGATGCGGCGCAGGTCGAAGCGCTGCAACCGCGAGAGCACCGGGGCGGCGAACTGGGCGATCTTCTGCGGCTCGGTGGTGGCGAAGGCGAACACCACGCGCGGCGGCGGCTCCTCGAGGATCTTGAGGAGGGTGTTCCACGCCTCGCGGGTGAGCATGTGCGCCTCGTCCACGATGTACACCTTGTAGCGCCCCTCGGCGGAGGGGGCGTACATGGCGCGCTCGCGGAGGTCCTTGGCGTCGTCTATCGTGCGATTGGAGGCAGCGTCGATCTCGACCACGTCGAGCGTGGCGCTGCCGCTCCAGATGCGCTCGCAGCTCGCGCAGCGGCCGCAGGGCTCGCCGTGCAGCGCGGGGTCGCCGCGGCGCTCGCAGTTGAGCGCCATGGCCAGCACGCGGGCCAGCGTGGTCTTGCCGGTGCCGCGCGGGCCGCAGAACAGGTACCCGTGCGCCACGCGGTCGCGGGCGATGGCGCCCTTGAGGGTGTTCGCCACATGGGACTGGACCGCCACCGTCGCGAAGGAGCGCGGGCGGTATTTCCGGGCGAGCGCGAGCGTCATGCGGGGAATCTAAAACAGCGGCGCGCGGGGGACTCGGCCGCCGGCTGCCGCCGACCAACCGGTGCCCACCGCGCGCCAGTGCTCCGGGCCTGACGAAGCGACGGAAGGATTCGCGTACCGCTGCTACCTTCGGGGTCCTGACGGGGTTGGCGGCCTTTCGCCCTCCGGGACCCGGAGCACCTTCAGCATAGCCGGCGCGCGGCGTCGCGGCAACCGGCGCGCGCCCCGCACTACGCGCCGGCCAGGGCTTCGTCCAGCGCCTGGCGGAGCCGTGGCGCCGCGGCGCGCACCGCCGTGAGGGGCGCGTCCAGGTGGGTGACGGCGCGCACCCGCGTGGCGTGCCACGCGCTCACGCGCACCCCCAACGCGGCGGCCCGGGCCACCACGGCGTCGGCCCGGGGCGCGGGGAGGTCGATCATGACGATGTTGGTGTCAGGGGGCACCACCCGCGCGCCCCCCGCCCCGTCAACGGCCTCGGCCAGCAGCCGTGCCGCCGCATGGTCGTCCACCAGCCGCCCCAGGTGGTGGGTCACCCCGTGCAGGGCGGCCGCGGCGAGGATCCCGCTCTGGCGCATGCCGCCGCCGAAGCGCTTGCGTGCGCGGTGCGCGCGCTCGATGAAGGCCCGCGTCCCCACCAGGGCCGCCCCCACGGGCGCGCCCAGCCCCTTGGAGAAGGACAGCATCACCGAGTCGGCGCACGCGGCGAACGCGGCCAGCGGCGTGCCGGTGGCGGTACTCGCGTTCCAGAGCCGCGCGCCATCGAGGTGCACCGGCCACCCGTGGGCGCGCGCCAGCCGCGCCAGCGCCTGGAGGTCCTCCAGCGGGGTCACCACGCCGCCGGCGCCGTTGTGCGTGTTCTCCAGGCACACCAGCGACGTCTCCGCGGCGTGCGCCGAGGGGTACCGGATGGCGGCTTCGAGGTCGGTGGCGCGCATGGCCCCGGACGCCGGGTGGACCAGCCGCGGCTGGAGGCCGCAGAGCGCGGCGGCCCCGGCCATCTCCCAGTGCACGATGTGGGCGTCGGCCTCCACCAGCACCTCGGTCCCCGGGGCCCCATGCACCCACAGCGCGGCCTGGTTGGCCATGGTACCGGTGGGAAAGAAGAGCCCGGCCTCCTGGCCAAGCCGCTCGGCCACCGCCGCCTCGAGGCGCCGCGTGGTGGGGTCGCCTTCCAGCACATCGTCGCCCACCTCGGCGTCGGCCATGGCCCGCCGCATGGCGGCGGTGGGACGGGTGACCGTGTCGCTGCGAAGGTCGAGGGGGATGTCAGGCATGGGACGCGGGGGGGACCGGAGGAGACGGGGGGAAGCCGCGCAGGGCGGCCAGCTCGGCGCGGCGCAACTCGACGGCCTGTGCCACCTCCCCCCCCACGAGGAACAGGAAGGCCGCGTAGTACGTCCAGAACACCACGGCGATGACGACCGCCAGCGTGCCCGTGTACAGCGACGTGGGGTTGAGGAGCGCGACCAGCAGGCGGAACAGCTCGCGCGCGGCCTCGAACAGCAGGGTGGTGACCCCGGCGGCCACCAGCGCCGTGCGCGGCGTCGGCCGGTGCCGCGGGAGGCCGTGGTACAGCGCGTAGAACAGCGCGAGCACCAGCAGGAGGGCCAGCGCGCGGCCGGCCAGGAGCCCTGCGCCCCCGAGGTCGGGGAGGAGCACGCCGGCGCCGGCGAGCCAGGCCGCCCCGCGGGCGGTGGCCAGATTGAGGAGCACGGACAGGAACACCCACGCGGCCACCGCCAGGGTGGCCACCAGGGTGGCGCCCAGGTCGAAGAGCTTGCCGGCCACGATGCCGCGGTCGCTGCGGTCGAAGATCAGCGAGACGGCGGTGCGCAGCGAGCCGAAGAGGCGCGTGGAGAACCACATGAAGCCCAGCGCCGAGTAGAGCGTGGTGGCCGGGCGCGTGCGCAGGAAGTCGGCGACGAGGGAGCTGAGGAGCTCCCCCGCCATCGGGGTCCGGGCCGGGAGGAACCCGCCCACCAGCCCCGTGACGGTGGCCGCGGCCTCGGTGGGCTCGCGCCCCAGGAGGAACGAGAGCCCGACGACCAGGAGCAGGACGAAGGGGACCAGCGCCAACAGGATGTTGAACGCCAGCCCCCCCGCCACGAACGGGATGTTGTCCTCCATCCCCTGGCGCCAGGCGCGGCGCGCCACGTCCCCCCACGCCTCGAGCGCGGGGCGCAGGGGGCCCACGGGCTCAGTCGCTCAGGTCCGCGTCGTCCGGCGCGGCGACCACGGTGCTGGCGCCGGTGGGGAACGGGCGATGCTGCGGCGGCGCGGCCACGAAGCGGTCCACGGTGGCGCGGGTGCCGGCGATGCCGAGCTGGCGGAAGAGAAAGCCGAACTTGTCGTCGTACGCGCGCCCCAGGGCCTCGCGCACGTCAGCCGGGAGGTCCCACAGGGTGCGCTTGAAGGGGCCGATCGCCTTCTTCCGGGCCTTGTAGTAGAACTGCTCGTCCGAGTCCCCCGCCTTGCGCTCGTCCTTGGCGTTGACGTCCAGCCACGCGTACATCGCCTGCCGCACGTCGGCGGGCAGGTGGTCGAACATCATGGTCTGGAAGTTCGTCGCCAGGTGGATCTCGGCGGTCTCGATGCGCGGGAAGTTGCCGAAGGCGGTGTCGGGGAGGGTGGAGGCGCCGTGCTGCACGGCGCCGGCCATCCCGTAGCGCTCGCGCGCGATGACCGAGAGGCGCTGCAGGGTGTCCAGGTCGAGCTTGACGTCGGCGATGGAGCCGTCGGCCAGCACGACGCCGCCGTGCGAGGTCCCCGACTGCACGGAGATCTTGGAGAGCCCGGCGGTCCCGGGGGCCACCGCCTGGAGGGTGGCGTTGAACCCCTCCATGAAGGCTTCCAGCTCCTCGGGGGTGCTGTTCTCGGTCCCCACCTCGCCGATCTCGCCGCCAATGGAGATGGTCACGCCGGCGGGCTCCGCGGCGCGGACGGTGCGCGTGATGTCCACGCACACCCCGTAGTTGAGGCGCTGCTGCTCGGCGAGCGTGGCCTTGGACAGGTCCACCAGGGTGGAGGTGTCCACGTCGATGTTGTAGAACCCGGCGGCCACGGCCTCGTGCACCAGCGCCTTGACGGCGTTGACCTCGGCCACGGGGTCCACCGCGAACTTCTTGTGGTTGACCTGGAAGTGGTCGCCCTGGATGAACACGGGGCCGCGGTATCCCTCGCGCAGCGCGGCGCCCAGCATCACGGCGACGTACTCCGCGGGGCGCTGGTCGGTGTACGCGATCTCGGAGCGGGCGATCTCGAGGATGAAGGCGCCGGCGTCCTGCGCGCGCGCGGTGCGGAAGATGGCGCGCGCGGTGTCGTAGGCGAGGGCGCGCACGTTGATGGCGGGGACGGTGAAGCCGCCGCAGTCGCCGCGCCCGCGGGCGAGGTACAGGTCGTGGACGGAGGCGGCGCGCACTCCCACCGCCTGCCCCAGCTCCCACACCAGCCACCGCGCCATCTCCCGCTCGGGCTCGGTGCCGAAGACCGCCTGCCGCACCAGCGCGTCCATGTGGGGCGTGGCGAGGGCCGCGGGATCATGCAGCTGGACGTGCCCGTCCACGAGGGAGACGGCACCGCCGAAGAGGGAGGCAGACGACATGGGACGGAAGGGGCGAAGGTGAAGGGACGGAGTCCCCGAAGCGTGCGGGTAAGCTCCCATGCCACCGGCGGCACGGGCAAGGGGGCCGGCGCCGGTCAGAGCTGCCAGCGGGGATCGGGGGAGGGGAGCGCGTCCCACTCGGCGCGGGCCCCCTCGCTGCCGGGGCGCCCCAGCAGCGCGTAGGCGAACTGCTTCCCCAGTTCGACGCCGGGCTGGTCGAAGGCGTCCACGCCGTACAGCGCGCCGGCGTATGCGGTGGCCAGCGCGAAGGTCTGGAAGAGCGCGCCCAGGTGCCAGGCGTCCACCGCGTCGATGGCCAGGGTGGCGTTGAAGCGGCCGCGCGCCGCGAGGGCCCCGGCGGTGGCGCGCTGCTCGATGGCGATGAGCTCGCCCAGGGTGTGCCCGCCGAGGTACCCCAGCTCGGGGATGTCGGCGTGGCGCGCCGGGATGCTCCCGTCCCCCTCGCGGCCGCGGACGGCGACGAACGTGACGGTCTTGTCGAGGGGCCCCTCCATGAATAGCTGCACCTGCGCATGCTGGTCGGTGGCGCCGACCGCCGGCACGGGGGTGGGCCCCACGTGCCCGCCCGCGGGGTGGCGCTTGCCAAGCGATTCGGCCCACAGCTGCACGAACCAGAGCGCCAGGTCGCGCAGCGGGTCGGCATAGGGCATGAGGACCTGGATGGGCCGCCCGTGCGCGGTGTCGGCCAGCCACTGGAGGGTGGCGAAGGCGCCGGGGAGGTTGGCGGCGAGCAGCGGCTGCTCCGCGCGCGCCATGACGTCGGCGGCGCCCGCCTGCAAGGCGGCCACGTCCACGCCCAAGAGGGCGGCGGGGAGGAGCCCCACCGGGGAGAGCACCGAGAAGCGCCCCCCCACGTTGGCGGGGATGTCGAGGGTGCGGATCCCCTCCTCGCGCGCGATGCGGCGCAGCGCCCCCACGACCGGATCGGTGAGGAAGACCAACTGGCGGCGCGCCCCCCCCTCCCCCAGGCGCCGGGCCATCGCCTCGCGCACGATGAGGTACTGCGCCATGGTCTCGACGGTCCCCCCCGACTTGGACACCACCAGGACCAGCGTGCGCTGCAAGTCGAGGCGCGCCAGCGTGGCCGCGATGGTCACCGGGTCCACGTTGTCCAGGACGTGGAGGCGCGGGCGCCCGCCGCGGGCCGTCGCGTCGAGGGCGTTCCACCCCGGGGGACAGAGGGCGGTGCGCACGGCGATGGGGCCCAGCGCGGAGCCGCCGATCCCCAGCAGGAGCACGTCGTCCACCCGGTCGCGGGCGTCGGCCGCGACCGCCTCCACCTGCGCGCGCATCGCGCGGTCGTGCGGGAGCGACAGGAACCCCAGCGTCGCGGTGCGCGCGTGAACGGCGGCGTGCGCGGCCGCAAAGCGCGGCGCGGCGGCCTCCCACTGCGCGGGCGTGATGCCGGCGCCCCCGGGGAGCGCACCGGCCATCATGTTGGTGAAGTCGAGGGCGAGGGACATGGCAGGGTCAGGGGGAAGGGCGACGGGGGGACGCCGGGACGGCGCACTCGAGGACGAGGCCGTCGTGGGCGGGGGCGATGCCGGCCGGGAGTTCCGCCGCCAGCGGGGCGTGTGCCGTCTCGTGGGTGAGGTGCGTGAGGTACGTGCGGGCGGCGCCGATGCGGCGCGCCGCCGCCACGGCGTCGGCAATGGACAGGTGGGTGGGGTGCGGACGGTGGCGCAGCCCGTTGAGCACCAGCAGCTCCACCCCCGCCAGCGCCTCGAAGGCCGCCTCGGGGAGGTGCTGCGCGTCGGTGACGTAGGCCAGCGGCCCCACGCGGAACCCCAGCACGGTGACCGGGCCGTGCGGCACCGCGATGGGGAGGACCTCGGCGTCCCCCACGGTGAAGGGGACCCCCGCCGCAATCTCCACCAGCACCCCTTCCGGCTTGCTGGTGCCGGGGAGGGGGCGGCGCGCGGGATCGGTGATGTAACCGAAGCGCGCGGTGATGGCGGCCAGCGTGGGCGCGTCGCCGTACAGGGGGAGCGGGGCCGCGCGACGCACGGTGAAGGCGCGCAGGTCATCGATGCCGTGGAGGTGGTCCGCGTGCTCGTGGGTGTAGAGCACGGCGTCCACGTCGCGGATCCCCGCCGCCACCAGTTGCAGGCGCAGCTCCGGCGGGGTGTCCACCAGCAGGCGGGTCCCCCCGGGGGTCTCGATGACCACGGCGCAGCGAGTGCGCCGGTCGCGCGGGTCGTCAGAGCGGCAGGTGTCGCAGTCGCAGCCGACCTGGGGGACGCCGAAGCTGGTCCCGGTGCCCAGGAAGGTCAGCCGCATCCGCGCGCGTCCCTCAGCACGGGGCGGGGCTCAGACGGTCTCCACCTTCATGAAATTGGTGGTCCCGGGGACGTCGAAGGGGACGCCGGCGGTCACGAGCACGCGGTCGCCGCGGTTCACGAGCCCCAGCGCCAACGCCTGCTCCAGCGCCATGGCCAGCATGTGGTCGTAGCCGCGCGCGGGCGGCACGAGGCGGGGGACCACCCCCCACACGAGGTTCAGCTGCCGGCAGGTCCGCGCCTCGTCGGTGAGCGCGAGGATGGGGACCGACGGGCGGTGCGAGGCGACGATCCGCGCGGAGAAGCCGCTCTTGGTGAAGACGATGACCAGTGGCGCGTTGATCATGCGCCCCGCGGCCACGGTGGCGGCGGCGATCGCCTCCTCGGTCCCCAGCGCCTCCCCGGCGCGCCGGTCGGTGCGCTGCGGCACGGGGACGTAGCGCGTCTCCACCTCGGTGCTGATGCGCCGCATGGCCTCGACGGCCAGGCGGGGGTGCGCCCCGGCCGCCGTCTCCGCCGAGAGCATCACCGCGTCGGTGCCGTCCAGGATGGCGTTGGCCACATCGGAGGCCTCCGCGCGGGTGGGGCGCGGGTTCTCGATCATCGATTCCATCATCTGCGTGGCGGTGATGACCGGCCGCCCCAAGCGGTTGGCCATCGCGATGATCCGCTTCTGCGCGATGGGGACCTCCTCGAAGGGGAGCTCCACCCCCAGGTCGCCGCGCGCCACCATGATGGCGTCGGTGGCCTGCATGATCGCCTCGATGTTCTGCAGCGCGACGTCCTTCTCGATCTTGGCCACGACGTACATGTGCCGGGGGATCAGCGCGCGGAGCCCGTCGATGTCCTCGGCGCGGCGCACGAACGAGAGCGCGATGGCGTCGAGGTCCTGCGCCACGGCGAACGCCAGGTCGGCGCGGTCCTTGTCCGTGATGGACGGCGCGGAGACGGCGATCCCGGGGAGGTTCATCCCCTTGTTGCTGGTCAGGCGCCCGCCGTGCACCACGCGCGCCGACACGCGCGGGGCGGCCACGGCCGTCACCACCAGCTCGAAGAGGCCGTCGTTGACGAGGATCCGGTTCCCGGGCGCCACGTCATGGCACAGGTCGGCGTAGGTGATGGGGATGTCGTCCCCCGTCGCCACGGCCTCGGGGGCCAGCACCACCTCCGTCCCCGGCACCAGCTCCACCGGCTCGGGCAGCTTGCCGATGCGGATGCGCGGCCCCTGCAGGTCGCCCAGGATGGCCACCGGGCGCCCCATCGCCTCGGACACCTCGCGGACGGTGGCGATGGTGCGGGCGTGCTGCTCGTGCGTGCCGTGGGAGAAGTTGATGCGCACCACGTCCAGCCCGGCCTCCAGCAACCCCCGGATCCCCTCGGGCGTGTTGCTGGCGGGCCCCAGCGTGCCGACCACCTTGGTGCGGTGCACGTGCCGGTGCGCCCCCCGGTCGGCGACGAGGTCCAGCCGCGTGGGCACCATATGCTCGCCGGTGGTGGTGGCGGGGAGGAAGTCGACTGCGGTCATCGTCTGCGGCAGTGGTTCGGGCAAGGGAGGCTCAGGCGCCCGCGAGCGCCTGGCGCTTGGCACGGAGGCCGGCCAGCAGGGTGACGAACGAGTGCTCGAAGGCCGCCAGCCCCTCGCGCAGGAGCGCATCCGTGACGTCGGCAAGGGCGATGCCGCGCGCCTCGAGTGCGGCGAGCGTGGCCACCGCCCCCTCGGGGTCCTCCCCCACAGACGGGCGCACCTCGCCATGGTCGCGGAAGGCCTCCAGCGTGGCCGGCGGGAGCGTGTTCACGGTGTCCGGCCCGACGAGTTCCTCCACGTAGATGACGTCGCGGTAGGCGGGGTTCTTGGTGCTGGTGCTGGCCCACAGGGGGCGCTGCAGCCGGGCGCCCCGGGCCGCCAGCGGCGCCCACCGCTCCCCGGCAAACGCCTGGCGCACCAGCCGGTAGGCCAGCCTGGCGTTGGCGATGGCCGCGCGCCCCTGCAGCGCCTGGCAGGCGTCAGCCTCGTCCGGGTGCGCCGCGCCGCGGGCGGCCAGCGCCTTGTCCACCGCCGAGTCCACCCGGCTCACGAAGAAGCTGGCCACCGAAGCCACCCGGTCCACGGGGAGCCCGGCCGCCACGCGGTCCTCCAACCCGGCCAAGTACGCCTCGATGACGCGCGCGTGGGCCTCCAGCGCGAACAGCAGCGTGACGTTCACGTTGATGCCGGCGGCAATGAGCTGGCGGATCGCCGCCGCCCCCTCCGAGGTGCCAGGGACCTTGATCATCAGGTTGGGGCGGTCCACCGTGGCCCAGAGGCGCTGCGCCTCGGCCACCGTGCCGGTGGCGTCGCGCGCCAGGTCGGGGCTGACCTCCAGCGACACGTAGCCATCCCCCCCGTTGGTGGCATCGTATACCCCCCGGAAGGCGTCGCAGGCGTCCCGCACGTCGGTGGCGGCCAGGGCGAAGAACGCCTCCCGGTCGGAGAGAGCCGCCGGGAGCGCCGCCAGTTGGGCATCGTAGGCCGCCCCCTCCGCCAGCGCCTTCTCGAAGATCGTGGGGTTGGAGGTCATCCCCGTGAGGGCGTCCTCCCGGATGCGCCGGGCGAGGTCCCCGTTGTGCAGCATGGCCCGGTCGATGTAGTCGAGCCACAGCGACTGGCCGGCGGCATGGAGGGCGTGAAGGCGAGCGGACATGGGCGAGGGCTGGGTGAGGGCGAGACTCGCATGGTAATGCGCGGAAGCGCCCGGTGGGGAGGGGTGCGGACGGACCGCAGCGGAAACGGCACACGAGCCCCCCGCAGCCCCCCTTCCCCCACCCGCGATGAAACCCTGCCCGACCGGCAGCCGTCCTGTCGGCATGGCGCGCCACCACCTCCCTCCCTTCTTCCCCCTGGCGCTGGCCTTGGCGGCCGGCGCGGCGGCGTGCCGGGGCGTCGGCGGACCGGCCGGCTCGGCCGGCGCGCCGGGGCCCGCCCCCGAACCGGTGCCGGAAGCCACCGCCACCTTCGACTCGGCGTGGGGGATCATCGCGCGGACCTACTGGGACACCACCTTCAACGGGGTGGACTGGCAGGGGGCGCGCAACGAGCTGCGGCCGCGCGCAGCCGCCGCGCGGTCCACCCCGGCGCTGCGCGAGGTGCTGGAGGACATGCTGGGGCGGCTCGGGCAGTCCCACTTTGCCATCATCCCCAGGGAAGTCGCGGACGGGGAGGAGTCGCCGAACGGCGCCCCCGGCCCGCGCGGCGACGCAGGGACGGGGCTCGACCTTCGCTGGATGCACGACACGCTGGTGGTGTGGCGGGTGGCCGCCGGCTCCCCGGCCGCACAGCGCGGCATCACCCCGGGATTCGTGGTGGAGGCCATCGACGGCCGACCGGCCGTGGGCCGTCCGCCGAAGTCGGGGACAACGGTGGATCCTCGGCGGCTGGCGTGGCAGCGCGCCGCCTCCGCCATGGGGCGCTTGTCGGGCCCCGAAGGCACCTCGGTGACGGTCACCGTGCGCGACGGCACGGGGACCCGGCGCACGCTCGCCCTGACGCGGCGCCCCACCCCCGGCGCCACTGCCAAGTTCGGCAACCTCCCCCCCGTGCCCACCGCACTGGCCGCCGAGCGGCGCGCGGTCGGGGATCGCACGGTGGGGCTGCTGCACTTCAACGTCTGGATGCCGTCGCTGATTCCGGCCGTGGACTCGGCGATGGACGCCCTGCGCGACGCCGACGCGATCGTGGTGGACCTGCGCGGCAATCCCGGAGGCGTCATGGGGATGGCCATGGGGCTGGCGGGCCACTTCCTGGACACGCTGGCCTCGCTGGGCACCATGCGGCAGCGGGGCACCGCCCTCAAGATGGTGGCGTTCCCCCGCCGCGTGGACACGCGGCTGCAGCGGGTGACCCCCTACGCCGGTCCGGTGGCGATCGTGGTGGACGACTTTTCCTTCAGCACCAGCGAGTTCTTCGCGGCGGGGCTGCAGGCGCTGGGTCGGGCGCGGGTGTTCGGGATCGTCACGGGCGGCCAGGCGCTTCCGTCGGTTCCCGAACGCCTCCCCAACGGCGACCTGCTGTACCACGCCATCGCCGACTTCATCACGCCGTCGGGGCGCCCGGTCGAGGGACCGGGGGTGACCCCCGACAGCATCATCCCGCAGTCCCGCCGCGCGCTGCTGGCGGGCGAGGATCCGGCGCTGGACGCCGCGATTCGCTGGGGGGCCAACGCGGCGCGCGCGCGCGGGCCTCGGCAGGATTCCGTTCCCCTTTCCCCGAGATCCCCGTGATGAGACCCTCGTTGTTGTTCCCGCGCGTCCTCCTGGCCGGTGCGGCCACCCTGGCGCTGTCCGCGACCGCCTCGCCCGTTCGCGCCCAGGAGGTCCCCGCGGCGGCGGCCGTGCTGGCCAAGTACGTGAGCGCCATTGGCGGGCGCGACGCGCTGGCCAAGGTCACCTCCATCAAGCAGTCGGCCACGCTGCAGATCCCGGCGGTGGGGCTGGAGGCGGCGGTGGAGGCGGTCATGGCCGCCCCCAACAAGATGGCGACCAAGGCCTCGATCCCCGGGATGGGCGAGATGCTGCAGGGGACCGACGGCACCGTGGCCTGGGACGTGAACCCCATGCAGGGGCCGCGCCTCCTGGCGGACAAGGAACTGTCGCAGATGCTGGAGGGCGCCGACTTCCAGGGGGCGCTGTTCATGTCCCCCGACCGGTACACCACCGTGGAAAACCAGGGTGCCGTGGACTTCGGGGGGGAAAAGGCGTGGAAGCTCAAGATGGTGCTCAAGGGGTCGGGGCGCACGGTCACCACCTACTTCGCGGTGGGGAGCGGGCTGGTGATCGGCGCCGAGACGCAGCAGGAATCGCCGATGGGCGCGATCCCGGTGACCACCAAGCAGTCGGAGTACAAGGCGTTCGGGGGGATCCTGTTCCCCACGCGCACCGAGATGTCGATGGGCCCGCAGACCATGGTCACCATCGTCAAGGACGTGATCCTGAACGGCGCGCCGGCCTCGGCCTTCGAGATCCCGGCCGCGGTGAAGCCGCTGATCAAGAAGTGACCCCGCGGGCGCCGGGGGTGCGTTGACATCCCCGGCGCCCTGCGGTGAATTGGGGGGATCATGACCCTCCTCGAGACCTCCGTGGCCACGGTGCTGCTGGCCGTCGCGGCGGTAACCTGCCTGGAAACCACCCGTGAGGCGCTGGGCGCCGCGCGGCGGGCCGCGGCGTGGCAGGTGGCCGTGGCGCGCGGCGACGCCGCCCTGGCGGCGGCCACGCTCTACCGCGCGGGTCCCCTGCCGGACGACAGCGTGCGGGTGACGCGTCGGCCGTACGCGCGGGGCGTGGTGCTGATCGAGGTCGAGGTGCCCCTGCCAGAGGGCGGGGTGCACCGCCTGTCGCGCCTGATCCCCGCCGGGGTGCCGTGAGGGGCCGGCGCGGATTCACCCTGCTGGAGGTGATGGTGGCGGTCGCCGTCACCGCGCTGGCCGGCGTGGCCGCCGCCGCCGCGCTGCAGGCGGCCTCGGGGGCGGGAGATCGCGTGGCGCGCCTCCGACGCGCCAGCGAGGGGGAAGCCCGGGTGCGCTCCCTGCTCACCGACGCCCTCCGGCACCTGCCGCCGGCGTCGGCCGTGGACGGCCCGCTCGTGGCCGTGGTGCCGGACTCGACGGGGCCGGCGCTGCTCTTCCCGTCGCGCGGCATCGTCCCGCCGTTCGGCACCGGCGCCCCGTGGCGCGTGGCGGTGCGGCATCGGGGTGATTCGCTGGTGGTGGACGCCGCCCCGCCCGCATCGCTGCAGACCCCGGTTCGGCACGCCGCCGTTGGCCAGGTGCGGGAGCTGGCCATCCGGGTCTTGGACGGCGAGGGCGGGTGGCGCCCGGACTGGCCCATCGCGGGGCGCGTGCCGCAGGCGGTGGAGGTGGCGTGGCGCACGACGGGCGCGGTGGCCCCGGCCGTCCGCGTGTGGCTGGCCCCGTTGGGTTCGGGAGGCGCCCCATGATCCCGAGCCGGCGCTCCCCTGCCGGCGGGCGGGATCGGCGCGGCGTGGCGCTGCTGTTGGTGCTGGCCGCCATCGCCGTGCTCACCTCGGTGACGGCCGTGGCCGCGGCGTCGGCGCGCCGCGGGGTACGGCAGGCCGAGGTGGCCGCCGCCGATGCCGTGGCCCGCGCCATGGCCGAGAGCGCCGTGGTGGCCGCCCAGGCCCGCCTGGAGCGGGCCTTGGGCGCCGCGCCCGACAGTGTCGCGGTGGACGCCGTGCTGGATGCCGCCACCGCCCCGGCCGCCGAGGGGGCCCCTGCCCCCTTTGTGGCGGACACGCTCCCCGGCGGCGGCTTTGCCGCCGTGGTGGTGGACGTGAACGCACGGTTGGATGTCAACCTGGCGGGCGAGGAGGGGCTGACCCGCCTGTTCGCCACGGTGGCGCCCCGTGACGAGGCGGCCCGGGTGGCTCGGGCCATCACCGCCAGAGTGACGGGCTCCCCGGCAGACGGCGGGACCGCAGGCGCCCCAACGGCCGAAGAGTCGGCTCGCTGGCGTCGCGACTCGCTGGGCGCGGCGTTGCTGGGCCGTCCGGTGCCGCCGCGCCGGTGGCGCCCCTTTGAGACGCTCGACGCGCTGCAGGCACTGCCCGCCGCAGCGGCGGCCCCATGGCTGGCCGCGGTGGCCGAGGAGCTGACGGTGGATGGCGACGGGCGGATCAACCGCCGACGGGCGTCTCCGCGCGTGCTGGCCGCGGCTGCCGGCTCGCTGGTGGACCGCCCCACCCGCCTACTGGTGATTGGGCGCGGCTGGGGCGCCGGACGGCGGGGCACCCGCGAGATCCAGGCCGTGTTTGCCGTGGCCCCCCCCGAACTGCGGCTGGTGACCTGGCGGGAGCAATTCCGGTGACGCCCGGGGTGGCGCTGCTGCTGGACGCCGACGGGCTGCGAGTGGTGGGGGCCTCTGGGGCGCCCCACCGGTCGCCGCTCGTGGCGCCGTTTGGCGCCACCGCGCCTCGAGTGACGGAGGCGCTGCGCGCGGCGGTCCCGCGCGGTGCGGACGCCCTGCTGGTGGTGGGCACCGGGGTGCTGGAGGCGGCGGTCCCCGCGCTGCCGCCCGTGCCGCCCGACGCCCGGCTCCCGCTCCTGCGCCTCGAGAGCGACCGCTTCCTTCCCCTGCCGTCGGGCGCGGCGGTGGCGCTGGCGGGCCCGCTGGTGTTGGGGATGGATGGCCCGACACTGGACGCGTGGGTGACGGCGATGGAAGAGGCGCTCCCCGTGCGAGGGGTGGTGACGCTGCCACAGTGCGCGGCGTGGGCGGCAGGCGATGGCTGCTGGCGGTGCCCCGCCCCCGAGGGCGAGGTGGCGGAGGTGACCGTGCGGGACGGCGCGTTGGTGGAGGTGCGTCGCCGGCGGGAGGGAGGGCACGAGGCGGCCGGGAGCGCGTCGCGGCCCCTGGACGTGGACGCGGTCGTGGAGGCCGTGCGGCGGCGCGCAGTCCCGCCGCTGGCCGACCAGCTGCTGACCACCGGGCTGCATCGCCGCCTGGCGCAGCGCCGGCGGCGCGCGTGGTGGGTGGCGGCGGGATGGGCGGCCTGCGCGGCGGCCGTGCTGGTGGCGGGGGCGGAGCGGCGCCGGGCGGTGGAGCTGGACCGGCTGGAGGCGCGCGAGCGGCAGCTGGTGGAGGCGCTCGAGCCGGCGCGGACCGCGCGGGCGCGCGTGGAGCGCGCCCGACAGGAACTGCTGGCGC
>JAGWYS010000326.1 GCA_018969225.1 Gemmatimonadota bacterium | reverse complement strand
CGACACCACGCCGCGGCCGTTCGAGGTGACGGAGTACGACGAGGTGATGCCGCGCTTCTCCCCCGACGGCCGGTGGGTGGCGTACACGACGAACGAATCGGGGCTGCCGGAGGTGTTCGTGCGACCGTTCCCCGGGCCGGGGGGCCGCACGCAGGTGTCGTCGGGCGGGGGCACGGAGCCAGTGTGGGCACCGGATGGCCGACGGCTGTACTACCTGACCGGGAACGACCTGATGGCGGCCACCGTGGTTGCCGAGGGGGGGCTGCGGGTGGTGGCCCGCCAGAAGCTGTTCACCTCCGACGCCATCCCGGGCTCCATTCACGCCAACTACGATGTGTCCCCCGACGGCCGGCACTTCCTGATGGCGCGCTCCACCGGCGGTTCGGTGGACCTCACGGTGGCGCTCAACTGGCTGGCCGAGGTGAAGCGGCGGGTATCGCGGTAGCGCGAGGCGACGGCACTCGCGGGGCGCCCATTGTCGCGTCCGCCTGTGGCAGCCACGCCACAGGTCCGGGCTGAGAGCCGTGATCTGCGGAGAGGTCGAGACGGCCTCATCTCTGGATCATTCGCCTGAACTCTTTCCGCCGCAACGGGTTGCCCGTTTGGCGCCAGGGTGCCTTGCGGCGGCGGACTGGACGGCACGGAATGTGTACAAGAGTCCGGCTGACCGCGATCCGTCCCACGCAGCGGACCCTCCACCCCCCGCCCCGATGACCCCCTCCGCCGTGCTTGCCCCGCCTCCCCAGGCGCCCTCGTTGGACCTGCCTGCGCCGCCCCGTGATCACCGGGCGGGCGGCCTGCCGCCGGCAATGCGGGCGGTCCCGGACACGCCCCTCCCCAAGGGCCCGAAGCTCAACATCGGCTGCGGGCCGGTTCAGCCCGCCGGCTGGGTGAACATCGACGGCAGCAACCGCGCCCGCCTGGCGAGCCGGTTCTGGCCCGTGGACCGGGCGCTGGTGGCGCTGGGGGTGCTGCCGAAGACGAGCTTCGGCCCGCACATCCAGATCCACGACCTGTTCAAGCCGCTCCCCTACGCGGACAACTCCGTGGCGTGCATCTACGCCGGGGAGGTGTGGGAGCACTTCGAGTACGAGGACACCGTGCGGCTCACCGCCGACTGCTTCCGCGTGCTTGCCCCCGGGGGGGTGCTGCGCATCTGCGTCCCCGATGGCCCCACCTTCTGGGGGCGCTACCTGGAGCTGTACGAGGCGGAGCGGGCCAAGCCCGCAGGCAGCCGGTCGGCGCAGGCGCTGCGCGCCCATGTGGAGCTGTACTTCCGCGAGATCATGACAAGGCGGGTGTGGCTGGGGTCCATCGGCCACAAGCACAAGTGGCAGTTCGACGACGTGCAGCTGACCGCGCTGTTCGAGGAGGTGGGGTTCACCCACGTGGATCGCATGCCCTTCCACCAGAGCCGCATCCCCGACGTGGCCGCCGTGGAGAGCTCGGCCTTCTGCATCGTGGAAGGGACCAAGCCGTTCGGCCGCGGCGCCTAGCGGGTCCACCCCCGGGCGTGGAGCTCCAGCCAGGCGTTGGCCTGCGCGAAGGCGAAGAGGGCGCGCGAGTGGTCCGCGCGCCCGGCCACGTGCTCGTCGAGCGCGTGGCGCAGCCGCTCCACGTGGAACCAGCCGGCGCGGGCCGCCGCGGAGCCGTCGAGGAGGTCGCGCAGCGCCCCGCTGAGGGGCCCCGCGAACCAGTCGCGCGCGGCGGTGGGGAAGCCGAACTTGACCGCGCGGTTGCACACGGAGTCGGGGATGCGCCCGCGCATGGCGTCGCGCAGGATGCGCTTGTTCCACCCCCCCGACATCAGCGCGCCCACCGGCAGGGTGAGGGCGTGCTCCACGAGGACATGGTCCAGGAACGGCACGCGCGACTCGATGCCGTGCGCCATGGAGTTGCGGTCCTCCACGCGGAGGTACTGTGGCAGCGGGCCGGTGACGAGGCTGTTGAGGATGGCGTGCGAGAAGGACTGCCCGGGGTAGTGCGGGGGGATGGCGCGCGCCTGGGCGGCGAACTCCGGGGTGAGGATGTCGGCGGCCCCGGTCTGGCGCAGCCGGCGCTCCGCGGAGATCCGGGCATAGCCGGGCACACGCCGCAGCCAGTCGGTGCGCCGCAGGATGCGGATCCGCGCGTGCAACCGTTCGGGGGTGGTGTTGATGAACGCCGCCGCCAGCTCCAGCTCGTGGTCCAGCTCCGGGGCGCCGTCGCGCAGGCGGTCGTAGAGCGCGTGCTCCACCAGCGTCCAGTAGCCTCCCAGCGATTCGTCGGCGCCCTGCCCGTTGAGCACCACGCGAATCCCCGCCTCGGCGGCGAGCCCGTACAGCTGGTAGCCCACGAGCACCGTGGGGGAGTGGACCAGCTCGTCGTGGTGCCAGATGAC
>JAGWYS010000079.1 GCA_018969225.1 Gemmatimonadota bacterium | reverse complement strand
GCTGATGACCGTGCTGCTCGTGGCAACAGGGTGGGCGCTGGCGGGGCAGTGGGGAGCACTGAAGGCGGCGGTGCGCGGCAGCTCGGTGGACTGGGGGTGGATTGGCGCGTCCACCCTGTTCGTCCTGGGCACCCACGCCATGCTGGTGCAGGCGTGGCGCCTGTTGCTCGAGGGGTGGGGGGGACGGCTGTCCTATGGGGCGGCCGTGCAAGTGTGGACCATCGCCAACCTGGGTCGCTGGATCCCCGGCAAGGTGTGGTCGGTGGGAGCGCTGGGGGTCCTCGCCGAACGAGCTGGGGTCAATGCCATCGCGGCCTACGGGGCGGCGTTGCTGGGAACGGCGCTCAACCTCGGCGCGGGATGCGCCGTGGCCATGCTGCTGGGTGCCCAGGCGCTCCGGGCGATCAACCCCATCTGGGGACGGATGGTGTGGATCGGGCTGGTGGCCTTTCTCGTCGCCGTCGCCGTGCTGCCACGACTCCTGCCGGTGCTGCTGGGACGCTTCGCGCGCCGCCGCGGCGTTCCCATGGGCGCTCGACAGCTGCGGGCCGCCCGGCTCTGGTCCGTGGTGGCAGTGCACTTCCTGTCGTGGGTGGGCTACGGGGTCGCTTTCTGGCTGTTCACCCGAGGTGTCGCCCCGGCGATCAGTGGCAATCCGATCGCCTTCATCGCAGTTTATGCTGCTTCCTATCTGGCGGGGTATCTCGTGCTCATCGCCCCGGGCGGAGTCGGGGTGCGCGAGGGAACGCTCGCGGCACTGCTGGTGTCGATGGGAATGGCCTCGCGCGGGGATGCGGTACTGCTCGGGATCCTGTCGCGGGGATGGCTCACCGTGCTGGAGATCCTGCCGGGATTGGTCAGCCTCCTCCTGCTCCCCCGAGACTCCCGCACGTCGCTCCGCCGAACCGGCTGAGGACCTTCCGAGGTCACCTCCGCCGCCACCCCAGCCCGATTGCCCATGGCTCGCCCCGAGGTGACCCCGACCCCCCCCGCCCCGCAGGGCGACGGTCCGCGGGCGCCCCTAGCTATAGCCACCGTCATCTGCCTGGCCGCCACGCTCACCTTGGCGTGGCCGGCCCTCGGCGGTGCTTTCCTGGTCAACCCGAATTCCGACCAGTACATCGCCGGCTTCTCCTTCCGGGAGTTCGCCGCCAGCGCGCTGAAGGCCGGGGAGGGGTTCCCCCAGTGGAACCCCTACCAGTTCGGCGGCATGCCGTATGTCGCGGCGATGCACGGGGACCTGTTCTATCCCACGGCGCTGCTGCGGCTCCTCCTCCCCACCGACGTGGCCATGACGTGGGGATTCGTGGTGCACATGCTCCTGGCCGGAGTGTTCACGGCCGGGTTCCTGCGCGCCGCCGGGGTTCGCCTCCACGGGGCGGTCCTCGGTGGGGTGGCGTACCTGATGTCCGGGGCCGTGGCCTCCTACGCATCTCCCGGCCATGACGGCAAGCTGTTTGTCAGCACGCTGTTGCCGGCGGCCCTCTGGGCCATCACGCGAGGGGTGCGCGACGGCCGACGGAGCGCGTGGGGCGCGCTTGCCGTGATCGTGGGACTGGCGGTGCTGTCGCCGCATCCGCAGCTGCTGCAGTACCTGCTCCTCGCGAGCGGTGCGTACGCCGTATTCCTGGCGCTTCGCCCGGGTGCCGTGGCGGTCAACCATGGCCCGATGCCAGCGCCCACCCCAACCGGTGGAACGGGGCAGGGGGTGCGCCGTCTCGGCGCGGCGCTGGTCGCCGTGCTGCTGGGTGGATTGATGGGGGCGGTCCAGTACCTGCCCGTTCGGGAGTACGTCTCATGGTCGCCCCGCGCGGGTGGCAAGGGGTACGAGTACGCCACCAGCTTCTCGTTTCCACTGGAAGAGACGATCAACCTGTACCTTCCCCAGTTCTCCGGCATCCTCGACCAGTACTGGGGACGGAACGGCATACACTTCCACAGCGAGTACGCAGGCGCCGCGGTGCTGGTGCTGGCGCTCCTCGGGGTAGGCGGGGGGTTGGCCAACCGGCACCGTACGCACGGCTGGTTCTGGGCGGCGACGCTGGTGGTGTCGCTCCTCTGGGCGTGGGGGGGAAACACCCCGTTCTACAACGTGGTGTATGCCATCGTGCCGGGCACCAAGTTCTTCCGGGCACCCAGCACTATTCTGTACGTGACCGCATTTGCCACGGCGGTCCTCGCGGCGTTCGGCACGGAACGCGCGCTGGCTGGTCGGGTCTCCCATCGCTATCTCGCGGGGTGGGCGCTGCTGGCGCTGCTGGTGGGGGTGATGGCCACCGCCGGTTTGCTCACCAACTTGGCCATGTCGCTCTTGGGCGACGCACGCGGGGACCTGATTGCCGCCAATGCCACCGCCACGACCCTTGGGGCATGGCGGTCGGCCGCCGCCGTGGCGCTGGTGCTGGCGTTGCTCATCGCCCTGCTGCGCGGGCGCTTGGGAGCGGGCGCCGCGGGATGGGCCCTTGTGGCCGTGGTGGCACTGGACCTCTGGAGCGTGGAGCGCCACTACTGGCGGTTTTCGCCGCCGGCATCGGCGTTGTATGCAGAGGATGACATCATCCGGTACCTGAAGGCGCGTCCGGAACCCGGTCGCGTGATTGCGCTTCCGCTGAGCGACAACATGGCGCCGCACGACCCGTTCCTGGCCGGGGATGCCCTGATGTTCCACCGAGTTCGCGGCGTGCTCGGGTACCACGGCAACGAGTTGGGGCGCTTCCAGTCGTTGTATGGAAAGGAGGAGGGGTACCAGCCGATTGCCAATCCGAACTTCTGGGCGCTCACCAACGCCCGGTATTTCTACACCAACGCATCCTCGCTGCCGTTCCAGGGGGCCAAGCTGGTGGCAGGCCCGGTCCGCAACGCGGCGGGGAGCATGACGTACCTGTTCCAACTGCCCGGGGCGAATCCGGCGGCGTGGGTGACCCCGCTGGCCGTGAAACTGGATGACCAGCAAGCCAAGGCCACGGTCCTCAACCCGCTCTTCGACGTGCGGCGGGTGGCCATCTTCGACAGCGGGAGTACTGTGGCCGCCCAACCAGTTCCCGCGCAGTTGCCGGAGCCGGTGGCCATCGGCGTGCGCTTCACCCGGTACGCGCCCGGGGCGATCGACCTGACGCTCGACGCGCCGGCGCCAGACGGGAGTGCCTTGGTGGTATCGGAGAACTACTACCCGGGGTGGCGGGCGACCGTGGACGGGAAGCCCGTCCCGGTGGCACGCGCGGACTATGTGCTGACCGGGGTGCCGCTCCCCGCCGGCGCGCGGACGGTATCGCTGCGCTTCGACAGCGCCCCCTTCCGCCTCGGGGGACAGCTTTCCGTGGCCGCGTTGGTCGTGGCGCTGGCGTGGCTGGCCGTAGGGCGTTGGCGTGACCAGCGGGATGCCCGGCCGGCGGTTCCGGGACGCTGATCGCATGCGGACACCGGACATGCCCCGCGGTTCATTGGCCCCAGGAGAGCGGGGGCTGGTGATCGTGCCCACCTACAATGAGAGTGAGAACGTCACGCGGATCGTCCCGCTCATCCTCCGGCAGGACCCCGGTCTGGAGGTGCTGGTGGTGGATGACAACTCCCCGGACGGTACGGGCGCGCTGGCAGACGCGATGGCGGCGGACGATCCCCGGGTGCACGTGCTGCACCGGGCCGCCAAGGAAGGGCTCGGACGCGCCTATCTGGCCGGGTTCCGCTGGGCGCTGGACCGCGCCTACGACTACGTGTTCGAGATGGATTGCGATTTCTCCCATGATCCGTCGCACCTCCCGGAGTTTTTGGCAGCAATCCGCGAGGCGGACCTGGTACTGGGTTCGCGGTACCGCGG
The DNA here is from genome assembly GCA_018969225.1 of Gemmatimonadota bacterium. Taxonomy (GTDB): domain Bacteria; phylum Gemmatimonadota; class Gemmatimonadetes; order Gemmatimonadales; family Gemmatimonadaceae; genus Gemmatimonas. The sequence continues at coordinate 11,099 of JAGWYS010000079.1, read as the reverse complement.
CGGCAAGGTCACGGTGGTGAATTGGCCGATGTCGCGACTGCTCCTGTCCTACGCCGCAAACGCGTATGCCCGCCTAGTGACCGGCCTGCGATTGTGGGACGGGACGGGCGGGTTCAAGTGCTTTCGCCGGTCCGTCCTCGAGGCCATCCCGCTGGACCGGGTGCGCTCCAACGGCTACGCCTTCCAGATCGAGATGAGCTTCCGGGCGTGGAAGCGGGGATTCCGGATCGCGGAGATCCCCATCGTCTTCCACGACCGTACGGAAGGGGAGTCGAAGATGTCCCGCCGGATCATCCGGGAGGCGGTCTGGATGGTGTGGCGACTGCGGTGGTGGTCGATGACGGGGCGGGCATGACGCCCATGCACGGATGACGGGTGCGTCGTCGGGAGGGGGCGGCGCGCTGCAGGGGGTGCCGTTCTTCAAGATGACCGGATCGGGGAACGATTTTGTCGTCTTTGATGATCAGGTGCTACCCGTGGATCTTGGCACGGCGCCGTCTCTGATCGAGACGCTCTGTCACCGCGGCAACGGCATCGGGGCTGACGGCGTCGTGGTGCTTGGCGGGCGGGGGGCGGGCGACGCGGTCCGGGTACGCTACTTCAACCGGGACGGCAGCGAGGGGGCGCTCTGCGGCAACGCCACCTTGTGTTCGACCGCGTTGGCCGTGACGCTGGGTTTCGGCTCCCCCGCGGGGATGGTGCTCGCCACCGGTGACGGGGAGGTGGCGGCTCGGTTGGACGGGGATCGTCCCAGCATCCGGCTGCGTCCGGTCCGGGCAGTGCAGCTGACGGTGCCAGGGATTCCCGTGGGCGCCGGGGAACGGGCGGGTTTTGCGCTGGTGGGGGTCCCGCACCTGGTGCTCGTGACGCCGGATGTGGAGGGGGTGGACGTTTCCCGGGTGGGCCCCGGCCTGCGGCACCATCCGGCGGTTGGGTCGGCGGGGGCCAATGTGAATTGGGTGCAGCAGCTCCCAGACGGCCGGTGGCGGTACCGGACGTACGAGCGGGGCGTGGAAGGGGAGACGCTGGCGTGCGGCACGGGGGCGGTGGCCGTGGCGACGCTGCTGGCGGCGTGGGGCCTGGTCGGGCCGAGCGGCGCATCGCCGGCGACGGTGCCCCTGTGGACGACGTCGGGACGCGTGCTGTCGGTGACCCTGCCGACGGTTGCGGAGGCGACGGCGGGGCTTGGCGCCTCGCTGACCGGTGAAGGCCGGGTGGTGTACCGGGGGGTGGTGTCGTCGCTGGCGTGAGGGGGCGTGAGGGGGCGTGTGGGGAATTCTGGGGTTATCCACCCATTAGGTTAACATAATACTTCTTATGCGAACAAAAGAGCCCCCACAACACGACGGCCCACGGAGTCCGTGGGCCGTCTGATTCCACCAGCATCACCGCCGATGGGCGCCACGCGCCCCGGACAAGTGCTACTTCGCCGCGCCCGCCAGCTCGCCAAGCCGTACGCGAGCCTCCTGCGCATACGCCTCGCCCTCCGCCGACGCCAGCCGCTCCCACACGGCCTTCGCCTCCGCCGCGAGCCCCGCCGCCTGCAGCGACCGCGCCTGCGACGCCTCGTACATCTTGGCGTCCGCTGGGAACGCCGACGCCTTCGCCGCCTTCGCGTATTCCGCCGCCGCCTCCTTCAGCTGCCCCTTCCCCTCATACCCCGCCGCCAGGAGCCCACGCATCGGCGCCACGAACTCCGCCGAGGCGCCGCCCACCGCCTTGGTCAGCGCCGCGATCCCTGCGTCATACTGCTGCTGGTCGTACAGCACCTGCGCCAGGAGCAGCACCGCCTGCGACCCGCTCGCCGTGGACCCGTACCGCGTCACCACCTTCTCCAACGCCGTCTTCGCCTCGGGCAGCTTCCCCTCGGCCATCGGCAGCTGCGCCTCATACAGCGCCTTCGAGGCATTCGCGGAGGCCGTGGCCTGGCTCATCCGCCAGATCGACGCCCCGGCGGCCACCAGCGCCACCCCAACCGCACCGTACAGCAGCGGCCGGCGGTTCGCGGTAATCCAGTCGGTCATCGACTCGATCGGGTCCTCGGAGGCACCGGCCGAGGCGGCCGCGGAACGGGAGGCAGTAGACGAGTCCTTCATGGAAGCACCAAGGCGGGCAGGCGCCGGGAGCGCGCCAAGGGCGCGCGCCGGCGGTTCATAGTGGGACGCGGACCCCGTCCGCGACGTAAGCGCCGTAGTCTAGTCCGCTACCACGCCCGGCGGGAGGGCGCACCAGGAATGCCCGGCGGCCCGCGAGGGGCAACCATACACCGGCCTACCGCCTCCGCCGCGTCGGTACCGTCACGACGATTACGTCGCGACGGGCAACCGGTCGCGACGAGGGAAACACCACCCACCATGCCCCCGAGAGGACTCGAACCTCCGACCAACGGTTTAGGAAACCGCTGCTCTATCCAACTGAGCTACGGGGGCGCGCACCGAACCGCGCCGCAACCGGGCGCCGAGAAATCGGAGCAGGACCTGACTTTCAATTGTACGACGAATCGCCAGCCTGACAACCTCGCGGGGCCTCCGTCCACACCCCGACGGAAGCCCCCTGCCATCAGGGGCCCCGGCGCCCGGGCCCCCCGGGATCGCGTGCTCTCACGCCGTGGAGCGCCGCCAAGGTCAGGGCGAGCGCCGATCCCTCGCGCAATGGCCCCGCAACCTCCAGCAACGGCAACGCGCCGGCGCGGACACGCTGCGCCACCTCCTCCAGGTGCCGAGCCGCCTCGGCCGCAATGGCTGACACCGGTGCCGGGGGCACCGCGGGTCCACCGGAATCCTCCGGACGACGCACCGAGAACCACGTGGCCATCGACGGATCGCCGGAGGCCGCGATGCCGGCGTGCTGGCGCAAGTCGAGGACCACTTGATGGATAGCCTGCAGCGCCTCATCCATGGCCGTGATGGCAGAACCATTCCCGTCAGGAGCCGACAATGGGGAGGCGTCGGCCAACGGGGACTCCGCCAACGGGGACTCCGCCAATTTGGAGGCACCTACCAAGGGTGTCCCCAGCCGCCGCCCGTCGTCTCCAGGTCCCACCCCCTTTGGCTCCCCCGAGAGGGAGGGCTCACCGGGATCCCCCGGAACACCGGGTGGGAGATACACGGGAGGGGATAGCGGAGCGTGCAGGAGGGGACGCGGACCCACCATATCCGCGGCACCCGACCCGACGGGAGGGAGGAAGGGCGGCAGCGGGGACACGGTTCCCGCCCCCCCCGCCTCGCTCACGAAGCCCACCCCTCCGCTCCCACGAGCGGGACGAACCGGACCGTTGTCAGTGGGGTGGGATGCAACACCCCGTCCCGCTTGGTGAAGAGCGTCAGCTGCTGCTCCTCACGCGACCCCACCGGGATGAGCAGCCGTCCGCCTTCGGCAAGCTGTGCCGCCAGCGACGGGGGGACGTCTGGGGCTCCGGCACTCACCACGATGGCGTCAAACGGTGCGAACTCCCGCCATCCGAGTGTGCCGTCACCAGCCAGCAGCGAGGCGTTCCGCACGCCGACCTCCTGCAGCACGGGACGGGTCCGGTCCAGCAGGGTCGCCGACCGCTCCACTGAAAACACCTGTGCCGAGAGCCTGCTAAGGAGGGCGGTCTGGAATCCGGAGCCGGTGCCGATCTCCAGCACCCGCTCCCGTCCCGTCAGCGCCAAGGCCTCCACCGCCCGGGCGTGCACGTACGGCTGGGAGATGGTCTGGCCGCCACCAATGGGGAGGGCCGCATCCTCGTAGCTCCGGTGCCGCACGGTATCCGGAACGAACAGGTGGCGTGGCAGCTCGTCAAAGGCGCGCAGCACCCCCAGGTCGCGGATCCCCCGGTCTTGCAGGGCCTCGACCAGGCGCCGGCGCGCGCCGCGGTACTCGGGGCCTAGGGCGCGCGCCACCAGTGGTTGGCCGTGTCGAAGACGTCCCGGTGGGTCAGGTCCAGGTGCAGCGGAGTGACGCTGATGTAGCCGTCACGCAGAGCGCGAAAATCCGCGTCGTCTCCGCCGCTCCACTCCACGCTCCCCCCGCCGATCCACACGATGTCCCGCCCCCAAGGGTCCTTCATCTTGGTGATGGAGTCGCTGAAGGCACGGCGCCCAAGTCGCGTCAGGCGAACGCCTTTGATCGCGTCGCCGGGGACTGGCGGGAGATTCACATTGAGCAGCGTGTCCGGCGGCAGCGAGGGGAGCGTGATCAGGTGCTGCAGCAATTGGCGCAGCACGGGCACCTGCGTGTCCAACAGGGCGTCCGCCCGCAGGACGCTGCCGCCGAAGGAGACGGCGATGGCCGGAATCCCGAGCGCGAGCCCCTCCATGGCTGCCGCCACGGTCCCGCTGTACAGCACGTCCTCCCCCATGTTGGGCCCGTGATTGATGCCGCTGATCACCACGTCGGGGCGCGTCTCCATCAACGCCTCGACCGCCAGCAGCACGCAATCGGTGGGGGTCCCGTCCACCTGCCACCGGCGTTCCCCGAGGCGCACGGGGCGCAAGGGATGGTGCAGCGTGAGGGAGTGGCTCGTGGCGCTCTGCTCCCGGTCGGGAGCGACCACCGTCAGCTCCCCCAACGGTTCACAGGTGGTTTCGAGCACCCCAAGGCCGCGGGCCAGGATGCCGTCGTCGTTGCTGAGGAGTATGCGCATTGGGTGGGGTCAGGACGCGCGCGGATCCCGTGACGCCGCCGGGGCGTCACCGGCCGCATCGCCGAGAAACTGCATGAGGTCCAGCAGGTCACGTTCCACGGATTCCAGCATTTCCACCTCGAGCGCCGTGCGGGAGGCGGGACGGACCGTCCCACCCCGGCGGTGCTCATCCAGCCGCTGCCGCGCCCCCTCAATGGTGTACTTCTCGGTGTACAGCAGGTGCTTCACCAACTGGATGAGCTCCACTTCGCGCCGAGAGTACACCCGGTTGCCGCTCCGGTTCTTGGCGGGATTGAGCAGCTTGAACTGGCTCTCCCAGTATCGCAGCACATGCGGCTTGAGGTCGGTCAGGGCGCACACCTCGCCGATGGAGAAGTACTCCTGTACCGGCTCACTCCGCGGCGCCCCCATCTCAGTCCCGTTCCGCGCGCAGGTCGCGGGCCATGAGTTCCGCGATCGCCTCCCGGGGTGGCTGTCCGCCAAAGAGCACCCGGTGGGTGGCTTCCACAATCGGCATGGTGACACCGGCCCGCTCCGCCAACGCCCGCGCGCTCTGCGCATTGAGCACCCCCTCGGCCACGCTTTCCTTGCCGGCCAGCGCCTCGTCCAGCGATTGCCCCCGGCCGATGGCCACGCCCACGGCGCGATTGCGCGACAGGGCACCGGTACAGGTCAGCACCAGGTCACCCAAGCCGGCGAGGCCGGCGAAGGTCTCGCTCCGCGCCCCCAGCGCCACGCCCAGCCGGGTCATCTCCGCCAACCCGCGGGTGATGAGTGCGGCCCGCGGATTGTACCCGAGCCCCAGCCCTTCCAGGATGCCGGTGGCCACCGCCATCACGTTCTTGAGCGCTCCCCCCAGTTCGACACCGACCACGTCGTCACTGGTGTACACGCGAAACGGCGACGCACTCATGGCCCCCTGCACCAGCCGCGCCGCATCCGGGTCCATCGCCGCAGCCACGACGGCCGTGGGCTGCCCCTGCGCCACTTCGGCAGCGAACGACGGACCACTGAACGCCACCACCGGACGGCCGGGGGCCTCCGCCGCCACGACGTCCGTCATGAGCGCCAGCGACTCGCGCTCAATCCCCTTGGTGGCCACCGCGAGCACGGCCGACCGGTCGAGATGGGGCGCGGTGGCGGCGACCACCGGCCGCAGGACATGTGACGGGGCGGCAAAGACGACCACGGTCGCCCCGCGCACGGCCTCACCGACCATGGTCGTGGCGCCAAGACCGGGAGCGAGCGGCACCCCGGGAAGGAATCGGGGGTTCTCGTGCCGCGTCCGGACCGCCTCTACCACGTCCTCCTCGCGCGCCCACAGGGTGACGGCGTGCCCGTTGCGCACCAGGCGGTCGGCGATGGCCGTTCCCCATGCCCCGCCACCCACCACCGCACAGGTCAGCACGCGGCTCATCTCCCCTGCCCTCCCTGACCGCTGCCGACGCGACGCTCCTCGCCGCGCCGCAATCGGCCAATGTTGTCGCGATGGGTCCAGAACACGAAGGCGGCCACCGCCACCCCACAGAGGACCACCGGGGTGAAGGCGCGCACCTGCCACCACAACGCAAGCGGCAGGATGGCGGCCGCAGCCAGCGAACCGGCCGAAACGTACCGGGTGCGCCACACGACGGCCGCGAACAGCGATACGGCTGCCAACGTGGCGAGAGGCGCCAAGGCGAGGAACACGCCGCTGGCGGTGGCCACCCCCTTCCCACCACCGCGCCCCAAGAGGAAGACGGGGCGCACGTGGCCAAGAATGGTGGCCATACCGACGGCCACGCGGCTCCACTCGGCACCCGCGTCAACAACCAACGGCGCCACCCACATGACCGGCAGCAGCCCCTTGAGCACATCCACGACGTACACCAGCCCGCCCCACCTCCAGCCGAATGTGCGCACCACGTTGGTGGCGCCCAGGTTTCCCGACCCGACGCGCCGCAGGTCGACCCCATGGCGGCGCCCCACCAGGTACGCGGTGGGGACGGATCCCGCCACGTACGCCACCAGCAGCGCCAACCACAGCGGCCACCCCGCCCCTGTCACCGGTCGCCCCCGCCCTTGCGGCGCATCACGATGCGCAACGGCACGCCCTTGAACCCCCAGCGCTCGCGCATCTGGTTCTGCAGGTAGCGCAGGTAATGCTCCGGAATCGCCTCCGGGTTGTTGCCGAAGATGGCGAAGGTGGGCGGCGCCACCGCCACCTGGGTGGCGTAGTTCAGCTTGACCTCGCGCCCGGCGGCCTGGGGGGGCTGCAGGCGCGCCACGAAGGCCTCGAGCCCCTCGTTCACCTGCGCCGTGGGGATCCGGCGCTGCCGCTCGCCCTCGACCTCGAGCACGAGGTCCAGCACCTTGGTCACCCGCATCCCGGTGAGCGCCGAGGTGAACAGCACCGGGATCTGGCCGAGGAACGGCGCCTTCTCCGCCGCCTCCTTGCGCATCTTGTCGGCGCTCTTGTGGTCCTTCTCGTCCAGGATGTCCCACTTGTTGAACACCAGGATCAGCCCGCGCCCGGCCTCCCATGCCAAGGCGGCGATCTTCAGGTCCTGATTCTGGAGCCCTTCCGTGGCATCGACCACCAGCAGGCAGACATCCGCTGACTCGATGGCGCGCCGGGTGCGGAGGGAGGCGTAGAACTCCACCCCCTCGTCAATCTTCGCCTGCCGGCGCAGCCCGGCGGTGTCCACGAACACCAGGTCCTGCCCCTTGTAGCGCATCGGCGCGTCGATGGCGTCGCGCGTGGTCCCGGCCTCGTCATGCACCACCAGCCGCTCTTCCCCGAGCAGCCGGTTCACGAACGAGGACTTGCCCACGTTGGGGCGGCCAACCACGGCCACGCGCACCGCCGTCCCCTCCGGAGCGGGCTCCTCGGGGATGGCAGCCACCACCGCATCCAGCAGGTCACCCGAGCCCTTGCCGTTTTGCGCCGACACGGGATGCACCTCGCCCACGCCAAGGCGGTAGAACTCGTAGAAGTCGGTGTCGGCGGGATGGTCCACCTTGTTGGCCACCACCACGAACGGCTTGCGCGCGTTCCGCAGCAGGTCCGCGATGCGGGCGTCACTCGGATGCACGCCCACCCGCGCGTCCACCACCAGCAGGAGCAGGTTGGCTTCGTCGATCGCCTGCCGCACTTGCTTGCGGATCTCGGTGTCCATGGGGACGTTCGAGTCTTCCACCAACCCGCCGGTGTCCACCAGCCAGAAGGGGCGCCCACCCCACTCGGCGCGCCCGAAATGGCGGTCGCGCGTGGTCCCGGCCTCCTCGCTGACGATCGCCGAAGCCTCCCCCACGATGCGGTTGAACAGTTGGGACTTCCCCACGTTGGGGCGTCCGACGAGGGCCACGACTGGAAGGCTCATGCCACGGGGGAGAGGGCCGCGTCGCCCATCGGCACGAGCGCGTCCATGAAGTCATATGACGGATACACCGGCATCGGGAGCGCCGCGCGCACCGCCTCGAACGGCTCGTCGTCCAGGAACAGGCCGTCGTCGTTGATCGATTCCGCGGGGACCACCGCGGCATCCAGGTCGCTGCGACCGCTCAGCGCGCGGCGGATGTCCGCCCCCACCAGCAACCCCGCGGTCGTGGTTGTGGGGCCGAACAGGGAGTTCTCCGCCACGATCAGTTCGAAGCGCGCGCCCGTGGCCTCCGCCAGACGGGCAAGCAGGGGCGGCATGAGCAGGGCCATCGACACCCCCGTCACCACCCCGATGCGGCGCCCATCCAGCCGCGGCAACGTGTCCGCCCCCTCCGCCACCCGCTGGCGCAGCGCCGTCACCGCCCCCACGCCGTTTTCGATCTGCGAGAACTCGCCGTAATGCTCCACGTCGGGGAGTTCATCACCCGCCAGCAGGTACAACTCGTCCGATCCGTAGACCCACCGCTCGCCGCGCTCAGCCAACGCCCGGTCCGCCCACCGACCGACCACGTCCAGCAGCACACGCGCGTTGGGCTGGTCCATGGGCCGCCCCGTGTAGAGGTGCGAGAACTGGGTCACGCCCACCGGCACCAGCGCCACCGTGAGCACCGCGTCTCCCAGCGCCCAGAGGTCACGGAGCGACGCCTCCAGGACGTCTCCGTCGTTGAGCCCCGGCACGATCACCATCTGGCAATGGAACTGGATCCCCCCGTCGGCCAGGCGAGTCAGCTGCCCCACGATGTCCGGCACGCGCGGGTTGTTCAGCAGCACCTTGCGCGCCTCCCACGGGGTGGCGTGCACGGACACGTACAGCGGGGACAGCCGGTACTCGAGGATGCGCGCAATGTCGCGATCCTTGAGGTTGGAAAGCGTGGCGAAGTTGCCGTAGGCGAAGGAGAGCCGGTAGTCGTCATCCCGCACGTAGAGCGGCTTGCGCAGCCCCTTCGGCAGCCCCTCAATGAAGCAGAACTCGCACCGGTTGGCGCAGCGTCGGATGGTGGGGGGCGCCAATTCCACGCCCAGCGGCTCGCCATCAACCCGTTCGATGTCGAATTCCACCGCCTCGCCGTCCGGCAGGCGGGCGGCGACCACGAACGCATCCTCCGCCGTGAGAAACTCCCAATCCAGGAAGTCCTCCAGCGGACGGTCGTTGATCGCCAGCAACTCCGTTCCGGGCACCATGCCGATGATCTCGGCGATGCTTCCGGCGTGCACACGCGTGACGCGAACCATGTTCCTCACCAGCCGTGGGGGGCCTGCCCCCTCTCGCACAAACGACGCGCGGCGGTGACAGGGGTGCCACCGCCGGTGAGCGTCGCCAGCGCCTTACCTCATGTAACCTAGCAGCCCACGCCAGCGAAATCAATGCGAAATCACCACTTCCGAGCCATCTGTCCGAAATCACCAATCGCAGAACGACCGGATCCGCAGACGCCGTCCCTTCCCTGCCTCCAGTGCGACCTCGCCGGCGCTAGCTCCGGTAGGAGGCGCCGCTCCCCGTGTTGAAGACCACGACGTCGGCGGACGACGACACCGACCCGGCCTCCACCGCGTCGCGCAGCACCGACAGCGCGCACCCTCCCTCAGGCGCCGCATCAATCCCCGTGGCATGCGCGAGCGTGCTGGTCCAGTCCCGAATCCGCGCTTCGCTGGCCGTCCCGGCCACGCCGCGCGTCTCCCGCAGCAACCGCAGGAGCAGCCGGTCGCCCAGAGGCGAGGGGACACGCAGCCCGCTGGCATAGGTGACAGGATCCACCCAGGGTTCAGCCCGCTCCGCCCCCGCGGCATGAGCCCGGGCGATCGGGGCGCACCCTTCGGCCTGTGCGATCACGAACTGCGGCATCCGGCTCTCAAGCGGAAGCCATCCCCCCGCCATCAGCTCCTCGATAGCCTTGTGGATCCCCACGGTCCCCTCGCCGCCACCGGTCGGGTACACCACCACATCCGGGACCCGCCACCCCAATTGCTCGGCCAATTCGAACCCCATCGTCTTCATTCCCTCCACGCGGTACGGCTCCCGCAGCGTGGCCACGTTGAAGAAGCCGCTCTCGGCGGCGAAGGCGAGCGTGAGCTTCCCCGCGTCCCCGATATGGCCGTCAATCCGCACCAGCGTGGCCCCCATGGCCTCGATGGTGTCCAGAATCGGGCGCGGGGTGGTCGCCGGCGCGTACACCCGAACCGGCATCCCCGCGGCCGCCCCATACGCCGCAATCGCCGCCCCGGCGTTCCCGGCGGTTGGCACGGCCAAGCCCGGGTACCCTTCCGCCTTGGCCCGTGTCACCGCGGCACTCATCCCCCGCGCCTTGAAGGACGCGGTCGGATTCTGCCCCTCATCCTTGATCCAAAGGCGTCGCACCCCGACGGCCTGTGCCAGCGCCGGCACCTCGATGAGGGGGGTCAGCCCCTCGCCGAGGGACACCGGTGACTCGCCCGCCAACAGCGGCAGGAAGGGGGCGTAGCGCCACTGGTCCCATCGGGCGGCCAATGCCGTGCCCGCGGGGACCGGCGCATAGCGGGCATACAGCGGCTGCCCGCACGCCGGGCACAGGGAAGCCCGCGGCACCGGCACGGCGGTATGACAGGCGGAGCAGGCCAGCGTCCAGGTGGGAGCCGTCATGGTCGGGTCAGGGAGAGGTCGGGACGTCAGGGTCGGGAGAAGATAGCGGCGGAAGCGGAACGCCGAGAGACGCCAGGACCGTCCGCGCCAATGACGGACCAAACCCCGGCACGGCCGCCACCTGCTCCACGCTCGCCTCGCGCACCCCCTGCACGCTCCCGAAGGCGGCGAGCAGCGCCCGGCGCCGAGTGGGCCCCACGCCTGGCACTTGCAGCAGCGCCGACGTGATCGTGCGGGCCTGCCGCTGCTGCCGCTGGAACGTCACGGCAAACCGATGCGCCTCGTTCCGAGCCTGTAGCAGCAGCCGCAGCGCGGGAGAGCGCCTCGGCAGCCGTACCGGATCGCTCCGCCCGGGGAGGAAGACCTCCTCGTCCCGCTTGGCGAGGCTGATCACGGCCAGCGGCGGCGCGGCCAGCACGTCCAGCGCCCCCAGC
>JAGWYS010000325.1 GCA_018969225.1 Gemmatimonadota bacterium | reverse complement strand
CGGATGGCATTCATCTCGTGGATGGCGAGCCCGGCGCCCAGCAGCGTCTCGGCCAGGTTGGCCACATGCGCCTGCGCCCGAGCGGCATCCCCCACCGCCTGCGCCAGCGCCGCCACCGGGGCCGCGCACAGCGCCGTGGTCCCCCCCGACAGCAGCACCAGCGCCACGGCGCCGGGGGGAATGGCCTCCACCGCCTCCCCCACCGCATCGGCAGCCGCCAGTGAGGCGGGGCCGGGGACCGGGTGATCCCCCGTGACCCGATGCACCCCTGAGGGGAGCGGCGGGTCGGGGAGCGCGCCCGCGCCGGGGGGGTGACCGGCCACGACGAGTCCCCCGGCGACCTGTCCGCCGAGCGCTTCGACTGCCGCCACAGCCCCCGCCGCCATGGCAGGGGCCGCCTTTCCCAACGCCAGCAGGTGGACAGTGGCGTCCGCCGGGACGCCCTCGGCACGCCACCAGGCGCGCACCGCGTCGCGTGTGCGGGGAAACGGCGCCGCGCCCTGCACCGCGGCCTGGTGCAGGGCGCGGAGCAGGGCGCGGGGATCGCGCGGGTCGGGCATCCGCCCGCCCTGGGTGTCGAGTGGCCGGACTACTTGGCCCCGCCGGCCTTGGCGACGGCATCGCCCAGGTCGGTGTAGGCCTGATCGGACATCTGGTTGAACGGCGTGGCGATGTACGCAATGCGCCCCGCGGGATCAATCACGTACAGGTGCCGCTTGTGGAACGGCGTGATGCCGCTGGCACCGTAGGCCTTCCCCACCGCCTTCTCGGTGTCGGCGGCGAAATGGAACGGGAACTTGGCATCCTTGGCCCACGACACGAGGCTCTCGGGGGCATCGGTGCTCACCCCGATGAGCGTGACCTTCTTGCCGCCCCGGAACACCGTGGCGTAGCGGTCGCGGTACGCTTCCATCTGCACCGTGCAGCCGCTGGTGCGCGCCTTGGGGAAGAACGCCAGCACCACCGTCTCCCCCTTGTGCTCGGAGAGCTTGAAGGGCTTGGCCTCGGGGCCGGCCGCGGTGACCCACGTCACCGAGAAGTCCGGGGCCACGTCCCCGACCTTGAGCTCTTGGGCCGAGGCGGTGGCAAGGGGGGCCAGCGCCAGCAGCGCGGCCAGGGCGAACGGACGCAAGGAATGCGACATGACGGGTCGGGGCAGGGCGCGCCGGAGCGCGCGCGGTGAGGGGTGCGTGGGATTACGCGAAAGCTATCCCGGGGTACTAATCACGCGGGGGGGTGGTTGTTCCCGCCGCGGCCACCGTCCGCAGCGCCCCCGGCAGCACGCCAATGCGCACCTCTGGGGCGGCGGCCCGGTGCCACTCGCCGTCGGCCTCGAAGGCCGGCGGCACGTCGCACGCGATGGTGAACGCCGCCGCCTCGGCCGTCCGCACGGCGGGGTGCCGCAGGTGCGCGCCCCGCAGCGCGCGCGCAAACAGCGCCGCGCGGGCCGGCGGTGCGGCGTCTCCCACCCCCACCAGCGCCAGCACCCCGCTGTCCAGCCGCGCCTGCGGGGCGATGCGGAACGCCCCGCCAAACCACTGGCCGTTGGCCGCCACCACCAGCAGCCACCGGTCGGGGGCGCGCGCCAGCGCCGGGATGCGCACCCCGGCCAGCCCCGGATACCGGAACAGCTGGCGCGCCGCCAGCGCCACGTACCGCGGGGCGCCGCGCAACCACGGCGCCAGCGCCGGGTTGCGCACGTCGTGCAGGACGGCCTCGTCAAACCCGAGGCCGGCGGCGTTCACGAACGGGACCCCGTCGATGGTCCCCACGTCCAGCGGGCGGGTGACCCCGGCGGCCACGCACCGCGCCAGCGCCTGCGGGTCGTGCGAGGGCGTCCCCAGCGACTTGGCCAGGTCGTTGCCCGTGCCCGCGCACAGCACCGCCAGCGGGGTGGTGCTGCGCGCCGCAAGGAGCCCGCGCGCGGCGTGCGACACCGTCCCATCCCCCCCCAGCACCACCAGCGCCCGCGCCGTCCGCGCCTCGGCCGACGCGGCGATGCGCGCCTCGTCGCCGGGAGCGGCGCTCTCGGACACCACCACCGGCGCCACCGTGGCCAGCGCGGCCACCGCGTCGCGCACCCGCGAACGGGACCGCCCCCGCCCCGCCGCCGGGTTCACCAGCAGCAGGACGGGGGCGGCGGCGGGCGCGGGCGCGGTCAGCGCGCCACCAGCGAGCGCAGGACGTACGGCAGGATCCCGCCGTGCGCGTAGTACTGCAGCTCCTCGGGGGTGTCGATGCGGCTGCGCACCGCAAAGGCCTTCACCGTGCCGTCGGCGGCCGTGGCGCGCACCGTGAGCGTGGCCCGCGGCCCCATGGCGTCGTCCAGCCCTTCGATGGTGTAGGTCTCGAAGCCGGTGAGCCCCAGCGACTGCCGGGTGTCCCCGCCCGTGAACTCCAGCGG
>JAGWYS010000324.1 GCA_018969225.1 Gemmatimonadota bacterium | reverse complement strand
GATCACCCCGGTGAGCACCACGCTCCCCCCGCTCACCGCCAGCGCGGCGCGCGTGTCGGTGGTGGGCGACGCCAGCAGCGCCGCCAGGTCGCTGGCCGACACCGTGACGGGGGACGCCGAGCCGCTCAGCTCCTGCACCTCCCGCGGCGGCGTCACCAGCGACACGCTGGCCGTGCTCCCCGGCACGCCCGCCAGCCGCAGCGAGTAGGTCACGTCGGCGGTGCCGTCGTTGGTGAGCACCAATGTGCGCGTCCCCGCGGCGTTCCCCGCCACCGCCAGCAGCGGCGTCTCGTGCGACGCGGTCCCCGCCACGCACCCCGTCCCCCCGGGGCACACCTCCGCCGGGAGGCTGGTGGCCCCGCGCAGCTGCCGGTGCGCCCAGAACGCCCACGCGCTCGGGTTGACCCGCACCTTCCCCGCCGTCCCGAAGTCGAACAGGGACATGATCGGCATCCCGGCGTAGAACTGGGCCGCCTGGAATTGCCAGGCCGGGTGCTGCAGGAGCGTGAGCATGGCGCTGGCGTACGACTGCGTGCGCTGGTTGCCGAAGAAGGCGTTCCCGCAGTCCTGCCCCAGCCCGATGTTCCACTCCGTCAGGTGCAGCGGCTTCCCCGCCAGCCCGTTGGCGTCGGCATAGGCGCGGGTGTCGCGCAGGAACTGCGCCGCGCGTGCCAGCGTGGCGGTGCTGCAGGTGTTGTAGTGGTGCACCGAGAGGAAGTCCACGTTGGCCGTCCCCACCGAGGTGCCGAAGCGGTAGGCCACGTTGTTGGGGTTCCCCTGGCGGGTGAGGTACTCCGCCGTGAACCCCGGCCCGCCCACCACCACCGTGCGCCCGGCCGCCGCCGCTTCCGCGCGCACGCGGCGTGCCGTCTGCGCGTACAGCGTGTCGAACGCCGACTTGGTCCCCTTCCAGAAGCCGCCGTCGGGCTCGTTCATGATCTCCACGTGCACCGGGTCGGCGGTGACGGCGCTGGCCTTGAAGCGCCCGAGGACGTGGGCGTAGATGTTGGCCAGCACCTTGGCCCACGCCACGGGGTCGTCGGTGTTGGAGGGGCCGTTGAAGCTGTCCCCCAGGCGGAGGTACACGCGCGCGCCGCTCGCCGTGATGCGGGCCACGGTGCTGTCGGCATCGGCGAACGCGTAGTTGGCGGGGTTGTTGAGCGCGCTGTCCGCCGACGACGTGGGGGTCCACTTGAGGTGCGGCGGCGCGCCCGCCCCCTCCATCGTGCACCCGGTGACCGCGCGGGGCGGCGTCTGCAGCATGTCCAGCTTGGTGGCGGCCGTATAGGTGGTGCAGATGTCCAGCCCCGTGTCATGCGTGCGCACGTTGGTGACGCCGAAGGCGGCGTACAGGCTGGTGCCATCCCAGGTGGCGCCGCCGGCGACCGTGGGGGGATTGCGCAACCGCGGGGCCTTGTTGACGCCCAGGAGGTCGGAGAGCTGGTTGCCGCTGCCGGCGAGGTTGACCGTCACCACCACCGAGGCGGCGGCGGCGTTGGAGACCGTGACGGCCAGCGTCGCACTCCGCCCCTCGCTGGTGGCGGTGACGGTGGCCGCGCCGGCGGCCACGCCGGTGACGGTGCCGTCGGCCGCCACGGTGGCCACGCCGGTGGCGCTGCTGCTCCACGTCACGGCGCGCCCGGCCAGCGCGTTCCCCGCCGCGTCGCGGAGCGTGGCGGTGGGGACGCAGCCCCGTCCCGGGTCCACGATGCACGCGCTGGGGGCCAGGGTGATGGTGGCCACCGGCGGTGGCGTGACCGTGATGGCCGCCGTGGCCGACTTCCCCTCGCTGGTGGCGGTGATGGTGGCGGAGCCGGCGGCCACCGCGGTGACCACGCCGGCGGTGGAGACGGTGGCCACCGCGGCGGCGGAGGTGGTCCAGCTGATGGCGCGCCCGGTGAGGGGCGCGCCCGCGGCGTCCACGGTGGCGGCGGTCAGCGTGCAACTGGCGCCGGTGACCAGGGCGCATGACGACGGCGTGACCGTGATCCGCTCCACGGCGGGCGGGGTCACGGTGATGGTGGCCGTGCCGCTACGCCCCTCGCTGGTGGCGGTGATGGTGGCGGCGCCGGGGGCCACGGCGGTGACCACGCCGGCGGTGGAGACGGTGGCCACCGCGGCGGCGGAGGTGGTCCAGCTGATGGCGCGCCCGGTGAGGGTCCGTCCCGAGGCATCCGCGGTGGTGGCCGCGAGGGTGCAGCTGGCGCCCGTGGTGAGGGCGCAACTGGTCGGTGCCACGGTGACCGTCGCCACGCTGGCGGCCGGGGTGGTGCCGCCGCCGGTGGAGGGCGGGGTGGGCGTCGTGGCGCTGCTGTCGGCGCCACTGCAGGCGGCGAGGAGGAGGAGCGCGGCACCCGCACAGCGCGTCGGGCAGGAGGACATGGGGACGGACGGGGGCTTGGGGGACGTGGCGGAGGCGGAGTGCCCCCCTGATTTCGCCCCCGCCCACCCAG
>JAGWYS010000078.1 GCA_018969225.1 Gemmatimonadota bacterium | reverse complement strand
AGCGACACCGCGCGGGTGAGCGCGCCGGGGCGGTCGTGGAGGATGGCCACGAGGGTGTGCGAGGGCGTGTCGGCGGGGGCGGGGGGCATGGCGGGGGTGGCGTGGCGTCAGGCCACCGCGGGGGTCGCGGCGGGGGTGGGCACGGCGGCGGTGGCGGCGGCCGCCTCGGTGAGCATCTCGTCGATGGCCTTCCCCTGCGGCACCATGGGGAAGACGTTCACCTCGCGCTCCACCTGGCAGTCGAGGACGACGACGTCGGGGGTGGCGAGCGCCTCGGCGAGCGCGGCGGCCATCGCGTCGGGGGCGGTGACCGTGATCCCGCGGGCGCCATAGGCCTCGGCGAGGCGCGCGAAGTCCGGCCCCGAGAGGGGGGTGCCCGAGTAGCGGCGCTGCTCGAACAGCTCCTGCCACTGGCGCACCATCCCCAGGTAGCCGTTGTTGACCACCACGATCTTCACGTTGGTGATCCCCTCCTGCCGGAGGGTGGCGATCTCCTGGTTGGTCATCTGGAAGCCGCCGTCGCCCACCACCACCCAGATGACCTCGTCGGGGGCGGCGATGGCGGCGCCCAGCGCGGCGGGGACGGCGAAGCCCATGGTCCCCGCGCCGCCGCTGCCGATGAGCACGCGCGGGCGCGTCCACTCGAGCAGCTGCGCGGCCCACATCTGGTGCTGCCCCACGTCGGTGACCACGCGGCAGGGGGCGGTGGCCATCGCCGCGTTGAGGGCGTCGAACACCGCGTGCGGGGTGAGGGTGCCGCGCTCGGCCGCCTCGGGGGCGGTGGCGACCGCGCGCCGCGCGGCGGGGGCGTGCCGTTGCGCGTCGATCTGCGCGCGCCACGCCTCGTGCGCGCCGGGGGGGACCAGGTGCACCAGCTGCCGCAGCACGGCGCGCGCGTCCCCCACGATCCCCACGGCGGTGGGGATCACCTTGCCGATCTCCGAGGGGTCGATGTCCACGTGGATCACCTGCGCGCGCGGCGCGAAGGTGGCGGCCTTGCCGGTGACGCGATCGTCGAAGCGCCCGCCCACGTTCAGCAGCACGTCGCACGCCTGGATGGCGCGGTTGACGTGCACCGCGCCGTGCATCCCGGGCATCCCCAGGGCGAGGGGGTGGCCGTCGGGGAAGGCGCCCAGCCCGTGCAGCGTGGTGACCACGGGGATCCCGGTGCGCTCGGCCAGCAGGCGCAGCGCGTCGTGGGCCCCCGACTGGATGACGCCGTTGCCCGCCATGATGAGCGGGCGCTGCGCGCCGGCCAGGAGGCGCGCCGCCTGCGCGATGGCGCGCGCGTCGGGCTCGCGGTGCGCGGTGTACCCGGGGAGGTCCATCTCCACGTCCCAGTCGGGGACGATGCGGGCCTGCAGCGCGTCCTTGGTGATGTCCACCACCACCGGCCCGGGGCGCCCGGTGGCGGCCAGGTGAAAGGCCTCGCGCACCACCCGCGGGATGTCGTGCGCGTCGGTGACCAGGTACGAGTGCTTGGTGATGGGGATGGTGATGCCGGTGAAGTCGATCTCCTGGAAGGCGTCGGTGCCCAGGAGGTGGCTGGCCACCTGCCCCGTGATGGCCACCAGCGGCGTGGAGTCCATGAACGCGTCGGCGATGGGGGTGACCAGGTTGGTGGCCCCCGGGCCGGAGGTGGCGACGCACACCCCCACCTTGCCGCTGGCGCGCGCGTACCCCTGCGCGGCGTGGCCGGCGCCCTGCTCGTGGCGGCAGAGCACGTGGCGGAGGCGGTCGCGGACCTCCCAGAGCGCGTGGTAGAAGGGCATGATGGCGCCGCCGGGGATCCCGAAGCAGACGTCCACCCCCTCGCGCAGGAGCGCGTCGCAGAGGATCTGCGCGCCGGTGCGACTGTGGGCGGAGGGCGGGGCGATGGCGGCCATGGGCGAAGCGGGAGAGGGCGGTGAGCGGGGAACGCGGGGTGGGGGACACGAAAAAGCCCCAACCCGGGAGGGGTGGGGCGTTGGGACGTCGCGAGCCGCCTGCGGCGGCCGTGGCGCGGGCGCGCCGCTAGGGCGCGCGCTCCGATCCCATCCCCATGCTGCATACACGTACGCCGAGCGCGCCTACGGGCGCGCCCGGCTGGGTAAGCAGGAGGAGGGTGGTGGACGACATGATCTTTAAGCTATAGCGGGGGTGGGCGGGGTTGGCAAGGGGGGGAGATGGAGATGGAGATTGAGATGGAGATGGAGATGGAGTTGGAGATGGGGTTGGGGTTGGACCTACGGGAGGGTGCGCAACACGTCGGCCAGGGTGCCCACCAGCTCGTCCACCTGGGCGCGCGAGATGATCAGCGGCGGGGACATGGCCACCGTGTCGCCGGTGGTGCGCACCAGCACCCCGCGCTCCCAGCACCGCTTGAACACCTCGACGGCGCGCGCGGTGGGCTGCCCGGGGACGGGCTGCAGCTCGACGCCGGCCACGAGGCCGATGTTGCGGATGTCGATGACGTACGGGAGCCCGCGCAGGGCGTGCACCGCCTCCTCCCAGTACGGGGCCATCTCGACGGCGCGCTGGAAGAGCCCCTCCGCCTGGAAGAGGTCCAGCGTGGCGATGGCGGCGGCCGAGGCCAGCGGGTGCCCCGAGTAGGTGTAGCCGTGGTAGAACTCGATGGCGTTGGCGGGGCCGGTCATGCAGCTGTCGTACACCTGCTTCGACGCCAGCACCGCGCCCATGGGGACGGCGGCGTTGGTGAGCGCCTTGGCCACCGTCATGAGGTCGGGGGTGACGCCGAACGTCTGCGCGGCGAAGGGGGCGCCGGTGCGGCCGAAGCCGGTGATGACCTCGTCGAAGATGAGGAGGATGCCGTGGCGCGTGCAGATCTCGCGCAGCTTCTGCAGGTACCCCACCGGCGGCACCAGCACGCCGGTGGAGCCGGCCACCGGCTCCACGATGACGGCGGCGATGGTGGAGGGATCGTGGAACAGCACCAGCTGCTCGAGGGCGTCGGCGAGGTGCGCGCCGTGCGCCGGCTGCCCGCGCGAGAAGGCGTTCTGCTGCGGCAGGTGCGTGCTGGGGAGGTGGTCCACGTTGGGGAGGAGCGCACCGCTGAAGGTGCGGCGGTTGGCCACCATGCCGCCCACCGAGATGCCGCCGAAGCCCACGCCGTGGTAGCCGCGCTCGCGCCCGATGAAGCGGGTGCGCGCCGCCTCGCCGCGGGCGCGGTGGTAGGCCAGCGCCATCTTGAGCGCGGTGTCCACCGCCTCCGAGCCGCTGTTCACGAAGAAGGCGTGGTCGAGCCCGTCGGGGGCCAGCTGCACCAGCTTGTCGGCGGCCACGAAGGCGTCGGGGTGCTGCAGTTGGAAGCCGGTGACGTAGTCCACGCGGGCGGCCTGCCGCTGGATGGCCTCCACGATGGGGGCGCGGCAGTGGCCGGCGTTCACCGCCCAGAGGCCGGCGATGCCGTCCAGCACCTGGCGGCCGTCCAGGGTGGTGTAGTGCATGTCCCGGGCCGCCACCATGAGCCGCGGCGCCTGCTTGAAGGCGCGGTTGGCGGTGAAGGGCAGCCACAGCGGCTCGAGGTTGAGCGCGTGCGCCGTGACGGGATCGGCGGCGAAGTCGGCGGCGGCGGGGATGGTGGCAGTCATGGGCGGGCGCGGGCGGGAGGTCCGGAAGGGGCAACCGCCCAAAAGATGGCACACGGGGGAGCCGCCCGCAGCACGGCCGGCCGGGAAGCGGTTGACGCGCCCCCGGGGGGGCGTAGGTTGGCGCCAGCCCCCGGCGCGCCGGGGTGTCCGCTTCGGCCTTCTCCCGGACCATCCGCCCATGCCTCGCCTCTCCCGCCCCGCCACCGCCGTGGCGCCCGCCCTGACCGCGCTGGCGCTGACCTGCGCCCTCCCCGCCGTCGCCGCCGCCCAGCTGATCCGCCCCGCGCCCGGCGCGCCCACCACGCTCACCCCGCAGCAGCAGGCCGCGCGCGCCATCTACAAGGAGATGGTGGAGATCAACACCGTGGACTCGGTGGGGTCGGTGACCCGGGCCGCCGAGGCGGTGGCGGCGCGCTTCCGCAGCGCCGGGTTCCCCGAGGGGGACATCCACCTGCTGGGCCCCGCCGACGCCCCCGCCAAGAAGAACCTGATCGTGCGCTACCGCGGCAAGGGGAAGGGGAAGCCGATCCTGCTGCTGGCGCACCTGGACGTGGTGGCGGCGCTGCGCAGCGACTGGCCGCGCGACCCGTTCGCCATGGTGGAGCAGGACGGCTACTTCCTGGGGCGCGGGGTGGCCGACGACAAGTCGATGGCGGCGATCTTCACCGCCAACCTGCTGCGCTACAAGGCGGAGGGGTGGGTCCCCGAGCGCGACCTCATCCTGGCGCTCACCGCCGACGAGGAGGGGGGCAACCGGAACGGCGTGGCGTGGCTGCTGGCCAACCACCGCGCCCTCCTCGACGCGGAGTACGCCATCAACGAGGGGGGCGGCGGCACGCTGATGGACGACCAGCCGGCGTTCCACTCCATCCAGGCGGCGGAGAAGGTGCCGGTGAACTACACGCTCACGGTGCTCAACACCGGCGGGCACTCGTCGGTGCCGCGCAAGGACAACGCCATCTACCAGCTGGCGCAGGCGATCGGGAAGCTGGAGCGGTTCACCTTCCCGGTGGCGCTGAACGAGATCACCACGCCGTTCTTCCGCGAGACGGCCAAGGTGGAGATGCCGTCGCTGGCGGCGGCGATGCGCGCGCTGGTGGCCAACCCGGCCGACTCGGCGGCGGCGGCCACCATCAGCACCGACCCGCGCTACGCCTCGATGCTGCGCACCACCTGCGTGGCCACGCGGCTGGCGGCGGGGCACGCCGACAACGCGCTGCCGCAGACGGCCACGGCGAACGTGAACTGCCGCATCGTCCCCACCTCCACCGCGGCCGAGGTGCAGGCCACGCTGGAGCGGATCTTCGGCGATCCCGGGGTGAAGGTGACGGTGCGCGACCGCGGCGAGCGGTACGGGGCCAAGCCCAGCGCGGTGCAGCCGGAGCTGCTGGCGGCCACGACGGCGCTCACGAAGCAGCTGTTCAACGGCGTGCCGGTGATCCCCACGATGTCCACCGGCGCCACCGACGGGCGGTTCCTGCGCGCGGAGGGGATCCCCACGTACGGCGTGAGCGGGATCTTCTCGGCCCCCGGGGAGACGAACGCGCACGGGCGCGACGAGAAGCTGCGGATCAAGTCGTTCTACGACGGGCTGGACTTCCTGTACCAGCTGGTGAAGCGGGTGGCCGGGCCGGGGACGCCGATCGGCTGAGGCGACGGCGCCGGGATGCGAACGGGGGGCGGATCCATGCGGAACCGCCCCCCGAGTCGTAGCAGTCACCGCAACTCCAACCGGGACCGCACCCGGAACTGGAAGCGGCACTGCAACCATGTACTGTTACCCCAACTACACCTGCAATCCCAACTACACCTGCAACTGCAACCCCAACTACAACCCCAACTACAACCTCAACTACAACTACAACGACAACTGCAACCAGGGCCTAGTTGCAGTTGCAGTTGCAGTTCCAGTTCCAGCAGGTGCAGTTCCAGTTGCCGTTGGCGCGCCCGGGCCCCCTACTGGTGGAACCGCGCCACCAGCGGGACGATGAGCAGCGCCACGATGTTGATGATCTTGATGAGCGGGTTGATGGCCGGCCCCGCGGTGTCCTTGTACGGGTCGCCCACGGTGTCGCCGGTGACGGCGGCCTTGTGGGCGTCGGAGCCCTTGCCGCCGAAGTGCCCGTCCTCGATGTACTTCTTGGCGTTGTCCCAGGCGCCGCCGCCGGTGCACATGGAGATGGCGACGAACAGCCCGGTGACGATGGTGCCCATGAGCAGCCCGCCGAGCGCCTTGGGGCCGAGGGCGAGGCCGACGATGACCGGGACCGCCACCGGGAGGAGCGACGGCTTGATCATCTCCTTGATGGCCGCGATGGTGAGCATGTCCACCGCCTTGCCGTACTCGGGGCGCGCCTTCCCCTCCATGATCCCCTTGATCTCCTTGAACTGGCGGCGCACCTCCACCACCACGCTGCCGGCGGCGCGGCCCACGGCCTCCATGGCCATGGCGCCGAACAGGTACGGGATCAGCCCGCCGATGAACAGCCCCACGATCACCATGGGGTCCGACAGGTCGAACGACGTGGCGAGGCCGTTCTTCTCGAGGGTGTGCGTGTAGTCGGCGAAGAGCACCAGCGCGGCCAGGCCGGCGGAGCCGATGGCGTACCCCTTGGTGACGGCCTTGGTGGTGTTGCCGACGGCGTCGAGGGGGTCGGTGATGTCGCGGACGCTGGGGGGCATCTCCGACATCTCGGCGATGCCGCCGGCGTTGTCGGTGATGGGGCCGTAGGCGTCGAGCGCCACGACGATGCCGGCCATGGAGAGCATGGACATGGCGGCCACGGCCACGCCGTAGAGGCCGGCCAGCATGAACGCCGCGCCGATGGCGAGGCAGACGAACACGACCGGCCACGCGGTGGAGCGCATGGAGACGCCGAGGCCGGCGATGATGTTGGTGCCGTGGCCGGTGGTGGAGGCCTGCGCGATGTGCTTCACCGGCGCGTACTGGGTGCCGGTGTAGTACTCGGTGATCCACACCAGCGCCGCGGTGAGGACGAGCCCCACGGCGCAGGCGCCGAAGAGGCGGAGCTGCGTGCCCGCGCCCTGGATGGCGTCGTCGGGGACGACCTGGGCGGTGACGAACCAGAAGGCGCCCAGCGAGAGCACGCCGGCGACGGCGAGCCCCTTGTACAGCGCGGGCATGACGTTGGTCATGCCGGGGGTGGCGCGGACGAAGAAGCAGCCGATGATGGAGGCGATGACCGACACGCCGCCCAGCGCGAGGGGGTACATGACCGCGGCCTCGGCGGCATTCGGCACCATGAGCGCCCCCAGCACCATGGTGGCGATGAGGGTGACGGCGTAGGTCTCGAAGAGGTCGGCCGCCATGCCGGCGCAGTCGCCGACGTTGTCGCCGACGTTGTCGGCGATCACGGCGGGGTTGCGCGGGTCGTCCTCGGGGATGCCGGCCTCGACCTTCCCCACCAGGTCGGCGCCGACGTCGGCGCCTTTGGTGAAGATGCCGCCGCCCAGGCGGGCGAAGATGGAGATGAGGGAGGAGCCGAAGGCGAAGCCGATGAGCGGGCCGAGGGTGCTCTCGAGGGGGGCGCCCTGGGCGCGCGCCATGAGGTACCAGGCGAAGCCGGTGACGCCGAGGAGGCCGAGGCCGACCACGAGCATGCCGGTGATGGCGCCGCCGCGGAAGGCGACGGTGAGGGCGGGGGCCATGCCGCGGGTGGCGGCCTGGGCGGTGCGCACGTTGGCCCGCACCGAGACGTTCATCCCGATGAAGCCGCAGGCGCCGGAGAGGACGGCGCCGAGGACGAAGCCGACGGCGGTGTTGACCTCGAGGGCCACGGCAATGATGACGGCCAGCACGACGCCGACGAGGCCGATGGTCTTGTACTGGCGCGACAGGTAGGCGGAGGCGCCGGCCTGGATGGCGCCGGCGATGTCCTGCATGCGGGCGTTGCCCGCGTCCTGGGCAAGGATCCAGCCGCGGGCCCAGACGCCGTAGGCGACGGCGACAACGCCGCCGGCGAGCGCCAGCCAGAGGGCAAGGTTTCCGGTCATGAAAAATCCCGGCAGTGGGGAGGAGTGCGGGGGCAACGCCTCAGGTCGCCCCGATGAGCGTTGCTTCCTCGACTCCCCGTCTGCCGGGGTCGATTGGCCAACCCGGAAAAGATCGCGTGGCTGGGTTTGGTGGGCAATCCCCCGACCGCACGGGGGCGTCACCACGGCGTCACGAAGGCGCCATGGATGCCGTCTTCTGGAAAATCAGGGGCGGAGGCGCCCCCGCGACCCGGGACGGTCAGCCGCGCAGGTGCAGCCCGTTGTCGAGCCGCACCACTTCCCCCGTCATCCCCGACGTCTCCGCCACGAGGTAGTACGCCAGCGCCGCGATCTCGCGGGGGGCGATGAGCTGCGGGATGGGCTGGGTGTCGCGGTAGGCGCGCTCGACCTCGGCCAACACCTCCGGGGACACGGTGCGGCTGAGGAGCCCGTCGGCCACGTAGCCGGGGGCGATGGCGTTGACGCGGATGTCCGGCGCCAGCGCCCGGGCCAGCGACTTGGTGAGGGTGATGACGGCGCCCTTGGAGGCGGCGTAGGCCACCGAGGAGCCCACCCCGCTCACGCCGGCGATGGACGCCAGGTTGACCACGCTCCCCCGGGCCGCGGCCAAGGCGGCGCGGCAGGCCCGGATCATCCGGAAGGTGCCCACGAGGTTCACGTCGTAGGTGCGCGTGAAGTCCTCCTCGGTGAGCGCCTCGAGGTCGTGGTGCGGGACCAGCCGCGTGACCCCCGCGCCGTTGACCAGCGCATCGAGGCGGCCGGCCTGGGTGAGCAGGGTGTCGGCCGCCCGGCGGCAGGCGGCGTCGTCGCGGACGTCGAGGGGGAGGATCCATGCCGCGCCCCCAGCCTGCCGACAGTCGGCGGCCACCGCCTCCGCGAGCGGGGCGGTGTGGTCGCCCAGCGTGGTGACGCCCACGTCCCACCCGCGCTGGGCGAAGAGCCGGGCGCAGGCGGCGCCGATGCCGGTGGAGGAGCCGGTGATGAGGACGACGGGGCGGGGCACGGGTGGCGTGGGTGGAGGCGAGGCGACGGGGCTCACGGGGCTGGCGGGGTGAGCGCCGCCCGGAGATTCCCCACCAGCGAGCCTTGTGCGGCGAAATCCCACCGCCCGCCATACCGGATGTCGGCCACCACCCACCGGTTGCCGCTGCGCGTCACCAGCACCTGGTCCTCCCACCGGGCGGTGTCGCCGGGGGCGGCGTGGGTGAAGCGCACGGTGACAAGGTGGTCGGCGTAGTCGTCGGGTATGGCGCCCTTGGGATCGCGCACGACTGAGTCGCGCCCGACGGCGTAGGCGGTGGCCCCCTCGAAGAGGCTGGTGAACAGCGCGCCGTCGGCGAAGGGAGGCTTCTCCTGCGGGGCGAGGGTGGCGGCCGCCTCCCGGAGCGCGCGCGCCTGACGGAGCAGGTCGGTGAGGTCGGCGGACAGGAAGGGGGCGAGGCGCCGCAGCTCCTCGTCGGAAGGGGCCCCGAACACCGGGGCCGAGTCGAGGGTGGCGTACAGGCGCGCGACCGCGGTGGCGGGGGTGCCTTCGGCTGGGGGCGCCCCGCAGGCGGCGGCGAGGCAGACGGGAAGCCAGCGGATGGCGCGGCGATCAGGGAACCGAACGGGCACAGGACGGTGGGTGGAAGGCGGGGGGCGGCACGCGAAGCCGGGCCCTGCGCGTCAGCCGAAGTCCTGATAATATCGCGGGAGCCCCAGGGCGGGGCAGCGGGGAAACCACGGCGTGGCGGTGATGCAGGCAACGGACTCCGCGCCCGACGGGCGCTCGATGCGCGAGCTGCTGGAAAGCCGCTTCTTCCACGAGGCGCCGCTCCTGCTGTGCCTCGCCGACCTCCAGGGACGCTTCACGAGCGTCGGGGGGCCGTGGGAACGCACGCTGGGGTGGACCCCCGCCGAGCTCACCGCCTCGCCGTTCCTGGCCTTCGTGCACCCCGAGGATGTCCCCGCCACGCTCGCGGAGATGGAGCGGCTGGGGCGCGGGGAGGCGAGCATCCGGTTCGTGAACCGCTACCGGCGCAAGGACGGCCGGTGGGCCACCTTCCAGTGGCACGCCAACGCCCCGCACGACGGGACCATCCTGGCCATCGCGCAGGACATCACCGAGACGCAGCAGCGCGACCAGGCGCTGGCGCGGCGCACGGCGGTGCTGGAGGCGATGTCGGAGGTGCAGCGGGCGTACATCACCGACGGGCTCACGCCGCCGGTGCTGCAGGGGATGCTGCGGCGGCTGCTGGCGGTGTCGGAGAGCACGCTGGGGGCGGTGGCCACGCTGCAGCCGCGCGACGGGGCGGCCCCGGCGCTGGTGGTGCAGGGGTGGGCCACCACGGACCTGGCGGTGCGCTCGATGCCGCCGTTCCTGGAGCAGTTGGAGGCACCCTATGGCGCGGCGGTGACGGCGTCGCAGCCCGTGCGGGTCGCGCCCGGCCCCGACGTGCCGCTGGCCACCGAGCTGCCGGTGCCGGTGCACAGCCTGATGGCGCTGCCCATGATGGGCACCGGGGGGAACGGTGCCGTGGGGGTGCTGCTGCTGGCCAACCGCCCCGGGGGGTACGAGCCGGGGTGGGAGTCGCTGCTGGAGCCGCTGGTGAGCGCGCTGTCCGGGATGGTGCACCTGCAGGAGCGGCGCGGGCGGGCCATCGCGCTGGAGGGGGAGGTGCAGTGGTGGGCCAACCTCTCCGAGGCGGTGTTCGACGCGGTGGCGCTGACGGTGATCACCACCGACGCGCAGGGGGCGATCCGCTACATGAACCCGCTGGCGGCCCGCCTGCTGGGGGCGACGTCGCTGGAGGGCTCCACCAACCTGGCGACGTTCCACGACCCGGCCGAGCTGGCGGCGGCGGCCGCCCCGCATCAGGAGCTGGACGGCCTCCCCCCGTTCGACCAGTTGGTGGCGCCGGCGCGCGCCGCGGGCGGGCGCGACCAGCGCGAGTGGACCTACGTCTCGCTGGCCGGGGTGCGCTACTCGATGCGGGTGGCGATGTGCGCGCTGCGTGACCGGCAGGGGCGCACGGCGGGGTGGGTGGCGGTGGGGCTGGAGCTGAGCGAGGCGCGGCAGGCGGCGGCCGACCGGACGCGGGTGGCCGCGCTGGAGGCGGAGCTGGCGGGGCTCCAGCGGCGCATGACGGAGACGGCGCGCATCAGCGAGGCGGCGGCGTACGTGGCGGCCAGCCGCACGGTGCGCGAGGCGCTGGCGGTGATCGGCGCGCTGCTCCCTACCGTGTTCGGGGGCCATGCCATGCAGCTGCTGGTGCCCCGGGCCACCGACCGGGGGCGCAGCGGCGAGCCGGACGCGCTCCCGCCGGGGTGCGTGGGGATCGACCTGGCCGGGTGTTGGGGGTACACCACCGGGCAGCCGTTCACCAGCGTGACGGGAGGGGTGCGGTGCGCCCACCTTGCGGGGGTGGAGGGCGACTGGTGCTGCGCCCCGCTGAGCGACGGGACCCGGGTGGTGGCGGTGCTGTCGTCGCCGCTCCCCGGACGCGAGGGCGGCGACACGCAGCGGGAGGGGGCGCAGGCGGCGCTCCGCGAGGAGGCGCGGCAGTTCTCGGCGGTGCTGGCCAACCTGCAGCTGCGGCACACGCTGGAGGAGCAGGCGCTGCGCGACCCGCTGACGGGGGCGATCAACCGCCGCCAGCTGGAGCGCGAGCTCAAGGTGGCGATGCACCGCCTGGAGCGGGGGGGCGGCGCATTCGCGCTGCTGATGCTGGACCTGGACCACTTCAAGCGCATCAACGACGTGCACGGGCACGAGACCGGGGATGCGGTGCTGGCCGGGCTGGCGGCGCTGGTGCGCCAGCGGCTGCGGGCCACCGACGTGCTGGCCCGCGTGGGCGGGGAGGAGTTCATGGTCGTGCTGCGGAACGTCGAGCGCGGGGTGGCTGAACAGCTCGCCGAAAAGCTGCGGGCCGCGGTGGAGGGGACGTGGCTGGCCGGCGGGACGCTGCGGTGTACCGCCTCCATCGGGCTGGCGCACGTGGATGCCGCGGGGATGGCCCTGGGGATCGAGACGCACTGGCGGCGCGCGGACCAGGCGCTGTACGCGGCCAAGGGGAGCGGGCGCAACCGGGTGTGCGTGTGGAGCGAGGCAACGCCGCCGCTGGCGCTGACGCCGGCCCATGGCGCCCCGGCGGTGCCGGAGCCGGGAGCAGACGGTTCGGCGGAGCCGGACGAGGTGACCGGTGCCCGGACGCCGATGTCCACGCCGCCCTTCGCCCCGGGGTCGCTGGCGGCGGTGCCCGCCAACAGTGCGGGGGGGGCGGCATGACCACCGGATCCGCCACCCAGGCGCGCTGGTTGGAGCTGACGGCCGACCTGGTGCTGGCGCAGGCCGAGGAGTGCCTGATCGTGTGCGACGGGGACCGGCGGATCGTGGCGGCCAACGCGGTGGCGCACCGGGTGTTCCGCGCGCCCGTCCCCGGGCTTGTGGGGCGGCTGGTGGACGACCTGCTCCCCGAGGGGCTGCGCGACGCCCACGCGTCCCACATGGCGGCGTTTGCGGGCACCCCGGTGACGTCGCAGGCGATGGGGGGCGGGCGGCGCCCCGTGGCGGGGCAGCGGCTGGATGGCACCCCCTTCTCGGCGCTGGCGCGGATCTATCACGTCCCCGACAGCACGCCCCCGCTGGTGGCGGTGAGCATGGTGGACCTGTCGGACGACGCCGCGCTGGCGCAGGCGCTGGATGCGCGGCAGTCGGTGGCGGCGGCGCTGCTGCGGAAGCTGCCGGTGGGGCTCGTGGTGCAGGCGGCCGACGGGCGCATCCTGCACGCCAACGACGCGGCGCAGGCGATCCTGGGGCTCACGATGGACCAGATGGTGGGGCGCACGTCGATCGACCCGCGGTGGCGGAGCATCCGCGGTGACGGCTCGCCGTTTCCCGGGAGCGAGCACCCGGCGATGCGCGCCCTGCGCAGCGGTCAGGTGGAGCGCGACCTCATGGGGGTGCACAAGCCGGACGGCTCGCTCACCTGGATCGACGTGGAGGCCGGTCGGCTGGGGGACGCCCCCGGATCGCTGGTGTACGCGTCGTTCGTGGACGTGACGCGGGCGCGGGAGGCGGAGGCGGGGCTCACCGCGGCCCTGGCGCGACAGGCGACGCTGGGCTCGCTGTCGTCGGAGGGGATGGTGACGCTGGGCCCCGACCTGGCGATTGCGTCGGTGTCCGGCAGCATGGCGCGGCTGCTGGGGCGCCCGGAGGCGCTGCTCCCCGGCGAGCCGTTCGTGGAGTGGGCGCTCCCCGAGGAGCGCGCCGCGGTGCGGAAGGCGCTGGAGGAGCTGCTGGCGTTCCGCGGCGCGCGGAGCAGCTGGGGGATGGCGATCCGCATCGCCACGGGCCACCTGCGGCAGTTCGAATGCCGCGGCATCAACCTGCTGGGCGACCCGACGGTGGCGGCGGTGGTGGTGAGCCTGCGCGACCTCACCGACCAGCGGCGCGCGGAGGCGGCGCTGCAGCAGGCCAAGGGGCAGCTGGAGCACCAGCTGGAGGAGCTGAGCCGCGAACGCTCCGCCGACATGGCGCTGGGGCAGCTGGCGGAGCTGGTGCAGCACTGCGCCACGCCGACGCAGCTGCACGACGTGATCGTGGGGAGCCTGGGCGCGCTGCTGCCTGGGGTGCGCGCGTCGCTGTACGTGCGCGGCGAGGAGGCGGTGGAGTACTGGCGCCACCCCGCGCCGCCCGACGGGGGCGAGTTCCTGCCGGCGGAGTCGTGCTGGGCGTTGCGCACGCAGCGCACGCATGTGCAGGGGGCGGGATCGCCGCTGCGGTGCGAGCACCTGGGCGGGGCGGGGGACGCCGCGTGCCTGCCGCTGGTGGTGGGCGGACGCCTGGCGGGGGTGATCGTGGCGCAGCCGGGGGAGTCGCCGCTGCCGGCGGCGGCGGTGCTGGACCGGCTGGCGGGGCGGCTGGGGACGACACTGCGCGGCGCCCGGGGGTAGCCGCCCCGCCTGCACCCCTCAGCGGGGCTCCTCGCGCGGGGCCAGGCGGGTGAAGGTCATCTGCCAGGCCCGGGAGCTCCCCACGTGCAGGGCCGTCGCGCGTCCGGCGCGGTCGCGGGTGAACCAGACCGTTTCCCCATTGGCGGTGAAGGCGTCGGTCCACGCCGGGGTCAACGCGTCCTGCATGCCGGCCCGCGTGCTGACCGCGAGCCGCCCGTCGGCCACGGTGACGGTGAGGGTGACGTCCAGCTCGTCGCTGCGGTAGCGCCCGGCCAGGGCGGCCAGCTGCGCCGTCGTGGGGGTCCAGGGGGCCGCCGTCATGTACTGGTACGTGAGCGTGTCGCCGTCGTCGGTGGCCTGGCGCATGGCCACGGGCGCGCCGCCGGCGACG
Organism: Gemmatimonadota bacterium; assembly: GCA_018969225.1. Taxonomy (GTDB): domain Bacteria; phylum Gemmatimonadota; class Gemmatimonadetes; order Gemmatimonadales; family Gemmatimonadaceae; genus Gemmatimonas. Next base: position 1,395 of record JAGWYS010000078.1, on the reverse strand, counting down.
GTGTCAAAGGCCACCCGGGTGGTGCCCAGGAGGAAGCCGCCGTCCGCCAGCGGGCTGAGGGGCGCCCCGGGGAGGCGGCGCAGCGCCCCGCCCGCGGTGTCGAGACGCACCAGGGCGCTGGTGCGGGTGTCCCGGTACAGCCCGCGCAGCGCGGCCAGTCGCGCCGGCGCCGCGCGCCCCGCCGCGGGGGACTCGGCGCGGGGAAGCCCCGGCACCAGCGCGTCCACCAGCGCCCGGGTGTACTGCACCCCCGGTGCCCCGGCGGCGTTGCACAGCACCGCGATGGAGAGATCTCCCGCCTCGGGGTAGCGGGCGAGGTTGGTGCTGTACCCCGCCGTGGACCCCGAGTGCGCCACTTCCCGGAGCCCGCGGTACCGGTCGAGCATGAGCCCCAGCGCGTAGTGGATGGTGCGCCCGCTGGTGAGGCGCATGGGGCGCACCAGCGAGTCGCTCACGCTTCCCAGCGCGCGCCGGGTGAGGGCGTCGTTCCACCGCAGCCAGTCGCCCACCGTGGTGAGCAACCCGCCGGCGCCGACGATGTTGTCCCACGGCATGTCGAGGGCCCACCCGCCGGGGACGGGGCGGTACGCCTGCGCGAGCCCGGGGACGAGGCGCGTGTGGTCGTCGCGCCAGCGGGTGTCGCGCATCCCCAGCGGGGCGAAGATGCGCCGCTCGGTGAAGGCCGCGAAGGGGAGCCCGCTGGCGCGCTCCACCACGGTGCGGAGGAGCAGGTAGCCGGAATTGGTGTAGGAGTAGAAGTCGCCGACGGGGTAGTTGAGCTGCCGCTGGCGCGTGATGAGGTCGAGCACGTACGGGTGGTCGTGCACGCGCGTCCCGCGGGGCCACCCCTGCCATGCCACGAGGTTGCTCCACTCGCGGAGGCCGCTGGTGTGGGTGAGCAGGTGGCGGATGGTGAGGGGGCGCCCGTAGCGGGGGAGTTCGGGGATGAAGCGCTGGACCTCGTCCTCGAGGGTGAGGGCGCCGTCCTGCGCCAGCAGCAGGATCGCGGTGGCGGTGAACTGCTTGGCCACGCTCCCCGACTCGAGGATGGTGGCGGGGGTGATGGGGCGCCCGCCGGCGAGGTCGGCCATGCCGTAGCCGCGCGTGAAGCGCACCTCGCCGCCCTGGCTGATCCCCACGGCGCACCCCGGGGTGTGGGTGGAGTTCCACGGGGCGAAGACGCGATCGGCGGCGGCGGCGTAGTCGGGGAGGGGGGCCGGTTGCGCGCCGAGGGTGAGCGGGGCGGCAAGGAGGGGGAGGAGGGTGCGGCGCATCGGCGAAGCGGTGACGGACGGGCGTCGGAGGCGGGAGGCGGACACGCTAACTTGCAGGGAAACCTTTCATGCCGCAGGGAGGAGGGGCGATGCCGACGTACGTGTACGAGACGGTGCCGGA
>JAGWYS010000323.1 GCA_018969225.1 Gemmatimonadota bacterium | reverse complement strand
CTTTCGCAGACCCTCAACAGGTACCGCTCATGAACACCCGCGCCGACGCCCATCGCCTCTACGTGGTGGATCGCATCGAGGGGGACGGGGAGCGGCTGGCCGTGCTGGTCCCCGACCAGGGCGCTGCAGTGGAGGTGCCGGTGCGGCAGCTGCCGCGCGGGTGCGCCGAGGGGGATGTGCTGCGGGTGCCCGTGCGGGGGGGAGCGCCGGTGTGGGGAGAGGCGGTGCGGGATGCGGCGGAGAAGGCGCGGCGGTTGGCCGACGCGAGGGAGCGGCTGGGGAGGTTGCGAAAAGGGGATCCCGGGGGGGACCTGGTGTTGTAGCAGGTGAGGCCGCGGAGGTCCGGACATTCATCATACCGGAACGTCTTGCATCGAGCCTGTTCCACACCTGGCGTACACGCCGTGCCCTGCTCGACCTGCCAGACCAGATAACAGCGCTTTTATAGCGCTTTACATCATTCGGAAGCGTATATATCATTCATTGATGCCAACTGCCGACATCCTTCCGGCTCCGGTCCGGCGCTCGCTGGCGGCCATGGGGCGCGGCATCAGTGTGGCTCGCCGCCGACGGCTGCTGACCGCCGACATGATGGCAGAGCGGATTGGGGTGGGGCGACAGACCTACCGCCGAGTGGAACAGGGGGATCCCACGGTGGCCATGGGGACGTATGTCATGGCGCTCTACGTGTTGGGGTTGGATTGGCGCGTGCTGGAGCATGCGGTGGAGCCGCGCGCGGACGTGATGGGCACCGACCTGGCGGTGGCCGCGCTCCCCAAGCGGGTGCGCCCCAAGCGCACCCCGCAACCCAAGTAGCGGCGCGGTGGCGGCCACGCAGCGGCGCCTTGAGGTCCTGCTGGGGGACATGGTGGTGGGAACCCTGCGGTTTACCCACGAGGGACGGCGTGAACATGCCGCCTTCGAGTATGCCGCTGCATGGCTGGCGGCGGCGGACGCGCATGAGGTGGAGCCCACGCTGCCGCTGATGGCGGGTCCGCAGTTCCCCCCGCATGGGCGTGAACCGGAGGGCTCGCGCTTTCACGGCGCCATCGCGGACAGCGAGCCGGACGGATGGGCTCGGCGCGTGATCCTGCGCGACCATGCGAAGCGGCGCCGGGCCGCCGTGGTGCACGGCGAAACGATGGCTCCCGTGCTGACCGCGCTCGATTTCCTCCTGGCCGTGGATGATCAGGCACGGCTGGGGGCGCTGCGGTTTCGCGATGAGGCGGGGGTGTGTCAGCGCGCGGCACAGCCGGGGCGCCGCTCGGTGCCGCCCCTCCTGGAACTCCCCGAGCTGTTCCGGGCCACCCGCGCCGTGGAACACCGTTCCGAGACGGTGGAGGATCTCGAATACCTGCGGGGGCGCGGGACTTCGCTGGGGGGGATGCGACCCAAGTGCAGCGTGATCGACCCCCGGTGGGGGCTGTGCCTGGGGAAGTTTCCCAGTGTGGAGGATGAGCGCGCGTACACCAAGGGCGAGGTGCTGGTGCTGCAGCTGGCGCGCCGTGCAGGCATGGTGGTGGCACAGGCGCGCCTCGTGGACAGCGACGGGGTGCCGGTGGCGCTGGTGCGCCGATTTGACCGGGAGGCCGACCCGGTGACGGGGGCCGAGCGCCGGCTGCACTTCATCTCCGCCGCCACGCTGCTGGGGGTGCCGGTGCGCGATGCGCGCGAACACAGCTACACCGAGCTGGCGGATGCGATTCGCCGGCACAGCGCCGACGTGCGCGCCGACCTGGAGGAGCTGTGGCGGCGCATGGCGTTCTCCGTGCTCGTCACGAACGTGGACGATCATCTGCACAACCACGGCTTCCTGCACGTGGCGGGCCCGCTGTGGCGCCTGTCCCCCGCCTTTGACGTGAACCCGTTTCCCGACCGGGTGCGGGAGTTGCGCACGTGGATCAGCGAGGCGGCGGGCCCGGTGGCGTCGATTGACGCGGTGATGGGGACGGCCCGTCACTTCGGCCTGACACCGGCCCGTGCTGCCCAGGTGCTGGGGGACGTGGAACGCGGGGTGGCATCGTGGCGCGCGGTGGCGGAAACGCTGGGGATGACGGCGGACGAGATGGACAGCTTCGCCGACGCCTTCGAGCATGTGGAGCGCGCGGTGGCCCGGCGGATGATGAGGGGGTGAGGGGGGAGGTGCGAGGGGTTAGCGACGGCCCTGGTGACGCGGAGCGCGTGGCCATGACCGAAAGCCGCCGCACACCGCCCTGCTGTGCACTGGGAGCCGTCCTTGGTTTCTACGCCGCCAATCGGGCAGCGTTGGCTGCTGGACTGAGCGGTTGACGGGAAGGCCGGTCAGCCGATCCTCGCGGCGCGTCCTTGCCCGGGTATCGGCTTCAGCCGAAACAGGCGATCGACATCAGCCGAAACACCTGATCGGGATCACCGAAACAGGTGATCGCCGTCGGTCGAAAGGGGTGATCGGCTTGCACCGAAACGGGTGATCGGGATGGGCCGAAATACGCAT
>JAGWYS010000077.1 GCA_018969225.1 Gemmatimonadota bacterium | reverse complement strand
GGGGGGGGGGGGGGGGGGGGGGGGGGGCGGCGGCGCGGCGCGGGCGCGCGCCCGCCGCGCCTCGCCGCACCGCGCGCCGACTATTCGTGGCGCAGCGCCTCGACGGGGTCGAGGCGGGAGGCGCGCACCGCCGGGAGCATCCCGAAGGCGATCCCCGTGACGGCACTGGCGATCAGCGCGGTGGCCACGATGCTGGCGGGGAGCGAGGCCGGGATGGGGCTGTTGGTGCGGATGACCCAGGCCACCAGCGCGCCCAGGAGCAGGCCGATGACGGCGCCGATGGTGGTGAGGGTGGTGGCCTCCACCAGGAACTGCCAGCGGATGGTGCCGGCGGTGGCGCCCAGCGCCTTGCGGACGCCGATCTCACGGGTGCGCTCGGTGACAGAGATCATCATGATGGCCACCACACCCACGCCGCCCACCAGCAGCGCCACAGCGGAGAGGGCCAGCCCCACGGCGAAGATGGCGCCGAAGAGCTGGTTGAAGGTGTCCATGATGCGGTCCTGCTCGAGGATGTTGAAGTTGTTCCGCATCCCGGGCTTGAGGCCCCGGCGCGCCCGCATCGCGGCGAGCACCTCGTCCTTCACCTCGCCCGGCGACATCCCGGCCTTCGGGCGGACGAACAAGGTGAGCCCGAAGCGCCCCAGGTCGAGCTGGCGGATGGCGGCGAAGAGGGGGATGATGGCGCGGGGGGTGTCGGGGCCCTTCCCCTCGAGGGTCTTGAGGAACCCCGCCTTGGGCGCGTAGACGCCGACGACGGTGAACAGCACGCCGTTGACGGACACCTGCTTGCCGATGGGGTCGGAGTCGCCGAAGAGCTGGGCGCTGAGGGTGTCGTTGACCAGCATCACCGGGGCGCCGCCGGCGTCCTCGGTGCGGGTGAAGTTGCGCCCGGGGCGGATGTCGGAGGCGTCAATCTGGGGCCAGTCCACGCTGTAGGCGTCGTACCCCACGCCGTCGACGCGCACGTTGCGGTAGGCGAAGTTGGCGCCGCCGCCGTTGGAGCCGATGACGGTGGCCACCCCCGGCAGCCGTCCGATCATCTCCCACTCGCCCACGGTGAGGGGGGGATTTCGGCGGTCGGGGCACTTCTCGTCGGTGCCGTCGCACCCGGACAGGTTGTTGTCGCGCCGCTGGACGATGAAGGTGGTGGCCCCGAACTCGTCGAGGTCCTTCTCGAAGGAGGCGCGGATGCCGGTGACGACGGCGCCCATGGCCACCACCACGAAGACGCCGATGGCGACGCCGGCGATGGTCAGGGCGGCGCGCACCTTGTTGGTGCGGATGGCGTCGAAGGCCATCCCGACGCCCTCGAAGACGAGGAGGAGGCGCTGCATGGCCTATTCCTGCCGGAGGGCGGCGATGGGGTCGAGGCGGGCGGCGCGGCTGGCCGGATAGATGCCGGCGGCGATGCCGACGCCGGCGCCGGTGACGATGGCGGCGGCCACCGACCAGGGGGCGACGGCGGCGGGAAGCGGGGTGAAGGCGCTGATGAGCTTGGCCAGGCTGATCCCCAGGGCGATGCCGATGGCCGCGCCCAGCGTGCTGAGGGTGGCGGCCTCCACCAGGAACTGCGACAGGATGTCGCTGCGGCGGGCGCCCAGCGCCTTGCGCACGCCGATCTCGCGGGTGCGCTCGGCCACGGCCACGAGCATGATGTTCATGATGACCATGGCGCCCACCACGAGGCTGATGGCGGGGAGGGCGGTGCCGAAGAGGATGAGGCGCCCCTTGAGCTCCTTGACGAAGCCGAAGGCGGCGTCCTGCGTGACGAGGCCGAAGTTGTCGGGCTCGGCGGCGCGCAGCCCGCGGCGGGCGCGGAGGGCGCCCCGGGCGGCTTCCATGCCCTCGGCGAGCGCGGTGGCGTTGGGGGCCTGCACCACGAGCGAGCCGACGTCCTTGGCGGGGCGGATGAGGCGCCCCAATGGGGAGGTGTAGGGAGCGATGGCGAGGCGGTCGAGGGAGAAGCTGAACACCGACCCCTGCTTTTCCACCACGCCGATGACGGTGAAGGGGATCCCCCCGAGGCGCAGGGCGCGCCCCAGCGGGTTGAGCCCGGGGAAGAAGTGCTCGGCGACCTCCGTTCCGATGACGATGACGGTGGCCCCGCTGCGCACCTCCTGGTCGGAGAACACGCGCCCCTGCTCGAGGTTGTACTTCTTGATGATGAAATAGTTGGCGTCGGTGGCCACCGCCTGCACCTGGCGGGGGCGCGCGCCAGGGGCGCTGGCGTACCGGAAGGTCTCGTTGGTGATGCTGGCCACCAGCCCCGGCGGGAGCGCGTCGCGCACGGCATCCACCTCCGACATGCGGATCAAGGGGCGCCGCTGCGCCTCGCGGGCGTCGAAGCCGCGGTTGCCGCCCGGGCCCACGTTGCTGAAGCGCCGGAGGGTGAAGGTGTTGGCGGCCACCAGGCGGCCGGCGAAGTCCTCCTCGACGTAGCGCCCCATCCCCTCGACGATGGAGACGACGGCGATGAGGAACATCACGCCGATCATCACCCCGAGGAGGGTGAAGAAGCTCTTGAGCTTCTGGACGCGCAGCTGGACCAGCGCCAACGCGACAGCGTCACGGGTCTTCATGCGGGCGCCGGCTCGGTCAGTGGGCGCCGGCCGCGAGGCCGACGCGTTCGGCGTACTGCGCGCGGGTCTCGTCGCTGGCAATGACGCCGTCGCGCAGCACCACCACGCGGCGGGCGTGCGCGGCAATGTCGGGCTCGTGGGTGACCATCACCACCGTCTGCCCCTGGTCGGCGAGCGACTCGAAGACCCGCATGATCTCCGCGGAGGTCTGCGAGTCGAGGTTGCCGGTGGGCTCGTCGGCCAGGAGGATGGAGGGGCGGTTGACGAGCGCCCGGGCGATGGCCACGCGCTGCCGCTGGCCGCCGGAGAGCTCGTTGGGACGGTGGTGCATGCGCTCCCCCAGCTGGACCTGCTGCAGCGCCTCGGCGGCCCGGCGGCGGCGCTCCTCGGTGCCCACGCCGGCGTACACCAGCGGCAGCTCCACGTTCTGGAGCGCCGAGGCGCGGGGGAGCAGGTTGAAGGTCTGGAAGACGAAGCCGATCTCCTTGTTGCGCACGCGGGCCAGTTCGTCGTCGCTCATGCGGCTCACCAGGGTGCCGTTGAGCCAGTACTCGCCGCCGTTGGGGGTGTCGAGGCAGCCGATGAGGTTCATGAGCGTGGACTTCCCGGACCCCGAGGGGCCCATGATGGCCACGTACTCGTTGCGCCGGATGGCCAAATCGACCCCGCGCAGGGCGCGGACGATCTCGCCGCCCATGTCGTACTCGCGCGCGAGCCCGCGGGTGACGATCACCCACTCGGCGCCCGGGGTGGCCCCCTGGCTGCCGACGACGGCGCGGCGCTCCCCGGTCTCGCTGAGCGCCGGCTCGCCCGGGGTCACGGCGTCCGCCGGGCGCCCGCCGGCGCCTTCTCGTCCGCCGCCTCCCGGATGGCGGCGCCGTCCTTGAGCTCGCGGATGGCCTGGTAGCTCCCGGCGACGATCCGCTCCCCCTCCTTCAGCCCCGACAGCACCTCGAAGTGGCGCTCGCCGGCCACCCCCACCTTCACCTGGCGGAAGGCGACCTTGCCGTCCGCGCCCACGATGAAGACGCCCTCGACGTCGCGCTTCCCCACCTGCTTGGCCGGCTGCTGCCCCACGGTGACGGCGGAGTCGGCGCCTGGCAGCGCCTCGTCCTCCCGGACGGTGAGGGCGATGATGGGGATGCTGAGCGCCTTGGCGCGCGAGGCGGTGACGATCTTGGCGGTGGCGGAGAAGTCGGGGCGGGTGTCGGTCGGGGGGTTGACCAGCTCGACGCGCACCTCGTAGTCCACCGCCTGGTCCCCCGAGGCGGTGGCCGCCTTGGTGACGGAGCTGTTGGAGATCTCCACCACCTTGCCGAGGAACGTGGTGTCGGGGAAGGCGTCGATCTCGATGACCGCCGAGTCGCCGACGGCGATGCGGGCGACGTCGGTCTCGTCCACCTTGACCTTGGTCTGCAGCACGCTCATGTCGCTGATGGTCAGCAGGATGGCGGCGTCGCGGTTGAGGGTGCCCTGGATGGCGATCTCCCCCTCCTCCACGTTGAGGCGGGTGACCCGACCGGACATGGGGGCGACGATGGTGGTGCGGTTGAGCGCCTGCCGGGCGTCGCGCACGGTGGCCACCGACTGGTCCACGCTGAAGGTGGCGGCCTCGAGGAGCGCCTTGTTCACCTCGGCCTGCGTCTTGAGCTGCTCGAGCTGCTCCTCGCTCACCAGCGCCGGCGACTGCTCGCGGATCTTGCGGGAGCGCTCGTAGCCGCGCTCCGCCTGGATGAGGTTGGCGCGCGCCTGGGCGGCCTGCGCGCGGGCGGAGGCCAGCGCCGCCTCGGCGCGCTGCAGGGCGGCGGTGGGCTGCTCGGGGTCGATCTGGAGGAGGAACTGCCCGCGCTTGACCACGTCCCCCTCCTTCACGGCGAGGCGGACGATCTTCCCGGTGACGTCGGCGGAGACGTCCACCTTGGTACGCGGCTCGATCTGGCCGGAGGCGACGACGGAGGCGACCAGGTCGCGGCGCTCCACGGCCTCGACGCGCACCTCCACCGGCTTCTCGCGTCCGCGGCGGGCGGCGATCGCGGCGAGCGCGCCCAGGGTGAGGAGCAGGGCGGCACCGATGCCGTACTTGGCGGAATTGGACATGACGGGCGGGGTTAGCGGAGGGGGCGGCCGACGGCGTTCTCAAGGGCGGCGAACGCCCGCTGCACGTCGAACACGGCGGAAATGCGGTCGGTCTCGGCGCGCTCGTAGTCGCCGCGCGCCTGCAGCAGCTCGACCAGGCTGATGGCGCCCACGCGGTAGCGCTCCTGCGCCAGCGCCAGCGCGGTGCGCGCGGTGCGCACGTTCTGCTCCTGCAGCCCCACCGTCTGGCGGGCCGTGGCCAGCGACAGGTGCGCCGCGGTCACGTCGGCCGTGACGCGGAGCGCCTGCGCCCGCACGTCGTTCTCCGCGTTGCGCCGCTGCACCTCGGCCTGCTCCACCTGCTGCTCGCGGCGGAACCCGTTGAACAGGGGGAGCGACAGCGACGCGTTGATGCTGTAGGGATTGCGGGTGAAGTCGAACGGGTACTTCCCCTGCTGCGCCACCACGGCCGCCTCCATGGACGGCGTGAAGGTGAGCCCCGAGCAGGCGGCCAGGTTGTTGGAGAGCCCCACGGCGCTCCGCACCTCCTCCGACCGGATGCAGGAGGCCCGCTGCGACGCCAGCGTGGCGCGATTCTGGTCGAGCAAGGCGCTGGTGCTCGTGAAGCGGTTGGTGAAGGCCGACACCCCCGCCGACAGCGAGAGGGTGGGGAAGTAGCCGGCCCGGGCCGACGCCTGCTGGCGCCGCGCCGACTCCTCGCGCGCCCGGAAGGCGGCCAGCTGCGGATTCCCCTGCGCGGCGCGGTCGAGGAGGGCCGGCAGCTCCAGCGCCGGCGCGTCGGGGAGCGTGGGATCCAGCCGCACCCCGTCGATGGGGGGCACCCCGACCTGCTGGAACAGGCGCACCAGCTCGATGGCCGCCTGGTTGCGCTGGTTGATCGCGGCCACCTGCTGCTGGCCGTCGGCCACCTCGGCGCGCTGGACGTCCAGCTGGCTGGCGGACCCCACCTGCAGCCGCGCCCGCGCCAGCTGCAGCTGTGCCGCGGTGGTGGCGAGCAGCGTGTCCTGCAGGGCGGCACGCGCCGCGGCCTGCAGCGCCGCGAGATACTGGGTGGTGACGTTGGCCCGCAGCGTCTGCTCCGCCACGGTGATGTCCGCCTCGGTCGCCTCGCGGGACGCCACGGCCGCCCGCCGGTCGTTCAGCGTGGCCATCGACAGCTGCAGGCTCGCCTGCGCGTTCACGTCGGTGGACAGCTGGTCGTTGGTGGAGCCGAACCCCTGCCCCTGGAAGAACGTCTGCCGGCCCTCGCGATAGCCCCCCCCGAACCCGGTGCTGAGCGACGGAATGAAGGCCCCGGTGGCCGACCGGACGGCCGCCGCCGCCGTCCGGCGGGCGTTGCGGGCGTTCTGGAACGCCGGGTTGTTCTGCCGTGCCAGCACCAGCGCCTCGTCCAGCGTGAGCACCCGCGCCCCGCCCGGCGCAGGCTGGGCGCGCAGCGGCGCGCCCGAGGGCACGAGTGCGAGGCCGGCCGCCGCGGCGAGGGCCGTGTGGATCAAGCGCGCCAAGCGGCGTCGCGCCCAGGGGCGTCGCGCCCAGGGGCGCTGGTTGTCTACCACAAACATGAGCACTCGGGTCGTCGTAGATGATGGAGGTCCCGGGGGGTGTACGTCCGGGACGAGCACGGGGTTTCAGGCACCGGAACGGCGGACGGGGGTGCCCCGCGACGTCGGGCAATGCCACCACGGTGGGTGGTAAGCGTCACTCGAGCGTCATTTTTCCAGCGGGCGCGCGCGTCACCGGGGCACGTCGTCCCGACGCGCCTCGAAGCCGCGTCCGGGGACGACCAGCCGCAGCAGGCGCCGTTCCGCGTCCACCCACAGGGTCCGGACCTCGCCGTCCGCCGTCACCACCCGCCATCGGGCGCCCTCACGCCGCGCCCCGGCAATGACCACCGTGTCGCGGTCCGCCTCCAGCACAACGCGCAAGGTCCCCTGCGCGTTGGCGCTGGGGGTCAGGCTCGGCAGCGTCATCCCCTCCCCCGCTGCCACCCGCTCGCGGGGAATGAGCAGGGCATGGAGCAGCACGGCGTCGGCCTCCACCACCACCGCTCCGGGACGGAGCAGGTACTCCCGCGCAGCCTCGCCCCCCTGCCGGCGCGAGAGCGTCGCAAACCGCCCGCGCACCCGCTGGCCCCCCAGGCGGAGTACCTGCGACGTGCCCACCCGTTCCTCCATGTTGATGCGCACCGGGGATCCGGCCGAATCCGCCTCGAGGCGGAGCGCCGTGCGCCGGTCCCCGATGGCCGCCTCGGCCCGCAGCTCCAGGACGGCGCCGTCGCGCTCCGGGATGCGCTGGATGGAGAACTGCTCGCGTCCCACCGGACGGTCTCCCACCAGCAGCGTGAAGCTGCCCACATCGACCCGTTCCGGCTGCGCGGCCAGTCGGGCGCCCGGCAGCGAGGCGCACGCCAGCACCGCGGCGATGGTCGCTCCGCATGGGGCGCCGCGCGGACAACGTGGCCACCGGGGGCTGGGCATCCCTCAAGATAACCGGTCCCGATCGCCGGATTGCGGGCGGGGCGGGCCTTTCGGGCGGCCGCGGGGTATAGTGCTGCCATGCCCCCGAACCCACCCGCCTTCACCCCCGCCCCCGTGGACGAAAGCTGGCCGGCGCCGTGGGTGGCGGTGACGCTGGCCGGGCTGCTGGCGGTGGCGTGGTGGCAGGGACACCCGTCATGGGGACCAGCGGCCGCCGCTGCCGTTGCGGCGCTCCTGGCGCTCGTGGCGATGTGGTTGGCGCCGAGTCGGGGCGGGGGGCGCTGGCCGGCCGCGCTCGCCACGGCGGCGCTGGCCGCGGCCGCCGCCATGGCGCTGACGGACACGCGCACGCTGCGCACCGTGGAGACCGCGTGGCCGGCATGGGCGCAAGCCGAACGGGAGGCGCGTGCCGACGAGGTGGCCGGGGCTCTCACGGCATGGGCCGGCGGGCTCCAGCAGGCCGCGAACGAGGCGCTGGAGGCGTGGACCGACACGCTTCCACCGACGGTGGCGCGCCCCGCCGGTCCCCGCGGCGCGGAGACGGCGCTGCTGGCCTACGACGGGGGCCGGCTCGTGGCCCAGGTGGGACAATTCCGCACCCCCGTGCGGCCAGGGGCGGAGACGGGCGTGCGCCTGGTGGAGGGCCCCTTCCACAGCTCGCTGGTGGCGGTGGCCCGCCGCGGCGCCCGCGAGGTGGTGGCGGTGGGGTTGGTGGCGGCCCTGCCCCCGGCCAACCGGCTGGCCCAGTCGCTACTGGCCGCGTTGACGCCGCAGGAGGGCGACGAGGGGCTCACCGAGGTGGAGTCCCCCGACTCCGTCACGGTGCACCGGGGGAGCACGGTGGTGGTGGTTCCCAGCGGGGCGCGTCGGCTGGCCCGCGTCCGCGCGATGCCCCTGCCACAGGAATCCACCCAGCTGCACCTCATCCAGCGGGCCCGCGTGCGGACGGGCGTGGCGCTGCTGGCAGCGCTGGTGCCGTGGCTGGTGGTGGCGTGGCGGCGTCCCGCGCGGACGCGACACCGCGTGCTGGTCACCGGTGGGGTGCTGGCGCTGGTGGCGGTGCTGCCGCTCGCCAGCCTGTCCAATGTGGCGGCGCTCTTCGACCCGGCCAGCTATTTCGTGGCGCGCGGCGGACCCCTCACGTCCACGCTGGCCGGGCTGCTGGTCTCGGCCGTGATGCTCCTGGCCCTGTTGCTGGCGCTGGTGCGTTCCCCTTGGCCGCGCCCCTGGCGTCATGTCGCCTGGCTGGTGGTCGCGGCCACGGCGGTGGGGGGGCCATACCTGCTCCGGTGGCTGGCCGATGGCATCACGTGGCCCTCCAACGGCGCCGGATTCGGGTTGTGGCTGGGATGGCACCTCGGGTTGGCGCTGGTGGCCACGGCGCTCCTGCTGCTGGGGGCGGTGGCAGGTCGCGCGGCGCTCGGCGGACGGCACAACGTGCCGCCCGCGGTGGCACCGCTGCTGGCGCTGGCCTGTGGCGCCATGGCGCCGCTCCTCTGGCGGGCTCCGGGGCAATGGCCGGCGTGGTACCCCCTGCCCTGGGGGGTCGCGGTGGCCGCGCTGGCGTTCACGCGGCGCGGAGGCGCACAGCTGGTGGCCGCCGCGGTCGTGGCGGGGAGCGCCGCGTCCACGTTGACCTGGGGCAGCTCCGTGGCGGCCCGGCAGCAGCTGGCCGAGCAGGAACTGGCGCTGCTGTCGCGGCTGGACGAAAACGCCACCCGCCTGCTGGGGCGCCTCGCCCTCACTTGGGGGGACTTGCCGCGTCGGGGCGGCGCGCGCGAATCGCTCCTGCGGCGCTATGCCGCCAGCGAACTGGCGCAGGCCGGCTTCCCGGCCCGTCTGGCGGAGTGGACACCCGCGTCCGGCGACGTCCCGGGGGCCGCCGTGACACTGGTGGCCGTGCAGGACACGGTGCGGGCGCAGGCCGGAGTGGCCGAGTTGGCGCGGGTCAGCCGGGAAATCGAGCTGCGTTCCGTGCCGGACGGGCCGGCAACACTGCTGGTCGCGGCCATCCCCGGTCCGTCCGGGGAGGTCACGACCATCGCCGTTCCGCCGCGCACTCGACTGCTCCCGTCGGATCCCTTCCGCACCCTGACGGGGGTGTCCGGGGAACCGGAGGGCCCCCCCCCGTTCCGGCTGGCGCTGCTGCCGGCGGTCCCGGGGGAGGCCCCCACAATGGGGCTCGCGTGGGAGCGCGTCGGGGCCACGATGCGCGGCCACGCGGTGTCGGGGATCGGGGCGGATGCCCGGCGGGTGTTGGTGGAGGTGCCCATGGGCTCGTGGAGCGCCCTCCTCACCCGGGGGGTGCTGTTGGTGTTTGTCGATGTGGTGGTGGTGCTGGCGCTCTGGCTGGTGACGGGCGCTGCGGGCGGATCGCTGGGGCGCCTCCTGGCGCGTCGCCTCCGGCGCTGGCGCCGGTCGTTCCGCGTGCGGCTGACCGCCGCGCTGGCGGGGTTCTTCGTGGCGCCGGCGCTGTGGTTCGGTGCGTGGGGGTGGTACCAGCTCCAGGATGATGACCGGGCCATCCGTGCGCTGCTGCTGGGGGAAACGCTTCGGGTGGCCGAGGCCGAACGGGAGGCCGGACTGTTCGGCGCGGCCCCGTCGTCCACCGGGGCGCCCCTCCTGCTGTACGAAGGCGGGGTGCTCACCGGGGCCAGCGATTCGTTGCTGACGGCGCTGGCGCCGCTAGGTCGGCTCCTGCCAGGCGGGTTGCTGGCCGACGGGGCCTTTCCTCCGGAGGGGCGCGTGATGACGCGTCGCATCGGCGTGGGCGGGGCGACCGCGTTGGTGGGATACCGGCAGCTGGCGGGCGCCCCGGGCGGTGAGGGGCCTGTGCTGGCCTCCCCGGCGCGCGGCGAGACCTACGTGCTGGACGCCCGTCGCACCGACCTGTGGATGCAGACCCTCTGCCTTGTGCTGTTTGGCGCGCTGTCGGCGGCAGCAGCGAGTGGGTGGGCGGCACGGTTGCTGGCCGAGCCCGTGCGGACCCTGCGGGATGCCGCGCTGGCGCTGGCCGCCGGGCGCCGGCCGCACGTTCCGGGGACCGCCCCCGCCAGCGAGTTCGTCACCGTGTACGACGCGTTCACCCGCATGGCCGGAGACCTCGCGGTGAGCCGCGCGGCGTTGGAGGCGTCGCAACGGCAGACGGCGGCGGTGCTGCAGCAGGTGGCCAGCGGCGTGGTGGCGCTGGATACGCGCGGGCGCGTGTTACTGTCCAACCCGCAGGCGGCGGAGCTGCTGGGCATGCCGCCTGCGGCGCCCGGGGAGGGCGGGGCGGTGGCGTCCGGGGCGCCGCTGCCGGCCGCCGTGGCCGCGCGCTGTGAGGTGTTTCTGGCGGGGACCGCCGCGGAGGATGCGCTCGAGCTGGAGCTGGCCGGGCGCCAGCTGCGGGGGCGGCTCACTCGGCTGACCGGCGGGGCCGTGCTCACGGTGGATGACGTGACCGAGCTGGCGCGGGCGCAGCGCGTGCTGGCGTGGGGGGAGATGGCGCGGCAGGTGGCGCACGAGATCAAGAACCCGCTGACCCCGATGCGGCTGGGGGTGCAGCACCTGCGGCGCGCGTACCAGGATGGCCGCAGCGATTTTGCGCAGGTCCTCAACGCGAACGTGACCCGGGTGCTCGCGGAGATCGACCGGTTGGACGGGATCGCCCGCGCCTTCAGCCGGTACGGCACGGCGCCGGAGCGTCGGGAGCCTCCCGAGGCGGTGGATGTCGCGCGGGTGGCCGCCGACGTGGTGGCGCTGGAGCGCCTGGGAAGCGACGGGGATGTGATGTGGGTGATGGCCACCCCGGGACCTGACGCGCCCCCGCCGCTGGCGCGCGGGCGCGCCGAGGAGCTGTCCAAGGTGCTGCTGAACCTGCTGGAGAACGCCCGGCTGGCCGAGGCGCGCACCGTGACGCTGTCGGTGGAGGTGGTGGCGGACCGCGTGGTGGTGGCGGTGCGCGACGACGGCGCCGGCATGGCCGCCGACGTGCTGCCACGGGTGTTCGAGCCCCACTTTTCCACGCGCACCAGCGGCAGCGGGTTGGGGCTGGCCATCAGCCGCCGGCTGGTGGAAGGATGGGGGGGGACGCTCTCCCTCGAGAGCGCCCCCGGGGCCGGCACGACCGCACGCCTGTCGCTGGCCCGATGGGAGCCGGTCACCTCCGCCCCGGTGCATTACACTTCGGCATGACCACCGCGGTGCGCCTCGCCGATCACACGCCGACGCCATCCCCCGCGCCCCACCTGGCGGCGTGGGTGCTGCCGCCGGGGTGGACCTGGGGGGACGAGGCGCTGCAGCGCGAGCACCGCCACTACCAGGAAGTCGTGGACGCGCTGGGCCGGTCCTTGGCGCTGGTGAGCGCGCCCGACCCGGCGCACGGGGAGTGGCTGCGGCAGGAAGCGCGGGCGCTGGCGCATCGCAATCATCCCTCCATCCCCACCACTTACCACTACTGGGCCTCCTACCAGGAGAGCCGTCGCGGCCCCGGGTATCTGCGTCGGTGGATCAGCGGCGAAACGGTGTGGTCGCGCGTGGCTCGGCTGGGGCCGGACACGGTGCCGCTCACGCTGCAGGTGTTGCGGGAGGCCGGGAGCGCGCTGGCCTACCTGCACGATTCCGGGACGCCGCACGGGGCCGTGTCACCAACCACCGTGTGGCTGACCCCGGGTGGCCGCCTGTGGCTGCTGGGGTGGGAGTGGGTGCTCCCCCGCGAGGCGCGCCCCGCCGGGGTGCAGCCGGACCCCGCCTTTGCCCCGACGCCCCCCGAGTGGGACGCGGCGGGGTGGCAGCCGTCCCCCGCCTCCGACCAGTGGCAGCTGGCGGCACTGCTGTTCACCATGCTCACGGGCGAGACGCCCCCGCGCGAGCATGTCCCGCCGCTGTCCCTGCTGCGGGGCGACTGCCCGCAGGCGTTGGCGACGGTGATCGCGCGGGCGCTGGATCCCGACCCGCAGGCGCGTCACGCCAGCGTGGCGCAGATGCTCCGCGAGGTGGACCGTCACGTGCAGGTGCGCCCGGTGCTCATCGGGACGGAGGGGGAGCGCCCGGGGCCCGACACCCCCGAGACGCGCTTGCGGTGGGCCACCGCCGACGACTACGAAATCCTCGCGCCGCTGGGGAGCGGGATGTTCGGGAGCGTGTGGCGGGCGCGGGACCTGTCGCTGGCGCGCGAGGTGGCCATCAAGGTGCTGCACCCGCACATCGCGCGGGACGACGTGGCGGTGGCGCGCTTCCAGCGCGAGGCGCGGCTGGCGGCGCAGCTGGCGCACCCGGCGATCGTCCCCATTTATGATTCGGACACGCGCGCCGATGTGACCTGGTACACCATGGAGCTGGCCGAGGGCGGCTCGGTGGCGCAGCTGGTGGCGCGCAGCGGGCCGCGCCCGTTCGAGGAAATCGCCCCGCAGGTGGACGACGTGCTGGAGGCGCTGCAGGCCGCGCACGGCAGCGGCATCGTGCACCGGGACCTCAAGCCGGAGAACATCCTCATCGACCGCTACCGGAAGTGGCGGATCGGCGACTTCGGCATTGCGTACGCGCTGGGCGACGAGCGCACCGGGAGCTCGGGGACCCCCTCCTTCGCGGCACCCGAGCAGCTGCTGGGGGAGGCGCAGGGGCCGGCCACGGACCTGTTCGCGCTGGCCAGCATCGTCTTCTTCGTGCTCACCGGCACCCCGCCCTTTGGCGACGGCCCCGCGGCCAGCATCCTGGCCCGCCAGCTGGCCTCTGGGGCCGCCGCGCGCCTGCTGGTGCCCGGAGCCTCGGAGGCGTTGGCGGAGTGGATCCGGCGGGGTGTGTCCCCGGCGGTGGAAGACCGGTTTGCCGACGCCGACGCGATGCGGCAGGCGTGGCGCCGGGTGGTGGTGGCGGAGCGACGCGCCGAGGATCACCGCCCGTGGTGGCGTCGCCTCATTGTGGGGGACGAGGAGGCGACGCCCACCGGACCACCTTCGGATTGGTGAACGCGGTCGCCCCCAGCGCCCCCAGTTCGCGTCCCATTCCGGAGGCCTTCACGCCGCCGAAGGGGAGGCGCGGATCGGACACCACGAGGTCGTTGATGGTGACCATCCCGACCTCGAGCGCCGCGGCCACGCGCCGCGCGGTGTCGAGGCTGGCGGTCCACACGCTGGCCCCCAGGCCGTAGGGGGAGGCGTTGGCGGCCGCGATGGCGGCCGTCTCGTCGGCCACCCGCTGCAGGAGCGCGACCGGGCCGAAGAACTCCTCTTCGCCCCAGCGGGGGAGGCGCTCGAGCGCGTCCGCGGGCGGGAGCTCAAGGACCGTCGGAGGATAGAAGCACCCCGCCCCCTCCGGCACGGCGCCCCCGAGCAGCAGGCGAGCGCCGTCCTCCAGCGCCATCTCCACCTGTGCCTGCAACCGCGCGCGAGCGGACGCCGAGGCGAGGGGCCCGAGGCGCGTGCCGGCCGCGAGGGGATCGGCGGGGCGGCGCGCCGCCATCGCCTCGCAGAAGGCGTCGCGGAAGGCGGGGTACGCCGCCTCGCAGACGAGGAACCGCTTGGACGCGATGCAGGACTGCCCGGCGTTGAGCGTGCGGCCGGCGGCGGCCGCCTCGGCCGCCCGGGCGACGTCCGCGTCGGGAAGCACCAGGAACGGATCGCTCCCGCCCAGCTCGAGCACCACGGGCTTCAGGTGCGCACCCGCCACGGCGCCCACGTGGCGTCCGGCCGTCGTGCTGCCGGTGAGGGTGACGCCGGCGATGCGTGGGTCCGCGATGCAGGCGTCCAAGGCGTCGCGCGCGATGCACGCCACGGCGACGGGAGCCTGCGGGAGCCCGTCCGCCGCCATCAGCGCGTTCGCGCGGGTCAGCGCGTCGGTCAGCGCCTGAGCCGTCGCCGGCACGCCGGGCGCCGGCTTGACCAGCACTCCGTTTCCCGCCAGCAGCGCCGGGAGCGCCGCGCGCAGCGCCTGCCAGTGGGGGAAGTTCCAGGGCATGATCGCCAGGATGACCCCCAGCGGCTCGTGCCACAGTTCGGCGTGCGCGCGGCCGTCATCCAGCAGCACGCGCGGGGCCAGGGCCTCGGCCGCCAGCGCCGGCGCCGTGTCGCAGAGCAGGCGGCACTTGGCCACCTCGGCCCGCGCCTCCGCCAGCGGCTTCCCCATCTCGTCGGTGACGCACCGGGCCAGCGGCTCGAGCGCCTCGGCGAGCGCCTCCGCCAGGTGACCGGCAAACCGGGCGCGGTGCGCCAGCGGCACGGCGCGCCAGGCGCGATGCCCCTTGGCCAGCCGATCCAGCAGCGTGTCCAGCGCCGCCGGGGCGAGGGCGGGTTCCTGGCGGCCCGTCGCGCCCGTGGCCGGGTTGATGGCGGCGAACTCCACGGTGCGCCGGCTCAGCGGGCGGTGGCGCCGTCGTCCTCCCCCAGCAGCAGCCGCGATTCGAGCGCCGCGTGGCGCGCGGCGGCCGCGGGGTCGGGGCGGAGGAGCGACACGATGATGCCCACGGCGAATGCCAGCGGGATGGTCACGAGGGCGGGGTTCTTGAGCGGGAACACCGCCGCCGTGCGCTTGAGCAGGTCCACCTGCACGGCCGGGGACAGGTAGATGAGCAGCAGCGTGGCCACCGTGCCCACCACCATGCTGGCGGCGGCGCCGGCCGTGGTGGTGCGCCGCCAGAAGACGCTGAGCACCAGCGCGGGGAAGTTGGCGCTGGCGGCGATGGCGAAGGCGAGCCCCACCATGAAGGCGACGTTCTGCCCCTTGAACGTGATGCCCAGCGCGATGGCCACCAGGGCCAGCAGCACCGTCGCGAGGCGGGCCACGCGCAGCTCCTCCCCGGGCTTCGGGGAGCCGCGCCGCACCACGCTGGACCAGAGGTCGTGCGACAGCGCGGCCGCCCCCGAGAGCGCGAGGCCGGCGACGACCGCGAGGATGGTGGCGAACGCCACGGCGGCGATGAAGCCGAGGAAGGGGCGCCCGCCCAGCAGCTCGGCGAGCATGGGCGCCGCCATGTTGCCGCCGGCGTCGATGGCCCGGATGGCGTCGGGGCCCACCAGCACCATCGCCCCGAACCCGAGGACGAAGGTCATGAGGTAGAACAGCCCGATGAGCCCCGTGGCGAGGAACACCGACGCGCGCGCCGCCGCGGCGTCGGGGACCGTGTAGAATCGCATGAGGATGTGCGGCAGCCCCGCGGTGCCGAACATCAGGGCCATCCCGAGCGAAATGGCGTCGAGCGGATTGGTGACCAGCTTCCCCGGGGCGAGCACCGCGGCGCCCTGCGCCTGCGCCGCCGCGGCGAAGAGCGCCCGCGGGTCGAAGTGGAAGCGCGACAGCACCAG